>JAEDFA010000015.1 GCA_016293005.1 Treponema sp.
GAAAATATTCTTTCATCATCAAAAGTATATGTCGCTTTCCTTGGTAAAAAGAATAGCAAAAAAATGGAACTAAAGGCAAAATATATTAAGGCAATGCAGGCTATTATTGAAAAATGGAAATCAATAAATGAGAAAATAGAGGAATAAAAATCCGGCCAAATCAAGCTTGTCTGGATTTTTAAACGGCGGGTCAAGCCCGCCTTTTTTATAGACAAAATATAAAAAGCCGTGGTAAAATAATCCCACAAGGAGATACTTATGCCTAGAATCGTTCCAATTAGAGATTTAAAAAACACCACTGCTATATCATCTTTATGCCATGAAGATGACGAACCTATTTTCGTTACAAAAAACGGATATGGTGACATGGTTTTAATGAGTATGGAAACTTATGAAAAACATCTGTTTCTTGCAAATGTATATGGAAAACTTGAAGAAGCAAAACAGGATATGAAAAACGGCAGATATTCTTCTGTTGAAGATGCAATTTCCAGAATAAGGAAAACCCATGGCCTATAATGTCCGAATCATGGAAAAGGCTGAGCAAGATTTATCCGAAATTGTAACTTACTTTACAGATAAACTTTGTAATCCAAAAGCCGCTGAAAGTTTACTTGAAGAATTTCTCGAAGAAAAAATGAATATTGCAGATAATCCTTATATGTATCCGTTAACTAATGATTTAGTTTTGCAATCAAAAGGATATCATAGATTTCTTTTCAAGAAAAATTATATTGCTCTATACTTAATCGACGATGATGAAAAAGAAGTATCTATAATGAGAATCTTTTATGCAAAAAGAGATTATGCTAATTTAATATAGAAGAAAACATAACATAGGGTCGTAGCCGACAGAGGGTCAAGCGCGCTGCGGTATAACCCATTGTTATACGGACGGCTCACTGAGCCGCTTATTGTTAATAAGAAAAGTTCGTAAACAAATTCAAGTATAAATAAAATCGAGGAGGATTTTATGAAGAAAAAAATTGGGATTCTATTTTTTTCACTCTTGCTTGGAGTTTTACTCACAAGTTGTGATGAAGTTTTATCCGTGGTAACAGCTGGAGAAAATGGTGAAAAAATTGTAAACAATTATGTTTCTATTATCAGTGACAAAGTTTATGATGAAACTGTGACTTTTAAATCATGGCAAGATTTAGATATCGTTGACGATGAAGAAGTCGTAGAAAAAAATGATTTACTTTTCAAAATTGAAAATAAGAAAGAAAAGATTGTCGTTTTAGGTGATAAAGATGCTGCCATAGAAATTTCATTTTTTGATGGTGGATATAAATACACAGTTTTTTCATCAATGGAAAGCTTAAACCATATGTTTGATTAAGTCGGAGGTCGAAAATGAATAAAATTCTGAAATTATTACCAATATTTTTTATTTTAGTAACTCTTTTCGTTTCTTGTTCAAAGAAACCACTTACTCTTGATAATGAAACATCCATGAAGACTTTACTCAAGGCAAGTGATGCTGAAATAACAGAACTTATCAAAAAAGAAGCAAATGAAAAAGGTGATATTCCTGAAGAAAACTTGGAAGTTGAATACATTTTACGTGATGAAAAGAGTCAGGCTATTGCCGTTAAATTAAAGATTCAAGAACAATAGTTCTTTTTCCAGCAGGTCAAGCCTGCCTTTTTTTCTTGATAAAATATAGGCTTTAACCTATAATATTGAAATATGGAAAAGAAATTTACGGTAGAGTTTTATGAAAGGGATAATGGTGAAAAACCGTGCCTTGAATTCCTTAATACGCTCGAAGTCAAGCTTCGAGCTAAAGCTTTCCGTGATTTAAAACTTCTGGAAGACAAGGGTTCAGAACTTAGGCTTCCTTACTCTGAACATCTTGACGATGGAATTTTTGAGCTACGGACTAAGCAGGGGACAAACATAGTTCGAAATTTGTATTTTTTCTTTGTCGGGAACAAAATAATTATAACGCATGGATTTCGTAAGAAAACACAAAAAACTCCGCCAGGAGAAATTGAACGAGCTAAGGAATGTCGAAAGGATTATCTTGCTAAGCATCCACAAAAGGAGGAAAAGAAATGACACTTACAGAAGCATTAAATGAACAGATGAAAGATGTATCTTTCAAAAAAGAATACGAGACTCTTGAACCAGAATATGAAATCATTTCTTCACTTATTGACGCAAGAAAGTCTTGCAATGTAACACAAAAACAACTTTCTGAAACTACAGGAATTGCTCAGTCTGATATAAGCAAAATTGAAAACGGTTCTGGGAATCCTACAATAAAAATATTAAAAAGATTAGCCGATGGTCTTGGTATGAATTTAAAAATTGAGTTCACACCAAAATCTCATTTTGCGATGACCTAAACCTAACAAACGTTCAAAGCCGACACGCGGTCAAGCGCGCTGCGATACAACCAGTTATTATGGTTGGCGACCGCAGAAATGATATTGAAGGCTCTCATAAAAACGGAATTCAAACTGTTTCTGTTTTGTATGGTTACGGTAACATTAAGGAATTTAAAGATTCTGGTGCAGATTTTATTGTTGAAACTGTGGAGACCCTTGAAAAATTTCTTTTGAGCATTTAAATAAACTGAAAAATAAACTTTGTGCACCGAAAAATCAATTTTAAATTTTGAAAGATTTAATTTTCTAGTTTTCCAGAATAATCTAAAATTCCACCGATTTCTACGACATTTTTATAGCCGTATTCAATCAATTTTTTTGAGGCTTCTTTGCTTCGGCGACCGCTCCTGCAGTAAACAAAAATCTTTGTGTTTTTTGACGGAATAAGTTTTTCAGCTTTTTCTTGTGTCATCGTTTCATTTGTAAAAAGAATTGATTCGGGAATATGACCTGAATTGTATTCGTCGATTCGTCGGACATCGAGCAGAACGGCATTTTTACTTTCAGAAAGCATTTTAAGTCCGTTTTCCATAGAAACAGAAATGTAAGAATTCATAACACCCTCTTTTTTTTGTGGATTTTGACTTTCTTTTGCAGCGCACGAAAAATTTATTAAAGCGAAGAGCAAAATCGTACAGAATTTTTTAAGATTTTTCATAAGAATCTCCCGGTTACTTTATAAGTTTACAACGAAATTTAGTTTTGTGTACAGTTTTTTATGCTTATTAAAATATGGCACGGTGCAAAAATTGCAGAAAAAACTATTAGCAAAATCGAGCGCGACATTATTCCGCAGAAAATAAAAAGCACCGATGGAAGAATTGAAAGTGAAAGTGCACGAAAAAGCGTATTTTTCCAGAACCAGAAATACCAGATGATGCAATACGCTGCCACAAGAATCGTTCCAAAAATGACGCAGAGCCAAAACAATCTGGAATTTTCAAATCCATACACAGTGCCCGGAATATTTACCGCCATACAAATAAAGCAACCGAATCTTCCGACTTGTTCAAGAATCTCGACAACTTTGTTCTTCCATTTTCCAAGAAATCCTTCAGGACATTTTGATGCGTAGATAAAGTTTGGAATCATAATGATGATTAAAAAAATTAAGCCAGGAATATTTAAAAAACTGATTTTATCTGACATTGCGTTCTCCGCTTTCTTCTTTGTAAGCATAACTGAAATCGATTGGAGGCGATGTAACTGAAATATATTCAAAAACATCGTGACTGTCATTTTTAAGTCCGTGAATGTCGCCGTCTTCAAATCTCACTACATCACCTGAAGAAAAATTCTTTTCACAGTCTTTCAAAAGCAGTTTTCCGTTTCCGTTTAGTGCAATCCAGATTTGTTCGGACTTTTCGTGTTTATGGCGAGGCTGTTCAAATCCAGGCTGAACAGTAACTTTTGTAATTGTTACGCGGTTTGAAGTACTGTTTTTTGAGTTTAAAAGTTGCAGCGATTCAACACCGGGATTAGACAGAATTTTAATTTCTTCTTTTTTTATGAATTCCATGATTTTATTATTATTTAAATTCTTTATATGAGCAAGAATTTTTTTTGCTGTAAAATTTTGTAATTTTTTGTCTTTTTTCTTGTAAAATCCTTTTCTCATGATAAAATAAATTCAGGCTGTCTGAAAGAGCTGGCAGTTCATCAATTTTTACTGTTATGGGAGTACGCTTATGGGGATTTCACTTCGTTCTTTAGGAGCCGCTCAAGAAGTTACTGGTTCAAAACACATTCTTGATGTCGACGGCAAAGAATTTCTCGTGGATTGCGGCGCTTTTCAGGGAAAACGCAAACAGTCTGATGAAAAAAATCGAAATTTCAGCATTGATCTGGAAAATCTTGAGGCTGTAGTCATTACGCACGGACATTATGACCATTGCGGACTTCTTCCAATTCTTACAAAACGCGGATTTTCAGGTGACATTTATGCGACTCCAGCAACGCGCGATATTGTAAATCTTGTTTTGATGGACAGCGCCCGAATTCAGGCTCACGATGCAGAATTTCTTGCAAAACAGGCTCGCAAAAAAGGTGAAAAATTTACCTGGAAGCCTTTGTACGATGAAGTAGATTGCGTAAAAACTGTAAATCAGATTGCAACCAGATCTTATAACAGAAAAGTTTATCTTTCACCGGAAGTCGTAATGGAATTTTTCGATGCCGGACATATTTTGGGTTCTGCACTTGTAAATTTTTCAATTACTCAAAATGGAAGTCAAAAAAATATTCTGTTTACAGGCGACATCGGAAGAAAAGAAAAACCGATTATTCGTCCGCCAGCAACAGATGTTCCTGCTCCAGATTATATTATCCTCGAAAGCACTTACGGAAACAGGCTTCACAACGATTCAGTTTTCGCAATGAAAGAACTTGAGCGCGTTGTCCGGGATGCCTGTGCAAAAAAAGGAAAGATTATAATTCCGTCTTTCGCTATTGAAAGGGCTCAGGAATTAATTTTTTACCTTCACCTTCTTATGGATAAGAAAAAAATTCCTGTTATTCCGATTTATGTTGATTCTCCAATGGCTTCAAAAGCAACAAGCGTTTTCTTAACTCATCCGGAATGTTACGACGATTCAGTAAACGAGGCATTTTTAAAGCATCATAAAAATCCGTTTGGTTTTGGTCAACTTTCATTTACTGCCAGCGTAGAAGAATCAAAAGAATTAATGAAAAAAGAAGGTCCTTTAATCATCATAAGCGCAGACGGAATGTGTGAAGCCGGTCGAGTTCTTTATCATCTTGCAAACGAAATTTCAAATCCGCGGAATACAGTTTTAATCGTTGGTTATATGGCAGAAAATACTTTGGGAAGAAAAATCCGTGAAGGTGAAAAAGAAGTTCATATTCTTGGAGATTTATATCATGTAAATGCAAAAGTAGAACAAATCAATGCTTTCAGTGCGCATGCTGATTATAATGAAATGACTCAGTGGTTAAAGTCAATTGATACTTCGCATTTAAAAAATATTTTCCTTGTTCACGGTGAACATGATGCTCAAAATTATTTTGTTGAACACCTGCATAAAAACGGTTTCCCGAATGTTACTATTGTAAAGTATGGTGAAAACTACGAATTATAAAATATTCAGAAAAAATTTAAGCCCTCGAATTATTTCGGGGGCTTTTTTATAAGAATTACTTGTATTAAAAATTTATTTACCGATTATCAGACTGCTGTACGGAAGATTTTTTATCCAATCGCAGAATGTGTGCCATTCATCGAGGCGATGGTCTTTTCTTGTAAAATAAATTCCCTGAAGGACTTGATAATTCAGTTGAATTGTTGCCTTTTGGTTTAGGCTTGCCGGTAAAAGTTGAATCATTTGCCACCAGTCATCTTTATTTTTTTCTGAATTGAATCTGTTTCGCGCTTCGTTTAGTGTTTTAATCAAGATGTCCAGCGTTTTTAAAGATTCTTCATTCAGGTGCTCAATGCTGAAATCTTCGCGTACAAATTCTTTTGCTTGAACTTTGTGCATTGTGGAGCAACTGTTTCTGACTGTTCCGACTTTGTAAGTGTCCATTTCGGCCCACCAGTATCTTGGAGCGGTAACATCGAAAGTCACATTTATGTATCGTAAGAATTTGGCATGACTTGGTCCTGAACGGCTTAATCTGTCCATTAAAGTTAAGTCAGCAGGTCCGACTTCGAATTTTCCGGTTTGTGCATTGTATTTGCTGTCAGATTTATCCCAGCTGTTAAAAGAATTTCTCATTCCTCGAATTGCAGCATCCCACCCGAAAACTTCAGTTTTTTCTATTGTAATCATTTTAAATCCTTGTAGTAATTTAATTATTCTATTGTGCCCGAAATGTCATCTACGACTTCTACTTTTTCTGCAACGATAGGGCGGTTTTTGATGTCGTAAACAATCATGAAAAGTCCGATTATAAGCATTACGCCGCCTGCAATATAGATAATTGCGTTTACAAGAATCATACACAGAATTATTGCAACAATACAGCAGATTACCGCTTCAAAAACAGTTTTTTTTCTTGCTTCCGGGTCTTCACGAAGTTTTCCGCTTGCAAAAATTTGAATAATTGTATCGATGAAAAAATAAACGGCGAGTGTAATGATTAATGCCGTAACAACATTATCAAAAAATATTGAAAGAAAAATTGCAAGAAGCCCTACGACGATGCTGAGCATTCCTTTGAAAATCATAGAATACTGAAACAGTGAATCCGTGATTATTTTTCTTGTTACAATCATGCTGTAAATTCCATTTACTACGGCTTCAAGACCTAAAAGAAAAATTACAGCTTTTTTACAATATTCTGGAGAGATTATTATTGCAATTCCAATTACGACTAATAAAAGTCCGATAAAAAAATTTTTTGAAAGATGGCTGAATGTGTTTTTTAAATTCATAAAATCACCTCACTGTTTTTTTGATTATATAATATATTTTTAATTAAGAAAAGATTTAAGGGCTTCTGCGAATTGGTTTCTGCTTCCGCTTGTTTTGAATGCTGATTCTGCAAGGCCTTCAAACGGTTTTCCCGATGCTGCAACCCAATATCTTACATCATCTGCCTGAATGTCGATTACGCTGCAATTTGCCTGAACTGGCGCAAGTCCTGTACGCGAGCATAGTTCGGACTGCATGGAATTTGCAAGAAGTTTTACGCTTTCTGAAATGCTTTTGTTTCTGCTGTTTGCAATAGCGACGATTACAGGCGATGTAAAAATTCTCTGTTGATTTTTTGACGGAATGTAGAATGAAGAAAATTTCTGAATTGTTTTCTGCGCTATTTTTCTGTGGTCGGAAAGAGTCATAAACGATGCAACTGAAAGGTTTGCCTGCATGAAAGATTCGACATCTTTTGATGTAAACTGATTTATATTTTTTGGAAGAAGCGATTTATTCTGCCAGCGTTTTAAAAGTTCAATTGCTTCGTAAAATTCTGCGCCTTCTTTTGAAAGTTCCGAGATGAGATTTTGATAAGTGTTGTAGCCTGCTGCAGAACTTTTTGAAATTTTCCAGATTTTTTCTGATGCAGACTGAAGACTTGAAATTCCTGATGTTGCTTCAACGATTGCACCGAATAAATTGATAAAATTGTATGAATCTGAAAAATTTGCTGAAATTGCCGCAGAGCCTTCCTGAATTTTATTTTTTGAAATAATGTTTTCAAATTCTTCTAAGGTTTTGAATTCTTCGATTTTGTGTGAATTTAAAAATGAACGGTTTACATCGAGTTCACAGTTGTCGATTAAAAGCGGAACTGCGGAAATGTTATTCTGCGCGTTTATATATGCCGTCTGTTTTATTGAAGTTGTCATTCCGTCCAAAATCGTTTGAGAAAATCCTGGAACTTTTTTTAAAGCATTTTCAACTGCAAATTCGGCATTTTTCCCGCGGTACATAATTATGAGTTCTGGTTTGCGCGCTTTTTTTGTTTCTGCAAGGAATGTTCCATGAGAATCTTTTTTTTCTGAAAGAAATTTCGCCGGAGATTTTAACGCTTTTTCTAAAGAATACGATGAATCTAGAATTTCGATGTTGTACGGCCAGACTTTTTTGTTTCCTCGTTTTCGTTCGCTCGTTTTTTGAAGAACTTCGATGATTGCATTATGATTTCTTTCTGAAATTCCGTAAAAGGCGACTGTGGGCTTGTAGTTGTATGCGTTAAGCGTGATAATTCCGCCCGCAAGAAGAACTACAATTGCCGCTGAAATAATTAAAACTGTTCGCGCAAGTTTTGACATTTTTGGTTTTTCATTCTGAATTTTATTTTTTTTGTTAGATTTTTTCATATTGCCCCGATTTTTTTAGTTTTTCTTCTATTTATTCTATCTTATTTATTGACGACTTTAAAGGTTAAAATCTTGAATGTTGTGAGAATTTTGATTTTTCAGTTTTTGCACTTGATTTTATTATTTTAAAATACAAGAAAAATTGTGATTGCAAATATTGTGCGAAAAGTTTCTGTTGACTTCCATAAAGTCTTTAAAAATGTTAATTTTATGTTATGAATACTTTAGTCGCTTTGTGTGCAGTCGGTGCAGAACGCATCCTTGGAAACGAAATAAAACATCTCGGTTATAAATTGATTTCTAACGCTCCCGGACGAGTAACTTTTTCTGGCGATAACGACGCTTTGTTTCGTGCAAATTTGTGTTTAAGAACAAGCGATCGCGTTTTTCTTCAGCTGGCAGCGTATAAGGCAGAAAATTTTGATGATTTGTTTGACGGCGTTTATTCAGTTGAATGGCAAGATTATTTTAAAAAAGATTCAAAAATTACAGTTGACAAAGTAAGATGCAATAAAAGCCGCTTAGATTCTGAACATGCGGTTCAAAAAATGGTTCAAAAGGCAATTTATAAAAAACTTTGTGACAAATGGAATATGCATTCTATGCCAGAATCAGGTGCAGAATCAAATGTCCGCGTTTACATCGACAGCAATGAAGTTTTAATTCTTCTGGATTTGTCAGGACTTCCGCTTCACAAAAGAGGTTATCGCGTTGACGGAGGAATTGCACCAATCCGTGAAACAGTCGCTTCAGTTTTGCTTCAGGAAATGATGTGGCGTAGAAAAACTCCTTTGCACGATCCATTTTGCGGTTCGGGAACATTCGTAATCGAAGCAACTCTTTATGCGTATAATGTTGCTCCCGGTTTTGGAAGACGATTTGCCATTGAAAATCTGCCGTTTTTTGATGAAGAACGCGCAAAAATTCTCCGCAAAAAAGAAGCAGAACAGATTCGTCCAGATGTTGAAGTAAGAATTACAGGTTCAGACATTTCTTCAGAAGCCGTTGAACGAAGTCGCAAAAATGCTGAATATGCGTGCGTTATGGCTGGTCGGGCTTTAAATCTCATCGACAGCAGTGCAAAAATTTACCGCCCGGATTTTATTCAGTCTGATTTTAAAGATTTAGAAGCGCCTTATGAAAATGGACTTATTCTTTGTAATCCTCCTTATGGTGAAAGGTTAGGCGATGAAAGTCAGGCAGAAGAACTTTACAGGCAAATGAACTGCATTCCTCAAAATTTTCCTTCGTGGCAACTCGGTCTTATAACTTCGCACAAAAAATTTCAGGAAAATTTCGGTTTTTATGCGGATAAATTAAAAAATATTAGAGCCGGAAATTTAAATACAACTTTTTACATTTATAATAATCTTAAAAATTCCAAAAAATCTGTTCAAAAAAAACAGATTGAAAAATTTTAACGGAAGGAAAAATGGCTGCAATTGTAGAACATGATAAACGAAAAGAAGAAATTCTCCAGAAATCAATCGAAATTTTTGTTTCAGAAGGTTACAAAAATGTTACGATTCAAAAAATTGCAGATCATTGCGGAATTACGCGAACTACACTTTACATTTATTTTAAAAATAAACACGAAATTTTCATGTGCAGCATAAAACGCGTTACAAAAAAAATCGAATTTGAACTTCTTCAGTTAATGAAAAAAAATGAATTTTCAAATCAGGAACTTTTAAAGCAGATGATGTTTCTGATTATAAATGTTTGTGAAGAAAACGCTCATCTTTTTTCGGTGATTATAAATTATATTCAGCAGGTTCAGAAAAACGGCTACGATCCGCATAAACGAGTCATGCATTATGTAATAAAGCTCCGGCACATTCTTTCATCGGTTTTGATTCAGGGAATGGAGTCTGGTGAATTTCGAAAACTCGATTTAAAAAGCACAAACGAACTTTTTTTCAGTCTTCTTGAAGGATTAATTTTCAGGATGGTGATTTTAGACTTGCACGATCACGAAAACGAAAAAAATATGATTAGCGTTTTTGTAGACAGTTTAAAAGCCTGAATTGATATTTTTCATTCTTCTTGCTGAACTTGCTTTAGTCGAAATAACAGCACATTTTTTTAATTCAAAATTGAACTTTATAATTTGTCGCGGACTGTGAAAATTTCAAAATCTAAATTTTTGACTGTTTTCTTGAGTTCTGGTTCTGTTAAAAATCCTTTTGCACCGCCAGATTCCCCGATTTTATACGAAGCGAAAGTTACGGCATTTTTAAGGCATTCAACAGGCGACAGATTTTTTAAGTAAAAATGAACGAACGCTGAAAAAAGAGAATCTCCTGCGCCGACTGTGTTTACGACCGGGCGTGTATAAACGCTTTTTATTGAATAAATTTTGTTTTCAGAAGAATCGAGCATAAGTGCACCAGTTTTCCCCTGACCTAAAACGATTATTTTATTTTTGTATTCTTTGTAAATTGAAATGAGAAATTTTTCATGGTTTCCTTGAATTTTTTCATCGCTCAAAAAAACTACATCTGAATTTTTTAAAAATCTTTTATTGTAATCGTCAAAAATGTTTGATAAATCCTGTACATCCGTGAAAATGGGTTTATTGAATTTTTTTGCATTTTTTATGAGGTTGTCATTGAAATTTATGTTACAGAGAATAAGACCGTCAATAGTTTTTAAAGATTCTTCTATTTTTTCAATTGGAATTACAAAATCCTGAATATTTTTTAAATCGCAATAAATTTTTCGTTTCCCCTGACTGTCAAAAAGAATTACGGAAGAACAAGTCGTTTTTAAATCTTGAAAAATGAAATCACAAGGAATTTTGCTGCGTTTTAATTCTGCTAAAATTAAATTTGCGATGTTGTCTTTTCCGATTATTGAAACAGGAATTGTTTTGTCGCCGAGTGCAGAAAGCGCTTTTATAATATTGTACGCAACTCCGCTAAAATCGAAACTTACTTGATTGAATGCGTATTCAATAGGACTATATTCTACAGGAAAATTATTTACGAAAACATTTGATTCTATGTTGATTAAACCGCTGACTAAAACTTTCATATTTCTCCAATAAGGAAGTTTGCAACGCCTGCTTTCAATGTAATGAGAACAGGCATTACATCTCTCATAATTTTTTGTTGATTTTTAGATTTTTGATATTTATTCGATTTTCCAGCGGTTGGAAGAATCTTTTACGAAGCGTTTTGCGTTTACTTCGAGAAGCCTTCCATCTTCGCCAGCCATTTTTATCATATTTGTGAGAAGATTTACTTCTGTGATTTTGAAATTTGTTCCATCGTAGTAAACTGAAATGCCTTCTTGCGGAAGTTTTTTGCGTGCTTCAACATACCAGTCGAATTCGTAAGAAAGACAGCATAAAAGTCGTCCGCACTGACCGCTGATTTTCATGGAATTTAATGAAAGATTTTGGTCTTTTGCCATTTTTATTGAAACCGGGCGGAGTTTATCGCTGATTCCGTGGCAGCAGAAAGGTCTTCCACAGACACCAAGTCCGCCTGTAATTCTTGATTCATCTCGTACACCGATTTGACGAAGTTCTATTCTCATTTTAAAGATGCTGACTAAATCTTTTACAAGTTCCCGGAAATCAACGCGGTTATCAGAACTGAAAAAGAAAAGCGCTTTTTGCTCGTCAGTTAAAAAATGAACTGTCACAAGTTTCATATCGAGTTTGTGAAGCGCAACTTTTTCTTTGAAAATTTTAAACGCTTCTTTTTCTTTTTCGGAATTTTCATTGTTTTTGGCAATATCTTCTTCGGTTGCTTTTCTGTCGATTTGAATTATATCATCCTGCTTGATTCCTATAGGGCGTTTTGCAAATCCGATAATTTTTGCCATATCTTTTCCGTATCGCGTAGGAATTATTACGAAATCTCCGGCTTTTAAATCGAATTTTTTAGTATTTCTTGCATAAATGCTTTCACAGGAATATGTAAGTTTTAGAACAACAAGAGGATTTTCAAAGACTAATTCTTCGTTTGACTCACGGAAATCCGAATCTTCCAGATTTTCGATAACTTCTTCGTCTTCTATATCTTTTTCAAAAATGTCGCTCATCTAAATCTCCAATTGTTTGAGTTCCTTTAAAATCTTGAATTTATTAATTTCAAGATATACTTTATTTTACTATAAAATAAATATAATTTAAACCGAAAAAAATAACTGAAAAAAATAAGTGATTTTTTTTAAATTTTAAACTGCCATAAAATCGACAATCAGACCTTTTATTTCGTTTACTTTTGAAAGCATTGAAATTTTGTCGCCGTAATTCTGGAGAATCATGTTTGCAAGTTCATCAAGTTTTGTGTCGATTACGCGAACCTGATAAAATGGGTCAATTTCGCGTTTTTCAGAAAAAAATACGCCTTTTACCATAATTTGTTTCCGTGGTCGTTTGTGGTTTATGACTTCAAAATTGTTTTTCGTGATGAATTTCATAAACTGACTTATAGATTTGCGGAATTTTGTGAAATTTTCTGCGGAAAAATCGTTTTCAAGTTGTTCTGCGCAAATGTCGATGTTGTCTTTTAAAAAAATTATTGATTCTTCTGTTGAAAGACCTGCGATTTCTGCCGGAAGACCTTGTGACGTTAAATTTTCGATTTCTTGATTTTTTTCTACCATTGAGGAGAAAATGTTTCTCTTTTTTTTGATTTCGGATTTTTCTTTTTGTTTTTTTACTTCCTGAGCTTTGTTTAAATTTGCCGAAAGAAAAAGTGAATTAGAAAGCGGATCAATGCCTGCCATTAAATGTTTACCTTTGAAATTATTGATTGATTTTGAAGGAATTTTTCTGACTGAATTTTGAATTTTTCTTCTTCCGAAATTGAAATACAGTGACCTTGGAAGAATGCGTTGTTTTCAATTACTGTTTTTTTTGAAATTATGTTGCCGATTACGGCTGAAGTTGTCAAAAGTTTTACATTTTCTTTTGTTGTTATGTTTCCGAAAATTATTCCACCGATAATAACTGATTTTGCAGAAAGGTTTCCGCGGACTCTTGCGCTTTCACCGATAATTACATTGCCGTCTGTTTCTAAGTTTCCGTCAATGTCGCCGTCGATTCTTATGAAACCGTTTACGCGTAAATTTCCTTTTATGAAAGAACCTTTTCCTACAAGTGTGTTAATTGAAATATCGTCGTGAAGTAAAGCCATAATTATTTCTTGAGTTTTACATTAATGTATTTGCCAGGATCTACAACATCAGAACCGATGTGAACTTCGTAATGAAGATGTGGTCCGGTTGTAATACCAGTGTTTCCGATTCTACCTATCATATCACCTTGATTTACATATTCGCCTTTTGTTACTGTTGCTGTAGAAAGGTGCGCGTATCTGGTGTACATTCCGTGTTTATGTTTGATAATTACATTAATACCAAAACTTGTATCGTAGCCTACTGTAACGACCTGACCATTTGCAGTTGCCATAACAGGGTCACCTTGCCGGTAAGTAGAGAAGTCAAGCCCTTTGTGAATGTACCATTGACCTGTAATTGGATGAAGTGTTGGTCCAAACATACTTGAAATGTGAGTATTCGGATTTTTTACAGGCCAAATGTTCGGGATTTCTTTGAAAAGCTGACTCTGACTTTCGAGCATTTTTCCGATTTGTTCGATTGGTTGAACTGAATCTTCAAGGTATGCCGTAAGCGAGCGGATGTCTGAAGTTTCTTGAATTGAACCTGAAACATTTTCTTTTGAACTGAAAAGCGAAGTTAAGTCGCTGTTGGAAACAGATGCCTGTGAAACTGAAGATTTTTTATCTAGCCCTAAAAGAGAAAGCGACTGTGAAAAAGATGCTTGAAATCTTTTTGCTGCCTGAAGAAGATTTGTGTTTTCATCGCGAAGTTCGTCAAGACTTGCTAAAGTTTCGCGGTTTTCGTTCATAAGGCTTGCGATTTCTGCATTTGAAACAACGGCTTTTCTGTTGAAATATACAAATGAAGAAATTACACCGATTGCAAGAATGAATGCGAGTGTAAGTGCGAAAACATTTGTTTGAATATTTAAAACTTTGCTTTGAGAATGCGGAACAATCATAATCGTGAGTTTGCTGTCAAAAACTTTAAATATTTTTACAAACGAATTTTTAATTATCTTTAAAAACGAGGCAGATTTATTCTGAATGTTGTTTGCGAAATTCTTTTCTATTTTTTTGTATTTTTGCGTTCTTGCCAAAATTAACTCCAAACATTGATTTTTGTCTGACTGTCTGAATACAGGAACCGTTTGCATACTGAAATTTGTTTTGCATAGAGAAAAAAAGTAATAAATTTCAGTATCCTTTATTTTATCATTTATAATTCTGTTTTGTCAAATTTCTATTGCAGTTTTTCACAGAAACCTCTGAAAAATTAGTAATATAAATTTTTCAAGATATCTTTAATATTTTTCTATTATAACGCTAAATTATAACTCTTGAATTAAAGTTCGTTTTTTATGTTCGGTTTATCATAATTTTTAGTTCTAAAAGAAAAATAAATTGACAGATAAGAAATTCTATATTAAAGTATCGGTAAGAATGTGAAAAAATATCACATTTTTTTCTGCGGCATTTGCCATTATAGGAATCTACAGAACTTCAGTTTTTAAGATTTCTATTATCATATCTTAGGAAGAAAAGCCATGAAATTATTTGATACTCATGCTCACATCGGGCTTATTTACGATGATCCGATAGAACAATTACGCGTTATTCAGCAGGCAAAACAGGCTGGAGTTGCACGACTTATCAGTATTAACAATAGTCTTCATGACTTTGAACGGGTATATCCTAATTTAAAGTCAATAAAAGGCGTTTATCATGCTGTAGGTGTTGCTCCTTCAGAAGTAACTACTCCGGGTGCAGATTACATCTCTAAAATAGAACAATATCTTTCATATCCAAATGTTGTTGCTGTCGGTGAAACTGGTCTTGATTACTGCAAACAGTTCGGGGATAAGCGCTCGCAGATGGAGCTTTTTATCACTCAACTTGAAATCGCGCAAAAACACAATTTACCTGTAATCATTCACAATAGGGATGCCGGAAAAGACATTTACGATGTTTTAAAAGACCGTATTCCAGATTCCGGGGCAATTTTTCACTGTTATTCAGAAAATGCTGCGTACGCAAAAAAGTGCCTTGATATGAATGTTTGGTTCTCTTTTGCCGGAAATTTAACTTACAGGAATGCACGCAATCTTCACGAAACAGTTTTAAATATTCCTATAGACCGAATTTTAATCGAAACAGAAAGTCCTTTTATGATTCCTGCAGAATTCCGCGACAAAAAAAGAACAATGCCTGCGTACATTACTTCAACGGCAAAATTTCTTGCGGAAATGCTTGAAATGGATGTAGAAGAACTGTCCGAACAGCTTTGGAAAAATAGCTGCAAAGTCTTTAAATTGCCGGAAGAATAATGAATCTTTTTCACCCGGTAAAAATTGGTTCTCTTTCGCTTGATGGAAATATTTTTCTCGCACCTGTTGCAGGTTACAGCGACCGTTCGTTTCGTTCTATATGTATAGAAAAAGGAGCGTGTTTTACTTATACCGAAATGGTCAGCGCTGAAGCCTTAGTTCGCAAAAATGAAAAAACTGAAGTTTTAATGCAGCGTGCCTCAAACGAAAAAAAATATTCCGTTCAGATTTTTGGCGGAAATCCAGATGTCATGGCAGAAGCGGCGCAAATCGTATTTTGTAAAACTTCCTGTGAATGTATCGATATAAATGCCGGCTGTCCTGTTCCAAAAATCATAAAAACGGGAGCGGGTTCTTTTCTTACAAAAGAATTTTCACAACTTGGAAAAATCGTTCGGGCGGTAAAAAATTCTGTTCAGGGAAAATGTGCAGTTTCAGTAAAAATCAGAAGCGGCTGGGACGAATCTTCAATAAGTTTTATTCAGGCGGCAGAAAGTGCACTTGAAAATGGAGCAGATGCAATAACTCTTCATCCAAGAACTCGTGCGCAGGGTTATGAAGGAAAATCCGATTGGAAAAAACTTGCAGAACTTGTAAAATTTGTTGACGGTGCAGTTCCTGTTTTTGGTTCAGGTGATTTGTTTACTCCAGAAGATGCAAAAAGAATGTTGAGCGAAACTGGCTGTGACGGAATAATGTTTGCACGCGGCGCGATGGGAAATCCGTTTATTTTTTCTAAAACTGTTCAGCTTTTAAAAAATGGTTTCTACGATGAAGTTTCGGTTTTAGAAAGAATAAAAACCGGTTTTAAAGAACTTGAAATGCTTTGTGATGATTCTTCAGAAGAATCTGCCTGCCGCGAGATGCGAAAAAGATTCTGTGCGTATTCAAAAGGAATTTCTGGCGGTGCTGAACTTCGTGCTAAAATAATTCACGCTTCAACCGTTCAAGATTATAAAGAAATTTTCAAAGACTTTGAGCAATAAAAAAAATCTTGTAATATCGTTTTTTTAGTAGTATAATCTTTCGTATGAGTTTTTTTCAGAAAATAACTGATTTTTTCGAGTATTTATTCAACCGAAATTCACCAGAAGTTCAGAAAAAAATTCAGGCAAAAAAAATCGAATCCGAAATAAATCAGTTTCGTCCAGAACTTTATAAAGATGGCGAATTAATCGGAAACTTCGCAGAAGCAATTCGTCTTCTATATATAAATACTTCTCCCATTAACGAAATTCTTTCAGCAACAATTGCAAGTCCGGATTTTGCCCGTAACAACCGTTTTGAAGCACAGCTTGTTCTTTCAGGGTATACTTCGCAGTCTCAAGAAATAATTACTTCGCTTTCTTACGAAAAACGTAAGCAAGAAATTGAAGAATCTTCAAATTTTACAAATTCGCAAATATTTGAAAAACAGTTTAAACGACTTGAAAAAGTTCTTCACGAATTAAACGCAGATGTTTTTAAAAAAATCGATAAGGATTTAAACGGGATTTATCAGCTTGCCGATTTGTGTAAATTCAATTTTGTTACGATGCTTCAGATTTTTGATTCAAATTTTATTGCGCTCGACCACAAGTACAAGCCGACTTATAAATCTGCACCGCTTTCAAAACTTTTGAATTTTCTCGAAGATTTTTACTATCAGATTTACGGACTTACAATTAATACTTCAACTGTGAATGCGATTAAAGCTCTTGCAAATTTAAAATACAACGGTTCAGTTCCTGATGAATGGTTCAAAGGTTTAGTCGAAAATTTAAAGAAAATTTCTTCTATAATAAAAAATATTCTTTCGCCGGAAAAAATAAAACTTTTGATTTCCCTTGCAAAAAATGATCCTCTCTATAAACCGGCAGTTGCACAGTATAACAATCAGGCTTCAAAAAAATTCGCTGAAATGATGCGTGCAAAATTTCGTTCAGACGAGCAAAGAATAAAAACTGAATTAAAAGACGATAAAGTTAGAAAAAATCTCGACAAACTTTTCGAAAATACTTTTCTCATGACATTAAATGGTTATAATTATCAGACAAACGAAAAACTTCAAAAAGAATCTTCGTTTACTTTTACTTATATAACTCCTATGCAGGTTTTAAAAACATTTATAAATACATATTTGTCAGAGGGAATTCGTGCGCTTTTAAACGATATTGTCGTTGAAGGTTTTTTCAATAATCCGGCTTATAAAACTGAATTTTCAAATTGTGTGTTTTCTTCGCTGGAAATTGCCGATAATATCAAAGAATTTGAAGATTCATTTAATTCCGGGCAGCGAAATGATCTTTCAACTTTGGATAGCCACTTGAAAAACGGTCATAAAGATCAGGAATTTATGAAAAAACTTGAAATGATGGTAAATTCCATAAATTTAGAAGCGAGCAAAATTATTACAAAAGAAACAAACACCCTGAATGCGCTTTTTAAAATAATTCAGCTTATGATTCAGGATTCTAAAAAACCGGCGAGTGAGATAATTTCAAATTTAAAAGTCCTTATGATGTCGTCAAGAAATCGTGATAATACTGATTTACTTGAAAAGCAGCATGCAAATTGGGAAATTTTCTTTGAAATTATGAAAAACTATGCTATAATTACTAACGCAAAGTAGGGTATTTATGAGTACAGTAAAAGAACTTAAAGAAAAAATTAATGAGTTAACTGCAAATTATGAAAAGCGCATTTACGATTTAGAACAACTTTTGGATATTTCTCGTTCTTTGTGCTCAACTCTAGAGATTTCAAAACTTTTCGATTCCATCACATTTACATGTATGGCTCAGCTTCATGTTGTAAATGCTGGTGTTTTTATGCTTGACAGCCTCAGTTCAGAAAAATTTCTTCTTGAAACTAAACAGAGCATAATCGATCCAACTTCAGATATTCAGTACGAATTTGAAATTTCTGATCCAATTGTAAAACTTTTGAGCGCTGAAAAGCGTCCTCTCACTCCAGATTATATTTCAGAAAATTGTCCAGAAAGCCACGCCTTGAAACTTTTAAAAAATTTAAGTGCAACAATGGTAATTCCGCTCATTCAAAAGAATCACATAAACGGTCTTTTGTTCCTTGGAGAACGGCTTGTTTTCGATGAGGATGCTGATTATACAGAATCCGAAAAAAAGCAAATCATGGAAATCGGTGATTTAGCGGCGCTTGCAATAAGTAATGCAACTTTGCTTGAACGCTCATCAACAGACATGATGACAAAACTTAAACTAAAATACTTTTTCTTCAATATTCTTACAGATAAACTTTACGAAGCAATGGAGCATAAAAATGCCCTTTCAGTTTTGATGTTTGATATCGATTTCTTTAAGCATTTTAACGATACTTACGGTCATGAGTGCGGTGATTATGTTTTAAAAGAAGTTGCTTCAATGATTAAATCCGGGCTTCGTGAATATGATCTTGCAAGCCGCTACGGTGGAGAAGAATTTACAGTTCTTCTTGACAATACAGATAGAGAAGAAGCCGTTCAGGTTGCTAACAGAATCCGCAAAAACATCGAAGAACACGAATTCAATTTTGACGGTCAGACGATGAAAGTTACAATTTCAGGCGGAGTTGCTGTTTTCAATCACGAAGACAATCCTGTTCAAGATCCTAAAGATTTAGTAAATCAGGCTGACCAGGGGCTTTATATGTCAAAACGCAACGGCAGAAATCAAATTACATACGCAGATCCTTCTGTAAATATTCTTACTGAAGACGAAAAAAAATAAAATGGTTCCAAAATTCATCAGAAAACCTTTTCGTTATATAAATATCAATTCAGTAATAATACTTGTACTGATAAATGTAGTTTTCTTTTTTACGCTGGATAATTTTTTTGTTTATGTGAGGCTGCCTGATTCTCCCGTTCAATACAGAATGTCGGTTTCGTATATTATGGCATTGAATAAAAATTTCTGCATCGATATGAAATTTTTTTGGCAGCCATTTACTTATATGTTCGTACACGGCGATTTAAATCATCTTTTGTCAAATATGATAGGTCTTCTTTTGTTCGGGTTTTCTGTTGAAAAGGCTATCGGTTCAAAAGAATTTGTTCTGTTTTATTTGTTGTCGGGATTTTTGAGCGGACTTTTTTCGCTTTTCGTTTATGAATTAACAGGGAATAATGCGACTTTACTTGGAGCAAGCGGCGCTCTTTTTGCTGTAATGCTTGCATTTGCCGTAATTTATCCAAAAGCCGTGATTTTTCTGTTCTGGATAATTCCTGTTCCGGCTCCGATTATGGTTTTGCTTTATGCTATCGTTGAACTTTTCTTTCAGTTTACGGGCGCTTCTTCTAATGTTGCTCATTTAACGCATTTGTTCGGATTTGCATCTGCATGGCTTTATTTTGTAGTTAGAATGGGCATAAATCCAATTCGCGTATGGAAAAATTCTTACAAAAGATAATATTGATTCTGTTTTTTTTAAATTTTTCTCTTTTTTCTCAGGAAATTTCCATTATGGAAAAAATCAGGATGCCTTTGTGGGCAGAACTTGATGCGTATCCGGAATTAAAAGAGGCGCAGGACACATCGTCCGGGCAGTTTGATTACACGATTTCGCGCATAAAAACACTTTCTGAATTTCTTTTAAACGGAATGACTTACGGCTGGACTTTCGTTTATGTTCCTTATGATAAAATTCGTGGTGTTGAAGAATATTTTGAATTCAGCGAAATAAATAAAATTTCAGAAGAAGACGGAAAAATCGTTTATTCAAAACCGTGGATTCAGGATAACAGATTTAACTGCTGGGTAGAATTTGAAAGAACGCCTCAGATGATTCGGGAATTTCAAGTTTGGAATTCAATAAATTTTGCAAAAATTCAAGGAAAGGGATTCGGAAAAATTTCAGACGGTTTTGACGGAATTTCTGACGGCGCAAAAGATTGCTTGAAAAACGCTGTCCGCTCGCACTACAGAAAAATTATAAAAAATAAGCCAAAAGAAATTCGTGGAAAAGTTATCATAAGAAAACTCCCAAGAATCGGAATTATTTCAGGGCGTTATGCTGTCGAACTTGATTTTTTCTTGGAAACGGATAAAATAATAGAGTATAAATATTATTGAGGGTACTTCGAAGAACCTGTTTCTTTTAAGGTTTCATAGAAAGACTTTTCAAATTTGCTCTAAGGAAGGTTAATATGAAAAAAATTGCATTATTAATTTTAAGCTGCTTTTTGTTTGCAGGTTCAGTTTTTGCTGATGAAGTTCAAGATTTGATTGAACCTCCAAAAATCGATCTTTCAAAAGAAATAATTACTTATGACAATGCAAAAATCAGGAGCGAAATCTACAAAGGTGAATATTCTGACAAAACTTCAACAATCAGAGTTGAATATATTCCTATGGTAGATGAAGCAAGAATTTATTATAATACAATGTATGTAAATTATGATACTGGCGTTGCAATGGAAGTTGTTCGCGCTGCAATCGAGTATTTTGTAAAATCTAAACAATATAGAAATTTTAATTATTTAGACCGTTATAGAGAGCGATACTACAAAGGAAATCGCGGCTTTAATATGGCAGAATATTCTCAGCACATAAAACTCGTACGCTAAAATTTGCATTTAAATCCTCAGAATAATTCCGGGTAGTTTAAAAATGGACATTACTAACATTATCAAAAATTTGCACCCTCTTGAAATTAAGGTGCTTTTAAAGTATTCACAAAACGATGAACTTACATCAGAAAAATTAATTAAAGAACTTGATTACAAAGAAGGGCACGCAAATCAGGCTTTTTCATGGCTTGGTGGAAAGGACCTTTTAAAAGAGGTAAGTAGAGTTCCTCACACTTATTATGAACTTACAGATTTTGGACGAGTTCTTTCAGAAAAAGGTTCCGTAGAAGAACGCGTTGTTTCTCTTTTACAAGAAAAAGGCGTTCTTCCGCTTCCGCAAATTGCTTCTGAACTCGGCGTAGAAAATAAAGAAATCGGCAGTGCGTTTGGACCGCTTGCAAAAGACGGCGTTTTAAAAATGACTTCCGATAAAAAGGCTGAATATACTGGCGCTCCTCTTCCAGAACGCCTTAAAATTACTGCGGAATTATTAAAAAAAGCAGTTTCATCGCCAAATTCCACTCTCGATAAATCTGAACTTTCTTCAAAAGAATCAGAAACAATTTTAACTCTTGCAAAAAAACGCGGTGCAACTGACAGTCCGTTTAAAATCATTGAACGCGAAACTGTAACTTATAAACTTTTGCCTCAGGCCGAAGAAGTAAAAAACGCTCTTCAAAAAGCCGGAATTACTGGAAAAGAACTCGGTGAAGTTACTCCAAAAATGCTTTCTTCCGGTGAATGGAAAAACGGAACTTTCCGCGCGTATAATATTTCCCTTCAGCCTGCAAGAATTATTCCGGGGCGTACAAATCCTTATGTTCAGTTTCTTGAATCAGTAAAAGATAAACTTTGTTCTTTAGGTTTTCAAGAATTTGACGGTCCGCTTGTAGAAACCGAATTCTGGAATGGCGATGCTTTGTTTATGCCTCAATTCCATGCTGCACGCGATATTCACGATGTTTACAGAATTAAAAATCCAACTCACGCAAAATTTATAGAAGAACCATATCTTTCAAATATTGCAAAAGTTCATGAAAACGGTGGCGATTCTGGAAGTCGTGGTTGGAATTACACTTTTGATAAAGAATTTACACGCCGTCTGATTCTTCGTTCGCAAGGAACAGTTCTTTCTGCGCATCAGCTTCACAAAGCCGAAGTTCCTGGAAAATATTTTGGAATTGCACGCTGTTTCCGTTACGATAAAGTCGATGCAACACACCTTTCAGATTTTTACCAAACAGAAGGAATCGTAATCGGTGAACAGGCAAATCTTCGTACGCTTTTAGGCTTTTTGAAAATGTTCGCTACAGAAATTGCCGGTGCAACAGAAGTAAAATATGTTCCTGGATATTTCCCATTTACAGAACCGTCTGTAGAAGTTCACATAAAGCATCCTGTTTTGGGCTGGTTTGAACTCGGTGGTTCAGGAATTTTCAGACCGGAAGTTACAAAAGCAATGGGAATCAATGCTCCTGTTCTTGCTTGGGGAATCGGAATTGACCGAATGGCTTTGATGGCTTTAGGCTTAAATGATTTGCGTGAACTTTTCTGCGAAGATATCGAAAGAGTTCGCCAGCGAAAAGCAAAATTTTAAAAATTCAGAGGCTCAAAACTCAAAGTTATTGGGGCTTTTAATAAAAAGGTTGCCAAAGAAATTGTCGTATTTTTCACGGTATGGCAAAATTTTAATCTTTCCGGCAGCCTTTTTTTGTTTTTATAATATTTTTAGATAAATTTTAGTTTTATTGTGTATTCTGTTTTTAATTAAGCTTTCGTTGAGGGCTTTTAAATATTTTATTTTTGGAGATTTTTTATGAAAAAATTTTTCCTTGTTTTAACATCTCTTTTTGTAATCGGAACTTCAAGTTTCGCATTAGATGCAAAAACTTTATGGACGTCATACGGCGGAGGTTTAAAAAACGGTTCATCTGTGATTAATGCCGGTATAGGACTTACATCTATTTTTGGGTACGGAATTGCTATTCCTCCACTTTCTGTAAGTTATGAAAGATGCGTTTTAATTGCCGATATGCTTCCTTTTAGTTTTGGTGGAAATGTTTCTTTCTATGGTTTTGGCGATAGTGATATCTTCTATTCAAATATTGCAGTAGATGCTTTTGCAAAATATCATGTTAATTTCGGTGTTCCAAACCTTGATGTTTATGCCGGATTGGCAATTGGTCCTAGATTTTATATGTCTAAAGATTATTTTACTACATATTTTAACTGGGGAACTTTCATCGGTGCAGGCTGGTATTTTACAGACAATTTTGGCTTAGTTGCAGAAGCAGGTTATCCGTACTGGTTTAATGTAAAGGCATCGTTTAAATTCTAAGTTATAATTTACGCTCAATTAAATTTAGGTGACGGAATCGTTAGTGCGACGATGTTTTGAAGATTTATAAATATGAAAATAAAGAAGTTTAAAAATCTTATAATCAGTAATATTTCGATTTTAGTTCTGATTATTGTAATGGCCTCGTACGCATTGTTTCCGTCAGTTTTTAAATTTGTTTTTTACATCGGGTTGACTTTTACAATTCTGATGATTTTGTATGCAAATCTTTTGCATGAAGAAAATCTTGAGGAATCTGGATATCCTTTGATGCCGGAATTTTCTTTTTCTGAAAACAAGAGTCTTCCCGTAAAAAAGACTGAAAAAAATATTCCTGTTTCATTTGAAACTGTTTCTAATCACATTTTATATTCGATTCAGATGATTGAAACTGCGCTCAACATTCTTGTTCCGCCGAATGAAACTCAGGAAAAATCTCAAGATTCGATTTTAAAATTCATCAGAAAAAATATTTTTGAAATAAAAAAAGTTATCACTTTAAAACTTTATAATCTTGATTCAGCCAGCGAAGAACAGGAAAGTTTTCTTGAACCGGATATAGATATTCAGGTGGACAGCAAAATTACTCAGGATATTTCAATAGGAATTTTTGGGGTTGCCGACAAAGAAAAACTGAATCTTCGTCTTATTCTTCAATCTTACGGTTTTTTTGTAAAAATTTATAGTTCAGCGCAGGAAACACTTTCTTCAATCGAGGAAAATTTAATTCAGATGCTCATAATCCTTCCTGAATCTGAAAACGATGAAAGTTTTATGCTTTGTTCAAAAATCCGTGAAAAATTTACGCTTCTTGATTTTCCGATTCTTTTGATTACAAAGCCATTTTTGAATTTTACGGAAAAAAATTACAGGCCGCAAGTGAATGATTTTTTAATTCGTCCGTTTGATGTTTCTTCGCTGATAACAAAAATTCAGATTCTTTCAGACCAGAGAAATCTTTTCCTTGAAAAAGAAGAACTTGTAAAATCTGAAAAAGAAAAGCGAATTTTTCTGTATTTCGTTACGCACAATGTAAATACGCCGCTTACGGTTTTGCTGAACGAAATCGAAACTCTTTCACAGATTTCTGATTTTGATTCGGGCGGCGCAAAAGAAAATGAAAAAATTCTTGAAACTGTAAAAAATATTTCTGAAAGCGCAAATCAGATTAACATAATCATTCAGAATGTTTTGAATTCGTGCAAAATTTCTGATGGCAAATTTATGATTAAGCCAAAAATCCTGAATTTGGAAAATCTTGTTCAAAAAGAAAATAAATTTTTGAAAAATAAAGCGCTTCATAAAAATCAGAATTTTACAGTCGATTGTCCTGATAAAAGTCTTTGCGTTTTTTGCGATGAAAGCAGTTTAAAAGGAATTTATACGAATCTTTGTGATAATGCAATAAAATATACTTTTCAGGGCGGAAACATAAATGTCAGAATTGATTCGGACGGCGAATTTGTATATTTAAAAATCATTGATGACGGTCAGGGAATTCCAAAAGAAAAACGCGAAAACCTTTTTAATCGTTTTTCAAAAATTGGTTCAAAACCAACTGGAAGTGAAAACAGTGTTGGGCTTGGTCTTTATGTCGTGAGGGAACTTTGCTCTTTGAACAATATCGAAATAAAATATTCCGAAAATACTTTTGCAAAAACTGGAAGCATTTTTACACTTGTTTTTCAAAAAATAGGATAAAATATGAAGGAAAATGAGGAAGCAAAGAATTCTGAGAAAGATTTGATTCTCGTTGTTGAAGATTTTGACCGTTTGAACAATTACATTGTAAAAAATCTTCAGAAAAATGGTTATGAAGCGGTTCAGTGCCTTACGGAAAAGCAGGCATATAAAGAACTTCAGAATAATTATTTTAGTCTTGTGATTCTGGATTTAAATCTTGGCGAGAATTCAAGCGGAATGAAAATTCTTCGTTACATCAGATTGCAGAATAAAATTCTTCCCGTGATTATCATTTCTTCTTCCAATGACGATAAAACAAAAATCGAAGGGTTCCGTGAAGGTTGCGACGATTTTATCACAAAACCGTTTTTTATCGATGAACTGATTTACCGCGTAAAACGGTCACTTGAAAAACTTTCCTATATGAATTTTGAGAAAAAAACTGTTTCGCTAATGTATAAAAACGGAATTTTTGAAATCGACTTGGAAAGGGGAATTGTTTTGAAAAATGGCGTTGAAATTTGCATGCGGAAAAAACAGTTCGACCTTATGCTTTATTTTATCCAAAATCCGAATAAAATTCTTTCGTTTCAGGCGATTTACCAGAATGTCTGGAAAGAATCGATTCCTGAAGAAAAAATTCTTGAAAGCAATATTTATGTGAATATTCGTTCACTTCGTGCCTTAATTGAAGAAGATAAAAATAATCCGAAACACATTGTCTCAGTCAGCAAGTCGGGTTATATTTTTATTCCGGAAGTTTAAAATTATCGAAGGTAATTTATTCTTTCTTTGAGAAAAAGCCGTTTTTTTATGTCGGCGTTTGAGAGAACATGATTTAAATCTTCGTGCGGAGAAATTTGTGAATAGCCTAAAGTGATTAAAGGCATTTCTTCGGAGTTGATGTTTTCTTTTATAAAATTTATGAAGAAGTTTTTGTTCAGTTCATCGAAATTAAGCGAAGTGTTGTAAATTACTGCACAAAATTCTTCTGTTTCGATTCTGTAGCAGCGTCCGTATTTTTTAAAATGGTTGTTAAAATTTTGTGAAATGCGGACGATGATTTCATCTAAAGTTTTTCGGCTGTAATTCAGTTTTAATTTTGAAAAATTGTCGATTTCTGCGATTACAAGAACGGCTGGTTTGTTTTGATTTTCAAGCCATTTTTGGAAACTGTTTTGGTTCATCAGGTAAGTCTGCGAATCGAGTTGCTGGTAAAGTGTGTCGTGGTAAATGTAGTAAATGGTAATCGAAATTACAACGCAAAGCCATGTAACTTGAATGTCCGGGTAGATAACCTGAATCGTGGTGCCTGTTATGACAAAAATAAAATTTATAAGAAGAATTATGCTGTTCGTGTGCCAGAATCTGATTGAAAGCCTTATGTTTTCGATGAAAAAGTAAATCAGGCTCAAAATATAGAAGATAATATAAACAGAAAAACATTTTGCACGCGAATATTTGTTCAGGCTGTCGATGAAAAAAACGCTGTATTCGGTTCTTAAAATTTGTGTTATGAGAAGCCAGAGCATATAGATTAAATTTGCAAAAAAAAGCCATCTGAATCGTCTGTTTGGAAAAACTGCATTTCCAAGGCATAGAAAAACAATTGGCGTGAGTGAAAAACCCATGTAATTTGACAGAATGTTAAGCCAGATGAATTTTTTTGGAGAAGCGTCGACGATTATTGTGAGAACTTCCATTATACAGATTGTAAAAATGACTATAATTGTGATGAGAAAATCTTTTTTTTGAATTTTATTGATTACCGTGTTCAGAAGTATGCAGATTGAAAGCATTAAGAGCGTGAAAAGATTTATGAAAGTTATTGTGATAAAATACGACGACATCTAAAAAAGATTATAAGTCATTTTCTGTATTTAGTGAATATAAGAAAAATTTGAGTTCCTGTTTTAAGATTCCTTGAAACGGCATAGATATTGTGTTATAATTTTCAAATTATTGGAGTTTTGAATGAATACACACGACATTAAAGATGAAAAAATTCTTTCTCAAGAAGAAAATAAAATTTCTTTAGAATTTACAATTCCAGAAACAAGCGATTTCTTCGACGGTCATTTCCCAGAATTTAAACTTCTTCCTGCTGTTGCTCAATTTGAAATTATTACGCGTTTTTCCAGAAAATATTTTAAAACTCAGCGATATGTTCCTTCGATAAAAAGAATAAAATTTTCTGCTCCAATCAGACCAAATTCAAAAATTCAGCTTGATTTAACAAATAATCTGTCAAAAGGAACTGTTTCTTTTAATATGGCAGATTTTTCCGATGCTTCTCATGTATATTCTTCTGGTTCTTTCAGTGTAATTCCAGAATAACATGAAATTCGGTTTTGTAATTCCTGTTTATAATCACGGTTCGACTCTTGAATTTGTCGTAAGCAATCTGGACAAATATAATTTTCCGATGATTGTTGTTGACGATGGCAACGATTTAAAAAATAAAGAATATATTTCGCAGGTTGCCAAAAAATTTCCTTCCGTAACTGTCGTAACGCTTAAAAAAAATAGCGGAAAAGGCAAGGCAATGGGTTTTGGAATTCGTGAAGCAGCAAAAATGGGAATTACTCATGTTCTTCAGATTGATTCTGATGGGCAGCACGATGCTGAACGGGTCGGTTATTTTATTGAAAAATCTAAACAAAATCCCGAGGCGCTAATCTGTGGTTATCCAGAATATGACGAAAATGCTCCAAAAAAACGCGTAAACGGCAGAAAAATTGCAAACGGCTGGGTTCATATCGTAACGCTTTCAAATCAAATAAAAGATGCGCTCATCGGTTTTAGAATTTATCCTGTAAAGCCTTATATTCAGATTTTAAATCACGCAATAATTGACAGCAGAATGGGTTATGACATCGATATTTTAGTTCATTTTAGCTGGAAAAATATACCGATTATCAACGAAGCTGTAAAAGTCAGTTATCCAAAAGACGGAATTTCAAATTTCAGAATGTTTGAGGACAATATTCGTATCGCCTTAACTTATACGCGTCTTTGCGTTGGAATGATTATAAGGCTTCCTGTTCTGCTTTTTAGAAAAATTAAAAATTTACAGAATAAAAAGGATTCATAGTGAAAAAAAGTGAAAAAAATCTTCACTGGTCAGAAGAAAAAGAAGTTATCAAAACAAATAAACCTGTAAAATTCCTCTTTAAATTGTTTCAGATTTTTCCTTCGCCAGTTGTTCTTTTTTTGATTTATCCGATTGCATTTTTCTATTATATATTTTCAAAGCGTGCTCGGACTGAATGTAAAATTTATCAGAAAAATTTAAAAACTTTTGCAAAAGAAAAACTTTCCAAACGCATTTCGGTTTACCGTCAGATTCTTTCGTTTACGCTTTGTGTTCTTGAAAAAATTGAAGGCTGGCTCGGAAAATTTGTGTACAAAGATTTGATTTTACACGACGATGATTTAAAAAATCTTCAGGCACTTATTTCTTCTGGGAAAGGTGCAGTTATTATCAGTTCGCATCTTGGAAATATCGAATTAATGCGGAGTCTTTACAATTTTGGGGAAAACGGACTTCAAAAAAGTGTAAAAATTTCAGTCATAATGGAAATGAAAGCGACGGAACAGTTTACGAAAACTTTACAGGAAATAAATCCAGATTTTTCGCTGAATGTCGTAACGCCGGGTGAAATTTCTCCAGAAACAATTATTGATTTTCAGGAAAGAATCGAAAACGGCGAGATGATTATTTTTACAGGTGACAGAACAAGTGCCGCTTCAAAAAATCGCGTAATTCGTAATGACTTTCTTGGAAAACCAGCTGATTTTCCGTACGGAGTTTTTCTTCTTGCCGCTTTGCTTGATGCGCCTGTTTTTTATATGTTCGGGCTTCGTGAAAAAATTTCTATTTTTCCGCGTTATAATATTTATGTTGAAAAATCTAAAATCAGTTTTGACTGCAAACGAGCTGAACGCGAAGAACGCATAAAAGAACTTTGTTTTGAATTTGTAAAAAAACTTGAAAAATTCTGCGTGGAATATCCTGAGCAGTGGTACAATTTTTATAATTTCTGGCTTACAGCTACGGAAAATTCGATTGAAGCATAAATTGCGCAGAAAAGATAGATTTTGCAAAAATTCGGGGAAAGTTTTAAGAATTAAAAACGGAAAACAATTTTATTGGGGTATAAAATGAAAAAAAATCTTTTGACTTTGATTTCTTTTTTGATGATGAGTTTTTCGCTTGCGGCACAGAATTTTACTTTTGACGATGTATGCAGGAAACTTTCAGAAAATCCGAATATGACAGGTGATTTTGTTCAGGAGAAAAATTTAAAAAATTCAAGTCGTCCGATGAAATCTTCTGGAAAATTTATTTTTTCCCCAGACGGACTTTTGTGGAAAACAGAAAAACCTTTCCCATCGTCTATGGTTGTAACAAAAAAATTCATCAGGCAGACAAATTCAAAAGGCGTTTCAAATGTTCAGGACATTTCTCAGGATCAGATTTTTTCTAACATTTCTCTTATGCTGACTTCAATTTTCAACGGAAATTCTCAGGAAATTTTAAAAGTTTTCGATGTAAAATTTTCTTCATCAGAAAAAAACTGGACGGCACTTTTAACGCCTAAAGATGCGCAAATTGCTTCTGTAATAAAATCGCTTGAACTTTCGGGCATTTTGTCAGAATATGCTGTGATTCAGAAAATGGTGATGACAGAATTATCAGAATCTTCAACAGTTTACAATCTTTTAAATATGAAATTCCCAAAGGAGCTTTCTCAGGATGATAAAAATATCTTCGTTAAGTAACAAAACTTGTCTAAAAATCTGGGGAATTTATCACATTGGAATTACGGCTCTTTTTCTGATTCTTCTTTTAATCGGAAAACGCTCAATCAACATCGACGCAGATCTTTTTAATATGCTTCCAAAACCAGTTGCAAGTGAAGCAATCAGCGCTGCCGACGAAAAATTGACTGAAACAACAGGACAGAATGTTTTTATTCTCGTTTCAAATCCAGAATTTGACGAATGTAAAAAATCTGCTGAAAAAGTTTACAATCAGCTGAAAGACAGTCCAAAATTCAAGCGGCTTACACTTTATCAGGATTTGTCGTCTTTTTCATCGATGCAGTCGCTCGTGGATAATTATAAATTTCATCTTTTAAATGAAAGCGTTGTTCAGGAAATAAACGAAGATCCAGAAATGTATCAGATGAAAACGCTTGAAGAAATTTCTACTGGATTTTTTCCAGTCAGCGTAACAGAAGACGATCCGTTTCTTGTTTCAAACAGCGTAATGTCGGATTATCTTGCAAAAGCAAAAAATTCTGGAACAAAAATGACTGTCCGCGACGGAGTTATGGCATCTAAAACAGAATATCTTCCGCTTAATCAGATGCTTGAAGCGGCAAAAGAAATTATTCCGCAGAATCAAATTAATCTTTCCAGGGACGAATTAGAATCTTTGTACGGTGAAAAATTTCGTGAAGAATGTAAAAAACGCCTTTCTGAAAAACATTACATTATGATTCAGGGCGTTTTGAGTCAGGAAGGTGCGGCTCTTGCAAGTAAAGAAAATGCTGTAGTTCAGATTCATAAAGTTTGCGATGAAAATAAAGACGGAAAAACAAATTTTGTATTTTCTGGAACGCCTTTTCACAGTTACAAAAGTTCTTCAAGTGCCTCACGGGAAATCACTGTAATTTCTGTAATTTCGCTGACTGTCGTTCTTGTAATTCTTCTGTTGATTTTTAGAAGTCCAAAGCCGATTTTCTGGTCGCTTATTTCAATAGGAATTTCAATTTTAATTGCAATTTGTTCGACATTTCTCGTGTTCAAAAAGATTCATATTCTTACATTAGTATTCGGAACTTCGCTGATTGGTTCGTGCATTGATTATAGTCTTCATTTTTTCATTAACTGGAAAGCGAACACCGATTTACAGAACGGGCAGCAGATTCGGAATTTTATGTTTAAAGGACTTTTTCTGTCGCTCGTTTCAACTGTAATTTGTTATCTTGTGCTTCTTTTTGCGCCGTTCAATTTAATAAAGCAGATGGCAATTTTTTCAACGACTGGAATTATTTCAACATTTTTGACGGCAGTTTCAGTTTATCCGTTTATAAAAATTCCGCAAACTCACAGACGGCTTAGCATTTCAAAAATTATGCGTACGCCAAAATGGTACAATCCTAAATTTGTCGGCAGAATTGTTGTAACGCTGATGTTCGTGCTTTCAATCGGAACAATTATATTTTTCTGGATTCTCGATGAAAAAGAACAAAAGAAAAAAATCGCTGCATTTAAAGAGCAGAATCCTGATTATGAATTTACAGAAACGCTGCAGGATAAATTAATCAGAAAACTTCATATCAATAATAATCTGAAAAATTTATACAAAATGGAAGGCGAAATTCTTGAAAATGAAAAAGAAGCGGGAAAAATTCTTCAGTATAATCCGTCGGGTTGGTTTATAATCAGCGGAAACACGCCGGAAGAAGTTCTTCAGCATGAAGAAAAAGTTGCATCTCGGCTAAAGGCTTTCAACGAAGGAAAAGAACGCGGCGGATTTATGTGTACTTCGATTTTTGTTCCGTCTATAAAAAAGCAGAAAGAATCTTATGATGCGGTCGGAAAACTTATTCCGTATGCCGAAAGTCAGGTTGAATTTTTGGGTTTTGATTCTTCGGAAAGTTTTATAAAATCGTATGCCGCACAGAAAGATAAATTTTTTGATGTCCGCGATTTGTTTGAAAAAGATTTTGATTCAACAGAAGAAAATCAGATGCTTTTGACGCTTAAAAATCTTCTGGGAAATTACTGGCTTGGAAAACTTCCGGATGGAAAATATTATTCTGTAATTCTGCCGGTTTCTGTAACAAATCAGCCTGCGTATAAACAGATGGCTTTGGATATTTCAAATGAAATTTGCGATGAACTGAATATTGAAAAAACAGAAGAAAATCAGAATGTATTTTTTATTCTTAAAGTTGCAGATTTAAACAAGGAACTTAATAATCTGACATTTACGGTTTTGGTTTCGCTGATTCTTGTTTTTGTAGTTTTGTTTGTTTTGTTGAAATTCTTTTATTCATGGAAGCAGACTTTTAAAATTACTTCTGTTCCGGTTTTAATTGTTCTTGTAATCGGCGCATTTTTCTACGCATTTGATGTTCCGCTGGAATTTTTCGGCGTTACGGGAATGATTTTAGTCTTCGGGCTTGGGCTTGATTATGTAATTTACATGATTGAAAACGAAAAACGCAATGAAGAATCTGAGAACGCGCGACTTGAACCGTTTGCGATTACTCTTTCTTTTGTTACAACAGCTGTTTCGTTCGGGGCACTTGCGCTTAGCAATTTTATGCCTGTACACTTGATTGGACTTTCTATTTTTATAGGCCTTACAACTGCATTTATGAGTACATTTTTTTATCAGCGTGCAGAATTATAAAGTTATTAAAAAATGACAGGTTTGCGTTGCAGACTTTATTAATATTTTACAACTTGGAGATATTATGGATTTATCTGTTATCGCCAAAATTGCAGCATTTGTTCTTTATCTTGGTGCAATGATTTTTGTCGGATTAAGGAATGCAAAAAACAATAATTCGGCATCTGATTTTTTTCTTGGAAACAGAAAAGTAGGCCCGTGGATTACTGCGTTGAGCGCTGAAGCATCTGATTCTTCTGCATGGCTTTTGATGGGACTTCCGGGGCTTTGTTACCTTGGTGGTTTTAAAGAAACGCTTTGGACTTCTGTCGGACTGATTGCTGGAACTTATCTTGCGTGGCTTTTGATTGCAAAACAGCTTAGAAAATGTTCGATTGCGTTCGGGGATTCAATTACGATTCCAGAATTTCTTTCAAACAGATTTAAAGACAAATCTCACATTCTTTCGATTGTTTCTGTTTTCTTTATCGTTGTTTTCTTTACAATTTATACCGCTTCAGGATTTGTTGCGTGTGCAAGGCTTTTTAATTCTGTTTTCGGCTTGAACTGGTACATCGGGCTTGGAATCGGTTTTGTAATTATTCTTTCTTACACAATTTTAGGCGGATACAAGGCCGTATGCACAACTGATTTTATTCAGGGCGCGCTGATTTTTATAGCTTTTTTAGTTTCGTCGGCAATTGTAATTTCAACTTTAGGCGGATTTTCAAACGCGAGTGCTCAAGTTCAAGATTTTACGCAAAAAGCGCTTTCTGGTGAATTCGGTAAAGGAATTGCAGGAAAATTCTTAGGCAACCAAAAATTCGGTGTTCTTTCTGCAATTTCTGCGTTCTCGTGGTGTCTGGGATATTTTGGAATGCCGCACATCATCGTAAGGTTTATGGGCTGCCGTTCAAACAAAGAAATCAAAACTGCACGCCGCGTCGGAATAATTTGGATGATAATCGCTTATATCGGAACAGTTTTAATCGGAACTTTAGGAACTGCATATCTTTACAATAAAGGAATTATTCTTGGAGCAGAACAGTCTGAAGTTTTGGCAGAAGGAATTACCGCACTTGGAAATGGTTCTCAAGAAGCTGTTTTTTCAGAAACTATGACGCGACTTTATCCTTCGTTTATTGCAGGGCTTTTCCTTTGTGCAATTCTTGCTGCGGCTATGTCAACGGCAGATTCTCAGCTTCTTTCAGCATCGTCGGCAATCGGTCAGGATATTTTTAAGGGAATGATTAAAAAAGATGCAACAGACAAACAGGTTCTTATGGTAAGCCGAATCGCAGTTTTTGTGATTGCAGTTGTAGGTTTGCTTCTTGCATTGAATCCTGACAGTTCGATTTTCAGTCTTGTTGCGTTTGCATGGTCAGGTTTCGGTGGAACTTTCGGGCCTTTAATTCTTCTTGCGCTTTACTGGAAAAAAACAACTGCAAAAGGAGCGGTCGCAGGTTTAATCGCAGGCGGAATTACAGATGTCGTATGGCATTTTCTTCCTTCAACACTTTGCCCGATTTTCGGACTTTACGAAATTCTTCCGGCATTTATCGTTTGCCTTGTAGTTGCAGTAATTGTTTCACTTTGTGACAAAGAAAAAGACCCTGAAATGTTGAAAGAATTCGATACTTATAAAGCAATGAAAGATTAAAATTCTTAAAAAATCATAGAAATTGTTATGCAGTCCAGAAAATGGGCTGCATTTTTATTTAAGGTTTAATACAAACTTTAAAAACGGCTAATATTTATACGCAAATTTTAATCTTCGATTTTGTAGAGCGAAAGAAAGAATTTTAGCGAAGTGGAGTTTTCTACACCGAGTTTTTTGAAGATTTCAAGCATATCTTTTTTGATAGTCGATTCGCTTGTGATTGCAGCGTCGGCGAGTTCTTTGTAGGATGTGGAATTAGTTTTTGCAATGTGCTTCACGATTTTAATCTGGCGTTCAGAAAGCCCGAATTCTGTTAAGTTGAGCGAGGTTCCAAAATCAGGAAGATTGAGCGAAGAAATGTGTTTTGCGGAAATCGGGAAGAGTGAAAGAAGCGATTTAAAAACTGCGCCGTAAATGTAAAAATACATGAAAGTGATAAAAAGAGAATAAGCGATAATCATTATAAATTGTGAAAGATTCTGCGGAAGAATTATAAAAGTTGAAAGAAACCAAATTGAAAGAATTATATAAATCTTGATTTTTTTATTTTCCTGAAGATATCCGTTGCAGAACAAAAGAACAATTCCCATTGAATATAAAAACGGTCCTAGAAAAAGCTGTGCATTCAGTGTCATTGTAATTCCCTGAACAAAAAGGACAAGTGATTGAGTGACCCGAAACTGCGGAAAAATTACAAGAATAAAAGCTATAAGCGACCCGGAAAAGTTTACGACAGGTACGATTTTTTCTGCATAGGGAATAAAAGATGCAGAAAAGTCTTCGATTGTAATGCTGATTATAAAGCCTACAGCCTGAACAACTGCCGCAAAGAAAATCATTAAGCGTTCATGAGGAATATTCTTGAACATGAGATTATTTTATTTTTATTCAATTTAATAGTCAACTGAAAATTTTGAAACTCAAACAAAATGAAAAGATTAAGAAAATTTGTTATGCGTTTCTAAATTGATTTCTGGTTGATATGAATGCCGAAATGAAAGCGGTGTGCAGTCGTATTTTTTCTTGAATTGGCGGATAAAATACGAAATGTTGTCAAAGCCGTTTTCAAAGGCGATTTCTGT
>JAEDFA010000066.1 GCA_016293005.1 Treponema sp.
AAATTATTTTATCATCAACAAAAAATTCTTTTAAAATTCATTCTTCATAATCAAGACTATTCAATGCATCTGCTGCCGACTGAAGAAAATTCGTTGCAGACTTTTTAGCATCTTTTGCGTATTTTTCAGCAGTTTCTGAAATGCTTTTTTTAGTTTCTTCAACTGACTGCTTAAATTCTTTGCTGTTTACAGTATTCGATAATTCATCCGCAGCTTTTTTCATCGATTCACTTAATTCATCGCTGTATTCTTTCACAGATTTTGTGATTTCATCGCTGTATTTTTTTGTAGAATCATTGATTTTTTCACCGTATTTTTCAACAGAATTGCTCAAAGCATCGGCAAAATTTTTAGCAGCCTCATTCAGCGTTACAGAAGATTTTTCACTTTCAGTTTCTTTAGATTTTTTTTCTGAACAGGTCGCAAAAATCAGCACCGAAAAAATCATAAAACAAAGCAAAAATTTATTTTTCATTATACCTCCCATAAAAGTTCTCACCGCGAGCTTTTAAATAAAAACTCTGCCTGAAATGACATCAGAGTTTTTATTACGCTTAATTCTACCATTATAAAATAGAAAATCAACAAAAATTTAAAACATAATTTCAAAAAAATCAGTTGAAAAATTCCTGCCCTTTATCAAGGAAATAAATAATGATATACTCGTTTTCGGGTAACTTTTATGGCTTTCAACACACTTTTTTTCATCAACAGCGTTCTGCTCGGAGTTGCGCTTTCAATGGATGCATTTTCAATTTCAATCGCAAACACGCTGCACGAACCAAATATGCGCAAATTCAAAATGATTTTCGCCGCATTCATCTACGCTTTTTTTCAATTTGCAATGCCAATGCTCGGCTGGATTTGCGTTCACACAATTTCAAACATATTTTCAGCCTTTCAAAAATTCATTCCGTGGATTGCATTAATTCTTCTCCTTTACATCGGAATAAAAATGATTGTTGAATCTCTCAAAACAAACACTGAATCCAAAAATCATCCAAGCGGAAAACTTACTTTTTCAGCATTAATAATTCAAGGAATCGCAACTTCCATCGACGCACTTTCAGTCGGTTTTACAATCGCCGATTTCACACTTTTTTTTGCTTTCATCGCCTCGCTGATTATCGCGCTTGTTACATTCATTATCTGTATGATTGGACTTCTGCTTGGAAAATCAATCGGACAAAAACTCTCAAAAGCAGACATTTTCGGAGGAATTATTTTAATCGCAATCGGAATCGAAATATTCGTTAAAGGCGTTTTTTTTAAATGATTCTAATAAAATTTTCAACGCTTTCACCAGAAAAAAAACGCGATGCAATAGATTTCATCAAAAAATACGAACTAATCTGCGTTCAGTTTTGTGCCGCAATAAAAAAATTCCCGGAAAAAACATTCATCGCTTACCCATCAGAATCATCATCCTCAATTTACGGCGGAATCATCTTAAAACAATCAATCCTTCACTGCCTTCCGTTCGCAAAAAATCCAAAAAACGCTCCCTACAACAACGATTTTACATCCGCTCTTTCAGAATTCTTAAAAACTTTTCAAGATTTTTCTCCTGAAAAAAATTCTTCACCTTTTTTATGCGTCAATGGAGAAAAATCCGGTTCGCTTCTCATTTTAAACGCTTTCAAAAACCACAAAATCATTCCTCGGCAAACAAACGATTACACGCTTTTCAAACTGAATCAGAAAGAATTTTTCACACTCAACAAAACTTTTTCAATTCAAAACGCAAAAATCAAACGCGAAAAAAACGACATCACCGCCGACCGATTTCAAAAACTCTTTCAACTCCAAAGTGAATACGAAAAAGAAGAAGTCCTTCCAAAATTCGAAACATTCAGACCAGAAATTTGCGAAATGAAACTAAAAAATGCTTTAAAATACCAAATCATTCTCACGCTAAATGTTGAAAATAAAATCGTTTCAAAAGCGCAGACAAACGCAATCGGTTTCAACGCCGTTCAGCTTGGAGGAGTTTTCACGCCTTTAAAATTCAGAAGAAAAAAATATTCATCAACTTTAATTTATTTTTTCCTAAGAAAAATCCTCTCCCTAAAAAAAATTCCTGTCCTCTTTGCAAAAAAAGAAAATCTGGCAGCCGTTTCTCTCTATAAATCACTCGCCTTTACAGAACTTTCCGATTACATAATTGCATATTTTTAATATTTTAAATTTAATATCATCTATCTGCCATGCAAAACTTTGAACATCTCACTTAAAGCACATTCATTATTAAATTTGACTTCAAATAGAATAAAATTTATACTCTTAATATGAAAAAAATTCTTTTTTTACTTTCAATTTTTTCAACTCTGATAACTTTTTTCAGCGGCTGCCAGAGTTCACCAAAAATTCAAGGCTCAAAAACCGAACCTGTCTATATAACAAATTCAAAAAAATTCTATCTTCTTTCCCCAAAAGAAATTCCCTCACCGTTTGAAAAACAAATAATGTTCGAAGGAGAATTTCAAAAAAAGAATTTCTCACTTCTTTCATATCTTCAAGCAACCGAACAGGAATTATACATCAACATCCTCACCGATTTCGGCACTAGTCTTGGAGAAATAATTTACAACGGAACAGAAATCGTCTTTGATTCAGCAATTTTCCCCAAAAACTTAAAGCCTGAATACATAATTTCAGACCTTCAGTTCGCCTACTACGATTTTGATGCCGTAAAAACTTCCCTAAACAAAATTCACATCGGCTTTTTCAACGAATCCACCGATTCAGATTCATCAAAAATTTTCACAATCAGAAACGGACTAAAAGCCACTTCCCCATTAATAGAAAAAATTACTCACTCAAAAAACATCATCACAATCGAAAATTTTCTCAGAGGATACAAATACATTTTAACAGAGGCACAAGAATAATGACCCCAATTTTTTTCTCACGCCCGCAAGTTTTATGCAGCGCAGGTTCAAATCTAAAAGAATTATGGCAATCCGTAACAACCGGAAACCAAAGCGGAATCAAAAAAGTTCAAACAATCGACAAAAATGTTTTCTATGCCGCAAGAATAGACGATTCTCTTCTTTCTCAAAAATCATCTTCACGCTATGACTCAAGAATTATGCGCATAGAAGAAAAATGCCTTTCACAACTCGAAAACGAAATTTCACACATTAAAAAACTATTTTCACCAGAAAGAATCGCCGTCTGCACAGGAAGCTGCGACAATGGAACAGAACTAAGCCTTAATGCCCACAAAGAATTCTTCAATTCAAACCACTTCCCCAAAAATTACAGTCTTGAAGCACAGGGCGCAGATTATGTTTCAACATTCATCAGCGAAAAATACAATTTAAAAGGTCCATCCCTAACATTCAGCACAGCCTGTTCTTCAAGCGCAGCGGCAATCGTAAAAGCCACAGAAATGATTCAGTCAGACTTATGCGATGCAGTAATTTGTGGCGGAATCGACATCGCTAGTGACACCGCCCTGATGGGATTCAATTCTCTCGAAGCGATTTCCAGCGAAATCACAAATCCGTTCAGCAAAAACCGGCACGGAATCACTCTAGGCGAAGGCGCAGCATTTTTCATCTTGAGCCGAACACAACTTTTTCCCGACGAAAACATTAAAATCCTCGGTTACGGAGAAAGTGCCGATGCCTACCACATAACAACACCCGATCCAGAAGGAAACGGTGCATTTTCATCAATGCAGAAAGCCCTCGAAAAAGCACAAATCGCCCCCGAACAAATCGATTACCTAAACCTCCACGGCACTGGAACAAAATTCAACGATTCAATGGAAGCAAAAGCCGTTTCAAGACTCTTCAAAAATTATCCAGTTCCCGCAAGTTCAACAAAAAGCATAACCGGTCATACACTCGGAGCCTCAGGAGCAATCGAAGCAGTAATTTCATACCTTACAATAAAAAACAACACCAGTTCAAAAGAAATCACGCTTCCAGTTCAAGTCTGGGACAAAATCTACGACCCTGAAATTCCAAAATTAAACCTGATTGACACCAGCACACCTTCCGCCAAGAAAACAGAACAAATTTCAATTCAGAAAATTTCTACCGTAATGTCGAACAGTTTTGCCTTTGGTGGTGCAAACACGAGCCTGATTCTAGGACTATAATTTTTAATTATTCGGGTGGCTGGCGGCATGGTAAGTCCGCTGGACAGAATGTAAAACTTACCAGTATCCGTGTAAAAATCTGTATACATTCGTGAAAGTGTTGTATACTAAGGAATAAGTAAAATGATGCAAGAATTTACACCGACATTTTTTGCAGTGTAAACATTTTACTGTGGATACGGAGAAATTATGTTAGGTTGATGGCGCACTGGGGTGCTGTAGGAGAAAAAAATGAAAAAATTATTTTCGATGATAGTAGTTGCATGTGTTTTTTCTTTTACCATTTTTGCCAAAGATGGCAATGAAATATTAGGTAAGTATAAATCTTCCGATGGTACAACTATTGAAATAACAAATGTATCATTTAGTATAAATGGATCTACACTTCCATTAACAATGGAACAATCAAGTTCAGATTTTATGACAGGGTTGGGCGGACTTACATATTATATTAAACCTTGTTTTATATATAATGATAAAAAAATAACTTTGACAAATATATGGCTACAGTATCCAGGAAATGATATGTTAGCTGTTTATATTTTTACCTATGATGTTGAAACAAAGAAATTAACTGTAACAAGCTGGGATGTTTTCTCTGTAAGCATGGTAGGAGCTACTACAAAAGAATATACTAAAATTTAAACTTGAAAAAAATGTACCGTTTTGAAGATTTCTTGGAAATAATAAAACTCTACTCTGAAGTATATTTTAAATTTGAGAATTTTCAAAAGAATAAAGATAATATTTTTATTCCTAAAACAGGAGACCAAAAAACCGGTATTATTGGAGAAGCCTTAATTTTCGAGTATTTATCGAGGCAAAATGAAACAGGTTTACACTTTGGAACTCACAGTGAAAAAGGTTGGGATATAGAATCTTCAAAATATAGATATCAAGTAAAAACCGTTTCTGCATTTTCTAAAACAAAAATATTGTCTCCGATACATAAAGGTTGGAATTATTTATATTTAATTCAATTAAATGTTAATTTCTTGCCTGAACGTGTTCTAAAAATAGAAAATCCAAGCAATTGGAACAAAGATATTATAAAGGGAATGAAATTTCCAAAAGAAGGAAGTAAAATAGTTAATATAGGTGGAAATATTTGTCCTATTATTGACGAAACTCTTATTTTACAAAAAATTTTGAATATAAAAATCACATAACAAAGGTTCGTAGCCGACAGCGGGACAACCAGTTGTTATGTGGACGCCCACACTGAGGCGCAGAATTTATAGAAAAAAGGAATTATAAAATATATGAAAAATAAAGTTTTTTATGGTGAATATTCATTAAAACATTGGATTAACTTATTGCTAACTGGAAATATTATTTTACCCAAATATCAGCGCAATTTTGTTTGGGATAAACAAAATGTTATTAAATTAATTGAATCAATTACGGATGATCATTTTATTCCTTCCGTTACAATAGGAGCTTATGAAAATCAGAATCTTATTATTGATGGACAACAAAGACTTACAAGTATCTTATTAGCTTATTTGGAAATTTATCCAAATAAAGACTCATTTAAACCAGAAAGCTATGATATATTAGCAAATCAAAATGATGATATCCAAGAGGATGAAGCTGATTTTATTATCGGTTGGACCTTTAGAGAAATTGTAAAGTTAGGAAATTCAAAACAAAAAATCAAAGAATCAGATTTGTCTAAATATGATGACCTTTCAAAGATTGAAGGATTTAAGAAATTAAATTTAAATGATAGTTTTTTTGAAAACCATTATTTAGGGTTTTCATATTTAATTCCTCAAGAAAATCAACAAAAGTATTTTTCATCAGTTTTTCGAAATATAAATGAGAATGGAAAAAAACTATCCGCTCTTGAAACAAGAAAATCATTATACTTTCTTAAAGATGGAATGGATGAATTCTTTGATCCAAACTGTATAAAAGATATTTTCATAGAACGTGATAAAAAGAAAGAACGTATTGACTTTGTTAGATATTTGTCATTCGGAAGTAGTTATCAGAAAAATAGAAATTCAACAGCTTCTATATTAAAAAAATATGGAAAAAATGAGGAAGCTTATTATTCTTTATTTATCGATGACTATATAAATGAAAATAGTAATAGTAAAACTTTTTGTTATTCAAGTGACTGGAAAAATCGTTTGAATAGATTAGAGGAAGAATTAAAAAGATTTGATATAAAAAATAAAAATTTTATTTCAATAATAGATTGTGATATTTATATGTTTGGATTTATTTATTATGTAATATTTGAGAATAAATCAATACAAAATGTGAAACAATTAAAAGAAGAATTAGATAAATGTATTGAAGAAATTAAAAATGATCCTTATGAAGGTGAATATCATAAAAAATCTCCTGCAACATTAAAATTTCTTAGACCTCGATTGAATCAATCTATTGAAATATTTAAAAGGTTTATAAAATGAGCAAACATGATAAATTTATTATAACTTCAATTAGTACAATTTTGGAGGAGGCATTAATTGCAAGTTCTACTCTTAGTAAAGGAATGGAATCTTTTCCTTTAAGTGACTACTTTATGCAAGCTACCTTTTTAAAATTAACAGGTGCTAGTGAACAAAAACTAAAATGCATCTTGTGGGAACTCGCAACAGATGATTACGAATTTAGAAAAGACTTTCTAAAGAATGATTATGGTGAATGTTCAAATTATTCTTCAAAATCAAAAGTCGTCAGAGATATAATTGATTGCATAAATCGAAAAAAATCAGATTATCAATTAACAAATTCTGATAAAACAGTAATACTAGATTATGCTAATGAAAAAACTAAATTATTCAATAATGTATTATTAGTTAATTGGTTTTCAAAAAATTATTCAGAATATAATTCGATAATATCAAATATTTCAACTAATCAATTAATTATATCAAATGCAAAACAAAACAATTTATTTAAAAAGGGTTCTGAATTAGAAAAAATATTTGATTTAATGTATAGACATAGAAACAGATGTGCTCATAACTTACAATCATATCAGGATAATTTGCCTACTTTAATGAAATTAAGAAGCGAAGAATATAAATATGAAAACTGGTTTGTCAGATACTATATTCTATTTCTTATTGATGAAATATTTATCTATCTTTACAAAGAATATATAAATGTTAGAGAAAATTACACATAACA
>JAEDFA010000067.1 GCA_016293005.1 Treponema sp.
CTGGGCAAAATCAACCTGGGGAAAACTTTACGGTCAGTGGATTGCCGGTACTGCATTGTTTGTTTACGATATGAATATGTTCAAACCTGCAAAAATGCTTGAGATGATTGCAAAATATGAACTTACAACTTTCTGTGCACCGCCAACAGTTTACCGTTATCTCGTGCGTCAGAATTTGAGCAAATACGATTTAAGCAAATGCACAAGGTTCAGTACAGCCGGTGAAGCGTTAAATGGCGAAGTTTACAACAAATGGCTTGAACAGACTGGAAAGAAAATCTATGAAGGTTACGGACAGACAGAATCAACAATTATTTGCGGAAATTTCATGGAATTTTCAGAAATAAAACCTGGTTCTATGGGTCGCCCGAATCCTTTGTACGATGTTGAAATTCTTAACGCAAATAACAATCCTGTTCCTGCCGGAGAAGTTGGAGAACTTTGTATTCATGTTGAAAACGGTCGGCCGTTCGGGCTTTTGATGGGTTATCACAAAGATGTAGTTCTTACTGCAAACGCTTTTGATGGTGGAGTTTACCACACAGGTGATAATGTTTACATGGACGAAGACGGATATGTCTGGTTTGTTGGAAGAAAAGACGATATCATTAAGACTTCCGGTTATCGTGTAAGTCCGTTTGAAGTTGAATCTGTTCTTCAAAAGCATCCTGCTGTAATGGAATGTGCCGTAACCGGTGTAGAAGACGCAAATCGTGGAATGGCTGTAAAGGCAACTGTAGTTCTTTCTCCTGGATATGATGAAAAAGACCCTAAAGAAATGGAATTCGAACTTTTAAACTTTGCAAAAGAAAATACTGCAATGTATAAATGTCCTCGAATTTTTGAATTTGTTAAGGAACTTCCAAAAACAATTTCAGGAAAAATTCGCCGCGTAGAAATCCGTGAACGCGACAAGGGAAAAGACACAAAAAATATTAAACAGGATTTCTAAAATTTAAAAAAATAAGTCATCTTTTATTCAGATGTTTAAAAAAAATGCTGCTGTGAACTTTTCACGGCAGCATTTTTTTTGTCAGTTTAAACTTTTAATTTTTTATTTGCTTAAAAGGCTGTTCAAGTGCTTTACAAATTCTGCAGGTTCTTTTAATTCAACTCCGGCAATTAAAAGTGCCTGATCAAGAAGAACTTCAGAAATGTCAGAAATTAAGTTTTCATCGTCTGTGTCTTTAAGTTTTTGAACAATCGGATGGTCTGCATTTATTTCAAGAATTGGCTTTAATTCAGGTCCTGTTTGTCCCATTGCTTTCATCATTTGAACCATCTGATAGCTTGGATCGTTTTCGTCAACAACGATGCAGGAAGGATTTTCTTCGCTTAAAGTTTTTGAAAGTTTAACTTCTTTTACTTTTTCACCGAGCGATTTTTTAATTTTTTCTGTTACCGGCTTGAATTCTTCTTCTTTCTTTTTAGCTTCTTCTTTGTCGATTCCAAGGTCTTCGTCGCTTCCGGCTCTGTTTACGGCTTTAAGTTCAAAATCTTTGTATTTTCCGAAGCCGCTGATAACGATTTCGTCGATGTCGTCGTCTAAAATTAAAACTTCAAAACCTTTTTTTGTGTATGCTTTTAAAAGCGGATTTGAACGAAGATTTTTTTCGTCGCTTCCAGTGATGTAGAAAATTGATTTTTGCTCTGGTTTCATTCTTGAAACATATCCCTGGAAACTTGTGTAATTGTTGTCGCCAGTTCCGCTTGAATCTGTTGATTTAAAACGAACGATTTCTGCGATTTCTTCACGGTTTGCCCAGTCGCTGTAAAGGCCTTCTTTTAATGGTCTGTTGTAATTTTTAACAAAATTGTTCCATTTTTCGATTTTCTTTTTGTCATCGTCAGACGGATTTTCGATTTTTCTTGCAGCGTCAGCGTTTTCGCCAATTTTTTTGAATTCGCTCAAAAGTTTTTTAACCGACTGGCTTTTTATTGTTTCAAGGATTCTGTTCTGCTGAAGAATTTCGCGGCTTACATTTAACGGTAAGTCTTCTGAATCGATTACACCGCGTACGAATCTTAAATATGCAGGAAGAAGTTCCCGGTCGTCGTCTGTGATGAAAACTCGTTTTACATAAAGTTTTACGCCGCTTTTGTAATCAGCTTGATACATATCAAACGGAGCCGTCTGCGGAATGTAGAAAAGCGTTGTGTATTCTTGAGTTCCTTCTGCGTGAGTGTGAACATAGTGAAGCGGATCCTGACCGTCGTGAGAGATTGTTTTGTAAAATTCGTTGTAATCTTCCGTTTTTAATTCTGATTTTGGGCGTTTCCACAATGCTGAAGCGCTGTTTACCTGATCTACTTTTTGTTCTGTTGATTTTACATTGCCTTTGTCGTCGTATTCGTTTTTTTCGTAGTGAAGGTAAATTGGAAATGCGATGTGGTCTGAATATTTTTTGATTAATTCTTCTATCTTCCAGCGGCTTGCGTATTCTTTGCTGTCGTCGTTTAATGTCATTACGATTGAAGAACCGCTTGCGTCTTCATTGTCAAAACCGAATTTTTTTGCTTCTTCTGATGATGCGGATACTTCGTCAAGGTCATAAGAATTTGTTCCGTCGCTTGACCAGTGCCAGATTTTTTTATCGCCGGCTGCTTTTCTTGTGTAAACATCGATTTTTTTTGCAGCCATAAATGCCGAATAAAAACCTACACCGAACTGTCCGATTAAATTTGAATCTTTTGACGCTTCCTGAGTTAATTTTGAAAGGAATGCTTTTGTACCTGATCTTGCGATTGTTCCAAGATTGTTTTGTAAATCTTCTTCTGACATACCGATTCCGCTGTCTTTTACAGTGAGCGTATTTGCTTTTTCGTCAAAAGAGATGTCGATTCTTGGATCAAATTTTACATTTTTATAATTGTCATCAGAAACTGTAAGATATTTTAATTTGTCCAGAGCGTCGTTTGCGTTTGAAATGATTTCCCTCAGGAAAATATCTTTGTTTGAATAAAGCGAATGGATTAAAAGCTGTAAAAGTTGATTTACTTCTGTTTGAAATTCGTGTTTTGCCATTTTAAGCCTCTAAGAATTTTTGAAATTTTTGTAATCGGGATTGTGGTTTTAAAATAAACCGATTTTTTTTAGTCCCTTTATTAAATATACAAATTTTTATCCTAAAATGGCAATAATTTTTTTAATGTTTGTGCAGGGTTTTTCCGCGCTGAATGAAGTCCATTTTCTTTAGTTTTTTTCCGCAGGTGGAATTTAAAGAAGATGAGTTCTGTGATTTTTTTGGTTTACTGAAAGATGTTTTTTTGTGCGACTGATTTTTTGTTTCGTCCTGATTTTTTACAAAAGAAAGCCATTCTTCTGGTTCCGGCGATTCAAAGGAAAGTTCTTCATTTGTAAACGGATGGATGAAGCTTAAAGTTTTTGCGTGTAATGCGAGGCGTGAAAAAGGATTTTTATTTGAATTGTAATTTTTATCGCCTGCGATGATATATCCTTTTGAAGCAAGATGGCATCTGATTTGATTTTTTCTGCCTGTTTCAAGATTCAGTTCAAAAAGCGTGTAAGATTTTCCGCGTTGAATGATTTTGTAATGCGTTATTGCCGAAAGGGTTTTGAATTTTTCTTTTGAATTTTTATCTGGAACAAAAGCGATGTTGTATGCGTTATATGCTAAACCGTCGCTGATTGTCCCGGAATTTGGAAGCGGATTTTTTGAGTTTTCTGCGACGGCGCGGTAAATTCTTTTTGTTACGATTTTTTGCCATGAATCCATGATGATTTTTTTTGCGTTTTCAGAAAGTGCGAACATCATAATTCCGCTTGTTTCTCTGTCGAGCCTGTGAACGGCAAACGGTCTGTGATTTTTTGAAAAAGTTCCTTTTTTGCGCATAATTTGTTCAAGCAAAGCTAAAGCAGTTTTTGCTGTGCTTCCCGGATAAGGAACTGAAAGAAGTCCTTCAGGTTTGTAAATTACGGCTAAATGGCTGTCTTCATAAAGAATTTTAAACTTGTCTTTTTCAAAATCGTTTTTCATGAAATTGATATTTACATAAATACGCTTATTTTGCAAATGGTTTTTAAGAGACTTTTAGAAATATAGATAATTTTTTAAAAGAAAATATAATGAATTTTAAAAATTAAAATTCATTCTTGATTTTTTTGATGTTATGATATATTTTGAAAATATAAAAATTGGATTTTATCGGTTTAGAAGCGGCAGGGATTGAAGACCCGCCTTTGGCGTTCTCAAGCGAAAGCCTTGAGAATGAAGCGAAAGCGAAAGGTCGTAAAGCCCGGTTTTTGAGAATCAAAAAGCCGCCCATATAAAAATAAAATTCATAATAATTTCTAAGAGGTTAAAAAAATGAATTTAAAAGGAACAGAAACAGAAAAAAATCTTTGGACTGCATTTGCAGGTGAATCTCAGGCTCGCAACAAATATACATATTTTGCAAGCAAGGCTAAAAAAGAAGGTTATGAACAGATTGCAGCTATTTTTGAAGAAACTGCAAACAACGAAAAAGAACACGCAAAAATGTGGTTCAAACTTCTTGACGGAATCGGTTCAACTCCAGAAAACTTAAAGGCTGCTGCAGAAGGCGAAAACTATGAATGGACAGATATGTACGATGGTTTTGCAAAAACAGCGCGCAAAGAAGGTTTTGAAGCAATTGCAAAACTTTTTGAAGGCGTTGCAGCAATTGAAAAACATCACGAAGATCGCTACAGAAAACTTTTAAAGAATGTAGAAGACAAAGTTGTTTTCAGCAAAGACGGAGATGCAATCTGGCAGTGTAGAAACTGCGGACACATTGTAGTTGGTAAAGAAGCACCTGCTGTTTGTCCTGTTTGCGCTCATCCACAGGCTTATTTTGAAGTTGCAAAAGAAAACTACTAGAGCGAATGTCGAGTTTAAATCCCTGGTGTTGTTTGTAAGATAAAACATTTAAAAGTCACACGGATTGGAAAAATCTAACGATTTTTCTTTGAAATTAAGGTGGCTTAAAAGTTAGATTTTATAAATATGCAGGATTATAAAAAGGGCTTTCTGATTTTTTTTTAGAAAGCCCTTTTTGTTTTTAAATTCTATTTTTTACAGAATTTGCTTTAACTGGTCTACGATGTTTTTAAATTCGTCGAGCGCCATCTGGATTGGTTCAATTTCTTCCATATTTACGCCGGCGATTTTAAGTGATTCGATAGGGTATCGGCTTCCGCCTGATTTTAAGAATTTGAAATAATCTTCGCGTTCTTTTTCACCGCCTGAAGTAACTTTTTTTGCAAGGGCAAGGGCAGCAGAAATTCCTGTTGCGTATTTGTAAACATAAAACGCTGTGTAAAAGTGCGGAATTCTCAATCCTTCGAGGTCGCTGTTTTCTTCAAAATGCATTTCAGGGCCAAAGTAAAGTTCAAGAAGGTTTCTGTAAGTTTTTCTTAAAAGGTCGCAGGTGAGTGGAGTTCCGTTTTCGACAAGTTCGTGGGTTTTTAGTTCAAATTCAGCAAACATTGTCTGCCTGTGAAGCGTTGCAAGAATGTCTTGGGCCCTCATGCTTAAAAGATAGGCTTTCATTTCTTTTGAAGCGGCATTTTTTAAAAGGTATTCAAAAACTAATTCTTCATTGAAAGTTGATGCGACTTCGGCTTCGAAAATCGTGTAGTCGTAGCATAAAAACGGATTGTTGTGGACTGAATACCATGAATGCATTGAGTGTCCGCCTTCGTGTGCCATTGTAAACACATCTCGGATTGCATCGTCTTTGTAATTTAAAAGAATGTATGGATTTCCGATGTAGCAGCCGCTTGAAAATGCTCCTGAGCGTTTTCCTGTATTTTCGTATTTGTCGACCCAGCCTTCTGTGAGTCCTTTTGAAAGTCTGTCTGTGTATTCTTTTCCGAGCGGTGAAAGTGCGTTTTTGCAGATTTCAACGGCTTCAAGGTAAGATGTTTTTGTAGTCACTGATTTTACGAGCGGAACATAAACATCATAGTGTTTTAATTCATCAACATTGAGGACTTTTTTTCGTAAGGAATAATAATCATGGAGCGTAGAGAGATTTTTGTGAACGCAGTCGATGAGGTTTTTGTAAACTGAAACAGGAACTTTGTTTGAATAAAGAGATGCTTCAAGGCTTGAAGAATAACCGCGTGCTCTTGCCTGAAAAACATCCTGATTTACAGAACCTGCGTAAAGTGCTGAAATTACATTCTGGTGTTCTTCGAATTTATTGTAGAATTTTTTGTACGCTTCTTCGCGGACAGTTCTGTTCTGGTTTTCCATGAAGACGCTGAAAGTTGTTTGTGTGAGAGGTTTTTCTTCGCCGTTTATTTTTACGAATCCGAATGATTTATTTAAGTCAACATTTGTAAGCGCCTCGAATGCTTCGTAAGGAGTTTGCGCACTTTGGTTCTGAAGACTTAAAATTCGTTCTTCTTTTTCGGAGAGAATGAATTTTTTCATGTAGAGGAATTTTTGAATGAAGATTTTGTAATCGGCAAATTCTGGTTTTGAAATCCATTCTGCAAGGAGTTTTTCGTCGATAGATTGAAGTTCTGGTTCAAAAAAACTAGTCTCTGATGACATTTGCGTGTATGATATCATCGCTCTTCCGTATTTGTCGTTTGAATCTGAATTGTCGGCATCCTGAGATTGTAAAAGTGAAGCGTAATGATAAACAGTTTCCATTTTGAGATTTAAATTTTCAAACGCTTTCAAGGCAGCTAAAAAAGTCTCTGAAGATTCGCTTAAACGGCCTTTAAAAGAAAGAAGTTTTTGTGTTAAAGACGGAATTTCTTTGAGGGAGGATTCCCATTGAGAATCGCTTGTGAAAAGTGAAGAAAGGTCCCATTTGTCATTTTCAGGAACTTCGCTTCTGTCTGGAATTTTGTTTGTATTCATAATTTTGCCCTTTTTGATGAAATTTGAGAAATATTTTTAAAACTGGAAGTTTTTGTTTCAGAAAATAATATCTTATATCAGAAAAAATGTAAAATCGTCTAATGCGAAATGTTTTACCGTGGAATCAAAGAATAGAAAAATGAACGCGGTTATTTAAGAGATACTTGTTTAACCGGCCAGAATGTAATGAAAGTTAGCCTGGATTATTTTGGAATCAAGTATGAGTAATAATTAAAAATTTAAAACTCGACATTTGTCTTTATAAATTTATAGGATTAGAGTTACCCCAAAAAA
>JAEDFA010000068.1 GCA_016293005.1 Treponema sp.
AGTTTTCCAGCCGTTTTTCTTCCAGTTTGTAATCCACGAAGTGATTCCGTTTTTTACATATTGGCTGTCGATGTTTACGGTGATTTTTCTGTTTAAAAGAGCGGGGTTTTGAGTGATGTATGTTAATGCAGAAATTGCAGCGGTAAGTTCCATTTTATTGTTTGTTGTAAGTTTTTCGCCGCCTGAAAGTTCTGTTTCGTTTCCGTCAGAAAGAATTACGCATGCCCAGCCGCCAGGACCTGGATTTCCGGAGCAGCCGCCGTCTGTGTAAATTACAATATCGTTTTCCATAAACTGAAGTATAAAGTAAAAAAAATTAAATTGCTACTGATTTAAAATTTCAGTTTTTTAAATGTATTTTCAAATTTTTTTATTGCCGTTTTTTTATAATTTGTATATCTTTAAAATCAGAAATAATTTTAGACTTTTTTAGTCTTATTTAAATAAGAGGTTATAAAATGGCAAAACAGTTATTGTTTAATGAAGAAGCCCGAAAAAAATTGCTTTCTGGTGTTGAACAGATTGCAAAGGCTGTAAAAGTTACTCTTGGACCTTGTGGACGCATGGTAATGCTTGATAAAAAATACGGTGCGCCAACTATTACAAAAGACGGTGTTTCTGTAGCAAAAGACATTGAACTCGAAGATCCTTATGAAAATATGGGTGCTCAGTTTGTTCGCGAAGTCGCTTCAAAAACCAACGATGATGCAGGGGATGGAACTACAACTTCTACAGTTTTAGCTTATGCTCTTGTTCGTGAAGGTTTTAAATCGGTTGCTGCTGGAATGACTCCAATCGAAGTTAAACGCGGAATGGATAAAGCCGTTCAGGTTGCCGTAGACGAAATCAAAAAGAATTCAAAACCTGTAAAAAATGCTGCCGATATCAAAAATATCGCTTCAATTTCTGCAAATAACGATCCTGAAATCGGTGCTCTTATTGCAGATGCAATTGAAAAAGTCGGAAAAGACGGTGTAATCACAGTAGAAGAATCAAAAAATATGAATACTGTCGTAAATACTGTAGAAGGAATGCAGTTCGACAGAGGTTATATTTCAGCTTATTTTGTAACTGACCGCGAAAGAATGGTTGCAGAATATTCTGATGCGCTTGTTTTGATTTATGACAAAAAGATTTCTTCTATGAAAGATCTTCTTCCTGTTCTTGAAAAAGTTGCAAACGCAGGTCGTTCTCTCGTGATTATCTGTGAAGATGTAGAAGGAGAGGCATTGACAACTTTAGTTTTGAATACAATCCGCGGAACAATAAAAGTTTGTGCTGTAAAAGCTCCTGGATTTGGTGACAGACGAAAAGACATGCTTCAGGATATTGCAATTTTAACTGGAGCAACTGTTATCAGCGATGAAGTTGGTTTGAAACTTGAAAACGCCGACGAATCTCTTTTAGGTCAGGCTAAAACAATTAAAATTGATAAAGACAATACGACTATCGTTGGCGGTGAAGGCGATAAAAAAGCAATTTCAGACAGAATTTCAGAAATTAAAGCGCAGATAGAAAAATCAACTTCTTCTTATGATAAAGAACAGCTTCAGAAGCGTCTTGCAAAACTTGCAGGCGGAGTTGCCGTAATCAATGTTGGTGCTACAACAGAAACAGAAATGAAAGAAAAGAAATTCCGCGTAGAAGATACAATTGCCGCAACTCGTGCAGCGCTTGAAGAAGGTATTGTTGCAGGTGGTGGAATTGCTTTAATTGAAGCAGCAAAAGCGCTCGAAAACATTCCTGAAAATCTTTCAGAAGATGAAAAAGTCGGCTTTAAAATTGTCCGCCGCGCACTTGAAGAACCTATCCGCCAGATTGCAGATAACGCAGGTATCGATGGTGCTGTAATTGCTGAAAAAGCTAAAAATGAAAAGAAAGGTGTCGGCTACAATGCTTACACAGGTGAATGGGTTAATATGATAGAAGCTGGAATAATCGATCCTGCAAAAGTTACGACTTCTGCTTTGATGAATGCTGCTTCTATTGCTGGAACTCTTCTTACAACAGAATGTGCAATCACAGACATTCCTGAACCAAAAGCCGCTCCGGCACCATCACCAGATATGGGCGGAATGGGCTACTAAAATTAAAAAAAAGAAAGTTATTTTCATCCAAAGATAATGGGTAAAATTATTTTCGCTTTTTAAGTCTTACAGGGTTTTAAAAGTTTTCTTTTAAAACCCTGCTTTTTTTGTACGGCAATTTATTGACTTTCTGTTTTTTTCTCTACTTTACATAAGGGGGCATTTGAAGTAAAATTCGTTTCAATTATGGAAATAAGACTTCAAAATCTAAATAAAACATATTCAAGAAACGAAAATTCCGTTGAGGCTTGTAAAAATGTAAGCCTTTTAATTCCGTCTAATGCAATTTACGGCATAATCGGAAAGAGCGGAGCAGGGAAATCTACTCTTGTGCGTCTCATAAGTCTTTTAGAGAAACCTGATTCAGGTGAAATTTTTTATGATGATAAGCGCGTCGATAATCTTTCAAAAAAAAATCTGATTCAAGAGCACCGCAAAATGGGAATGATATTCCAGAATTTTAATCTTTTCAGTTCGCGGACGGCTGCAAAAAATGTTTCATATCCGCTTGAAATTTCAAAAGTTCCAAAAAGTCAGATAAAAATGCGTGTAAAAGAACTTCTGTCTCTTGTCGGTCTTTCAGATAAAGCTGATTCTCCAATCAGTTCGCTTTCAGGCGGGCAAAAACAGCGCGTTGCAATCGCAAGGGCACTGGCAAACAACCCTGACATTCTTTTCTGCGATGAAGCAACAAGTGCATTAGACCCACAGACTACACGGGCGATTCTTGAATTAATAAAAGACATTCAGAAAAAAATGAATTTAACTGTTGTGATGATTACGCATCAGATGGAAGTTGTTCGTGATGCATGCGATTATGTTGCGGTGTTAAATGGCGGAGAAGTATGTGAAATCGGAAAAGTTTCCGATGTATTTTCAAATCCAAAATCGGATGTTACAAAAGATTTCCTTGCGCATTTAAGTTCAAATGTAATTTCTTCTCAAAGTGAAAATCTTAAACAAAAATCTGAAATTATAAGATGGAGCAAAAATCAGGGAAAATATACGCTTTATTTTAGAGGGGAGTCTACGGGTGAGCCTGTAATAAGTTCGGTTTGCAAAAAATTTGATGTTGAAGTTAATATTTTAGCAGGCGGACTTCAATCTTTATCAGGAAACGAAAAAGTCGGCGCGATGGCTGTAGATATTTCAGGTTCAAAAGATGAAGTTCAAAAATCTCTTGAATATTTAAAATCGCTTGGAATCGTTGTAGAAAAAATATAAAGAAGTTTTAGAGTGGAGTGTAAAAATTATGTCTTGGTCTCAGATTTTTTATCTTGTTGGAAATGCAACTTTACAGACGCTTTTTATGGTGTTTTTTTCGGCAGTTTTTTCAGTTATATTGGGGCTTCCGCTTGGCGTTTTAATGTGTGTAACAGATTCTGTGTGTAATATAATGCCTATGCCTGTTTTAAATAAAGTTTTAAACAGAATCGTTGATGTTTTAAGGTCTTTTCCTTTTTTAATTCTGATGATAATTCTTTTTCCGCTTTCACGGCTTATAATCGGAACTACAATCGGAACTCAGGCTACTATTGTTCCTCTTTCAATTGCTGCCGCTCCATTTGTTGCAAGGATAATCGAGACTTCTCTAAAAGGTCTTGATTCTGGCGTAATTCAGGCTGCAAAATCGATGGGTTCAACAAACTGGCAGATTATTACAAAAGTGATGCTTCCTGAATGCCTTCCTTCTCTTGTAGACGGCTTTACTCTTACTGTAATAAATTTAATCGGTTATTCTGCGATGGCAGGAACTGTAGGTGGCGGAGGACTTGGAGACCTTGCAATTCGTTACGGCTATCAGCGTTTTAGAGTCGATATTCTTTTTGTGTCGGTTGTTGTAATTCTTATTTTAGTTGCACTGATTCAGATGACTGGAAATATGGTTTCAAAAGCACTCCTGAAACGAAGATGATTTACATCGTATTTTAACAAAAATTTAATATTGACAATTACCTATAAAAATAGTATGTTTTATAAGATTATTTTACAGAAAGTTTTCTTTTTGTAATAAAAAAAAGAGGTGTAAACTATGAAAAAAAATCTTTCAGTTCTGGCATTTTCATTTCTTGCTCTTGTTTCTTTTTCAGGATGCAATAAAAACAGTTCTTCAAAAGTTATAAAAGTTGGTGCAACTCCACGCCCTCATGCGGAATTGCTCAACCTTGTAAAAGATGATTTAAAAGAAAATGGTTATGATTTGCAGGTTGTAGAATTTACAGATTATGTAACTCCGAATAAAGCGCTTGAAGACGGCGAAATCGATGCAAATTTCTTTCAGCATCTTCCGTATATGAATTCTTTCAATAAAGAACAAGGCTATCATCTTGTTTCTGCATCAGGAATTCATATTGAACCAATGGCTGTTTACTCTAAAAAGGTAAAATCGCTGGAAGAATTAAAAAATGGTTCAACTATTGCAATTCCAAATGACCCAACAAACGAAGGTCGTGCTCTTTTGCTTTTGCAGTCAGCAGGTTTAATAACTCTTGATTCAAATGCTGGTCTTGAAGCAACTCCTGTAAATATCGTAAATAATCCTAAAAATTTAAAATTTTCTGAACTCGAAGCCGCTTCTGTTCCTCGTGTTTTGCAGGATGTAGATGCAGCAGTAATCAACGGAAATTACGCAATTCCAGTCGGACTTGTTGCAACAAAAGACGGGCTTTATGTTGAAGGAGCTGATTCTCCTTATGTAAATATCGTTTCTGTAAAAGAAGGTAATGAAACTTCAGATAAAATTAAAGCTCTTGTAAACGCCCTTAAGTCAGAAAAAATTAAAAAATATATTTCAGAAACTTATCAGGACGGTGAAGTCATAGCAGTTTTCTAATTAAAAAAAATATGCTATAATGACTTTATGAAAGTAAAAACTACTGCTCTTATTTTTTCAATTATTGCACTTGCGCTTGTTATTTTTTCTGGAATAAATTTTTTCTTCCTGAAAGACAATAAACAGAAAAAATACGGGCAGGATGTTAATATAAAAATTTCAGACTCTGGGGAATCTTCTTCTCCGGATGCTTCTACCCTTTCAAGTGATGTTTCAAACACGACTTTTGTTCCGCTTTTATCATCAGAAACTTTAATAAGCACTTTAAATGTAGATTTTGACGGCGATACGCGTGATGATCAGATTGTCGCAGTTTACAAAGCCGGTTCAGAGTTCCTTTTTCTTATCGTAGGTCTTTATAATCCCGATACAAATGCTTATGACCGCGTTGCAGAAATCAAAACAGAAATCACCAAAACAAGAACTTTTTCTTTTTCAACGCTCGATATGGTCGGTGAGCATAAAATGGCTCTTTTGTATCAGGGAATTAAAAATAACGGCGACAGTGTAATGAAAATTTACCATTGCAATAGAAAACTTCGTGCGGTAGAACTTGTTTTAATCGGTGATTTTACATCTGACGGAACAATCTTTATTCATCAGACAGAACGCTCAGAGGCTTATGAACTTTCTCAGGCTAACGGGGCAAGTTATGTTGTTTGGGTTTACAGTTCAGACAAATCAGATAAGGCATCTTTGTCACAGGAAGTTATGAGTCAGATTCAGAGTGAATATATATGGAATAAAGACGAATATAAATATGTCAAAAATCGTGAATTAAAAATTACGGGAAGCCGAATCGCTGCAAAAGAACTTGAACGCATTCAAAAAAATGTAGAAACTTTTTCTTCTTATCTTGACGGATTGTGGTATCGGGCAAACAATACTGGAACAACTCCGCTTTATATTTATTTTAATTCAGAAGATAAAGAAGTAATTTTCCTTTCTGACGATACTGAAGGCGTTTATACATGGGAGCAAAGTAATTTGAGACGGAGTGGAATTTACCTTACGACTTCGAATGCAATTATTCCAAGTATGAAGCGCCGTTTTGATATCATGCTTACCGGTGTAAATGAAGTTTATGTAAATGTTCATGACGATGTTCGAATGATTATAAAAGAAACAAATCAGTGGAGTGGAACTTACAAAAAAATGTCTTTTAACACTTCATTTGAAAATAAAAATGATTCAAGTCCAAAAGACGAATATAACAAAATTCTTGTTTCTTCTGTTTGGGAGACAGGAGACGGAACTATTTCTTTTAAAGATAATGAATATTTTTATACCTCAGAATTATTTACTGAATCAGGACTTTATATTGTTGATTTTGCATCAAATTTTCCTGTCATTCAGTTTAAATCTTATTCAGAGTCATCTGTTTTAAATTCTGCATATTTAATGCGTTTCGATGAGGTAACAATTCAGGAAAAACCAAAGAAAAGAAATCAAAAACCGGTTGTAAAAACAGTTGTAAATAAAGACATAATACATTTTTCCCCGGTTAAGCTTTCTCCAGTAACTTGTTATGCTACGGAAGGCAAAATATTGACGCTTTCTAAAAAGACAAATATTGACAATAATTAATCTAATTTATAGGATATAAAAATTATGACAGCAAATGATTTACGCTCAATCTATATTGAGTTTTTTAAGAGTAAAAATCACGCAGAAATTTCTGGTCAGTCTTTGATTCCAGAAAATGATCCGTCTGTTTTGTTTACAACTGCCGGTATGCATCCTCTTGTTCCTTATTTACTTGGAGAAAAACATCCTGCGGGAACTCGTCTGACAGATTATCAAAAATGTATACGCACCGGTGATATTGATGAAGTTGGAGACCCATCTCATTTGACTTGTTTTGAAATGCTTGGAAACTGGTCTCTCGGTGATTATTTTAAAAAAGAATCCATAGCTTTTTCTTATGAATTTTTAACTTCTCCAAAATGGCTTGGTCTTGATCCTCGAAAAATTTCTGTTACAGTTTTTGCTGGTGACGAAAATGCTCCACGAGATGAAGAAGCCGCAACTTTTTGGAAAGAAAATGGGATGCCTGAAGATAAAATTG
>JAEDFA010000069.1 GCA_016293005.1 Treponema sp.
TTTTCTTGAACTTGCAAAAGAAAATCCTTCTATTCCATTCTTTTTGATTCTTGATGAAATGAACCTTTCTCATGTTGAGCGTTATTTTTCTGACTTTTTAAGTGCAATGGAAAGCGGAGAACCTATTCTTCTTTACAAAAAGCCTGAAGATTGTGAATGTGTTGTTCCAGAAAAAATCACGCTGCCGGAGAACCTTTTTGTTACAGGCACAGTAAACATTGATGAAACAACCTATATGTTCAGTCCGAAAGTTCTTGACCGAGCAAATGTAATTGAGTTTAAGCCAGAAATGAAAGATGTTCTGGATAATCTTATTTCTGCTGCTTCGTCTGATGAACAAAAAACGGCTGAATCTGGTGTTGCAGAAGGGTTTATGGAGTTGGCAAATAAAATCAGAAACGGAGATGTTCCTGACGAATTAAAAAATGAACTTGAAAAAATCAAGCCCGTCCTTGAATCAATCTATAAGATTCTTGAAAAATCAGGTTTTGAGTTTGCTTACCGCACGGCAAAAGAAATCAGACTTTATGCAGTTGCTTCGTATGAAACCTGCGAGGACAAATCTCCATTCAATATCAATCCTGTAATTGACCAGCAGATTGTTCAGAAAATCTTGCCGAAAATTCACGGAAATAAAAAGCAGATTGGAAATCTTCTTTCGGAACTCAAAGACGAACTTGAAAAACATGAAGGCTTTGAACTGAGCCGGGCTAAAGTTTCTTCTATGATTGATAAGCTGGACAAATATCAGTACGCAAGTTTTATTTAGAGGGGAGATTAATGTATGCCTAATATTGAATCCCAGACTGTAGAATACAAACAGGAACTCTCTGAATCTTTTGAAAGCGAGGTTGTTTCTTTTTTGAATTCCAAAACCGGAGGACACTTGTATATTGGCATTTCGGATGATGGAACTGTACGGGGCGTAAAAAATCCTGATCTTTTACAACGTCAGGTTGCGGATAAAATATTAAATAATATAAAACCTTCAACTCTCGGACTTTTTGACATCATAAGCGAAGAGCATGAAGGAAAATCTGTAGTTCATTTAATCATTTCGAGTGGTCCTGAAAAGCCGTATTACCTTAAAAAGTTTGGCATGACAAGTGAAGGATGTTTCCTTAGAGTGGGTTCTTCAAAGCGTGCTATGACAGACAAGATGATTATGGAACAGTTTTCTTCTCGGGCAAAACTGTCTTTAGGGAAGATTCCTTCTCCGCGTCAGGACTTGAGTTTTGCTCAGTTGAAAATTTACTACGAAGAACTTGGAAAGCCGCTTAACAGTCAATTTGCCAAAACTCTGGAACTCCTTACGCCAGACGGACGTTACAATTACACAGCTTATCTTCTGGCAGATGAAAACGGAATGTCTATTAAGCTTGCGCGTTACAGTGGGACTGATAAATATGATTTGATAGAGTCAGAAGAATTCGGAAACTGCTGTCTTGTAAAAGCTGTAAAGTCTGTTTTAACACGGATGCAAGTGGCAAATATCACACGGACAAAAATAACGCCTATGGAACGGAAGGAATCAAGTCTTGTTGACCCGGTAGCACTTAGGGAAGCTGTTATAAATGCTGTTGTGCACAATGATTACACTCGGGAAGTTCCGCCCTTGTTCGAAATATTTTCTGATAAAATTGTGATTACCACATACGGGGGACTTGTTGAAGGTCTTTCAAAAGATGATTTCTTTAACTGCTGTTCCATGCCTCGTAACCGTGAATTGATGCGGGTTTTTCATGATTTGGAACTGGTAGAACAGCTTGGATCTGGCATGACAAGAATCATGCGTGTATATAACAGTGACATCTTTACATTTACAAGCAACTTTATGAAAGTAACATTCAAATTTGACTGCGACCAGAAGTTGGGTAATAAGTTGGGTAATAAGTTGGGTAATAAGTTGGGTAATAAGTTGGGTAATGAAGTTACTGTAAAATCTCCTCGCAAAAATCTTTCGGAAGTTCGCAGGCGTATTCTTGAACTTATGGAAGAAGATTCGCATATATCAATGACTTCAATTGCACAAAAACTTGGTTACAGTGTAACTGCAATCGAAAAAAATGTAGGCTTTTTAAAAGAAAATGGTTATGTAAAGCGCATCGGCAGGACAAAAAACGGCTGGTGGGAAGTTATAGAGCAATGACCTTTGCAGGACTTGTATACCGTCATTTTGAATCTTCTCTTTGTGTAAAAATCTTTCCGGCTGGACTTCATAATCAAATTAACTGGGCTATGCCCGCTGTTTCTGAAAAAGGATTTGATTTTTTCAGTTTTAAAGAAAGGCAATCTAAAGAAAATTTCATTGAATACCGCAAAAATGATGAATTGAACATTCTGCCTCTCAGGTTAAAGGAAACTGTCCGCTATAAGTGTGTCGTTTCTTATGAAAATAAAAACGAATCTTCCGGTTTTTGCGGTTTTAATCCGCACCTGAAAAATGAATCTAACAGGCTACTTAAAATTGAGAGGGATGATAATGTAAGCCTGACTTTTCAGTTTGTAAATTATCTTGGAAAAACAGAACTTATTTATGACGGAAAAGACGGTGAACATCATCTGCCTTTTGAAGTTGTTCCCGACAAAATAAACTATGAAGAAGATTATGTAAAACTTACCGAAGCGATTGCAGAAGAATGTTCCGCCCTGCTTCTCGACTATACAAGTCCGACATCGCTTGTTTTTAAGCAGGATTCCAAAAAAGATTCAAATGTCCTTGAGCAGTTTATCTTTCTCAGGCAGTTCTGCTTTTCTGATAATCTTGAAAGTCTTTTTGCTTCTATAAAAAGCAATCCTGACAGAATCCTTGTAAAGGAAGAAGAATTAAAACCTTTCGGGAGCGGCATTCCTTCGCAAAAGTTCTTTTCAAATCCTTTTTCCCATAGCAGGGGATGGACAAAAACTTCTGGCGGATTTTATGTTCCGGGTGAAGTTTCTGCTGTGCACAAATACGACAGTTATGATACTGCTGCAAACCGTTTTGTAAAATTTGCATTGCTTACATTTAGGGAAGTGTGTTCAAAAGTTCTGGAAAAAGTTTCTGTAGATAAAAACGGAAAAGAATATTTTTTGGAAGCACAAAAGATTTTGTTTCAAATCGACTGCATCTTGAATGATTCTTTTTTTGACGACATAAGCGACCTTGAAATAATGCCTGTTAATAATCAAGTTCTGGAAAAGAGGGAAGGCTACAGCCAGATTTTTAATGCGTTTTCGATGCTTGACCTTGCATTGCAGCTTGACTGGAAAGGCAAAGATGATGTTTATACCGGCGAATCAAAAAACACCGCACTTTTATATGAATACTGGCTCTTTTTTGAACTTCGTAAAATTATATATGAATTGTCAGGAAAAGATTCCCAATTCAAAACTGAACCGTATGCAAAATTAATCGACGATGATAACGGACTTACAGTTTCATTACGGCAGGGAAATCCGTCTGTTCAGACATTTTGTTTTGAAAAAGAACAGCTTACTGTAAATCTGTATTACAACAGGACTTTTTCTCCGGCACAGTTTTGCAGTTCCATTTACTGGGGTTCATATTCAAGACCGTTCCGCCCGGATTATACGCTTGCTGTTTTTTCTTCAAAATATAAAAAGGAAGTTGAAGCTATCAAAGCAGGCGATGTGTCCTATGTTCACTTTGATGCAAAATATAGAATTCAAGATTTAACGCAGTTTATCAATTCAGAAAAAAAGAATGTTTCAGAAGAATTTCTTGAAAAGCAGGATGAACAGGTTTCCGAAAAGGAAGATGAAGAAATCTCCATGGAAAAAATCGACGAAAACATAAATACCTACAGGCGCGGCGACTTGCTTAAAATGCACTCTTACAATGATGCAATCCGCAGGACAGTAGGAAGCTATGTTCTTTATCCTGGAAACGAAAACAATGACAGGCGGAACGAGCAGTCTTCCGTTTATGATGAAATTCTTCCCGGCGTGGGCGCGTTTGCAATCAGACCGGGAAATGAAAACGAAGGGCACAAAGCGATAAAAGAATTCATCGGGAAAATAATCGAGTTTAAGGCTAACGAAGCAAGCAGGAATTCAAGAACTACTTATTTTGAAAATATGATTTTGCAGACTCCTTCTATAAATTCAGAGCAGAAAGTTTCTGACTACAATTCTGACTTGACGATGATAGGTTATGTAAAAGAAGATTATTATTCATATTTAAAGGAAACCGGATTTCTTCCAAAAGATAAGAATAACATTCCAGAGAGAGGCAGAAAATTTTATTTTTACTTCCGTGCCATTAAAAACGGAAAAGTTTACACCCTGCATAAAGAAACTTCAAAAGCAAAATATCTTCGCTTTACATTAAAAAGACCTGTAGATGTAAAAATAATTCCCGGGCAGACTTTTGAAGAACTTGAACCATGGAATGCACAAATAATCTCGACAAGGCTTGTTTCAAAAGAACAGCTTGAGCAGATACTGGAAGATTACGCAAAGAAGACGAACCACAGTTTTTCATCAGAATATTATTATCTTGTAGAAGCAGAATTCCTGCATTTCTATCAGGGCGGTATAGTTGCCGTATGCACCGAAGAAAACGACATTATCAGCCCATATTCCCCAAAAATCGTACAATTGGCAGAAGGGAGTGATTTATAAAAACACAAAACTTTTTTGAAGTTTTACAGCTTTTCCATGTCATTTAAAAGACGGATTAAACTGTGTCCCATTGCTTTTGCAAGGTTTACAGGCACTGCATTTCCAATCTGCTTGTACTGACTTGATTCACTTCCTGAAAATTCCCATGTATCTGGGAATGTCTGGATTCGGGCATATTCTCTTACGGTAAGAGGGCGTGTTTCAATCGGGTGGCAGCGTTCTGTCTGTTTTTGTGCAGGTGCACAAGTTAATGTAAGCGAAGGCTCGTCAAGTGAAAGACGGCGTGCCATTCCTGTTTTTCCTCCGTCAAGATAAAAACTGCCTTTCATGTATTCTTTCTGTAAATCTTCAGGAAGATCTCGCCAGTTTCCGCCCATCGGTACTTTTGAAAGAATTTCGGCTTTTCGCTTTGGATATTTTTGTCCGATACTTTCGGGAACATCACAGTCATACAGTTCCCCTTTATAAAAAGTATCTCGAAGCGTTAAAACACGGTGATACGGACTAGGCCAGTGGAATTCAACTTTGTCTTTTAAATCTTTGCGGATTCCAACAAGAAAAATTCGTTCCCTTTTTTGCGGAACTTTATACATTACCGCTTTTAAAACACGGGGTGGAACAAGATAATAACCGAGTTCATCAATTATTTTTGAAATCGTGTTGAAAGTTTTTCCGTTGTCATGAGAAAGAAGTCCTTTTACATTTTCTCCAAGAAAAACTTTAGGCATTGTTTCTTTTATTGCTCTGGCAAGTTCAAAAAACAAAGTTCCTCTTGCATCGTCAAAGCCCTTTTGGTTTCCTGCATAGGAAAAAGCCTGACATGGGAATCCGCCTGAAAGAAAATCTATTTTTCCGCTGTAAGGTTTAAAATCAATTTCGTGAACATCACCTTCAACGACATTTGCATTCTTGAAATTTTTACGGAGAGTCTCGCAGGCATCGTGATTAAATTCGTTTAATAAAACTTGATTAAAACCTGCTTCATGCAGACCAAGAGCAAGACCGCCTCCGCCTGCAAAAAGCTCAATGGAATTATAAGTTCTTGCAGGCTTTATCTGCTCTTCTTTTTGCCAGGAAGATTCATTCATTTCCGTAAACTCTGGAAACGGTAAAAAAGAAGTATCGAAATAAGAATATAAATTGTCTTTTTTTACAGGAGAAATTTTTCCGCAGTTAATCCACTTACGTACTGTAGCATTAGAAACACCGAGGACAGTAGCTAAATTTGTGGAGTTTATCAAATTTTGCATTATAAATCCTTAAATCCTTCATAGGTTTTGAATGAGAGTAAATAAAGGCTTTTTAAAATATCTGGAGATATTTTGCTGAGTTCTTCAAAGACTGTATTCGTGCTAGGTTCGATTTTTCCTTCTGAAATTACGTCATCAAGAATCTGCGGAAGAACTGAACATAATTTATAGAAAGCATCTTTCTGTCCGAATACTATTTCGTAAAATTTATCCATTGAGATACGGTGAATTCTTTCGTGCTTGAAATTTTTTCCATCGACTTTCGCAGCCCAAGGAATGTCCTGTGATTTTGAGGCAATTGTTTCAACAAGATAACAGGTTGCCTTGTCATCTTCAAGAATTTTGCTCTGCATTTTGATATAAGTTTTTTGAGAAGAAGCGGAATTCATTGTATTGTGTTTGTTTTTAATTTCGCAAAAGATGTGTTTTTGATGATTTGTTACATCAAAACCGCCGTCTTCTCCATTTTTTGGAACTTCCCAGCCATTTCCTGCAAGTTTAAAAATATTCTGATGAAAATATCCGATATGATTTGTATTAGTCTTGTCAATCTGGCGTATGCACTCTGCTTCAATAGTTTGCCTGATTGTCTGATTGTATATTTTTGAGTCAAACGTAAGTTTAATCGGGTCAATAAGATTTTTGTTGAATTCTGTAAGATTGATATGATAACGATATTTTTCAACAGTTTCTTTTACATGAGAGAAAATTTTTTCATCAGAAATAAATCCCAAGTTGTATTCACCCATAGTATTCATTATATTATATTTGTAGTTAATTTGAAAGATACAATTTGAAGTTAACTTTCCTATCTCAAATTATTTATATAATTATCTTGAAGGACACACAGCATGAAACACATCACCGTA
>JAEDFA010000070.1 GCA_016293005.1 Treponema sp.
GTTTACGACCGAACCCTCGATTCTGCAAACCTGGTGGCACTACATATTGTCTAATACTATGATAGGTACCAATTCAGAATACATATCAACACCTAACGGTTCTCTAATTAGATACAATTCTGATGAAACCTATGAGACAATAAAAACCGACTTCTGCCAGAAATGCGGCTACACAGGCGAAATTCAAATTGCAACGGACGGCGACGGAAAATTAATCTGGGAAAGTCCAAACTGCAAAAATCACGATCAGGCCACAATGAACGTTGCAAGAAGAACCTGCGGTTACATCGGAACACAATACTGGAATCAGGGACGCACACAGGAAATAAAAGAGTGTGAGCTGCATTTGTAAATGTACTACGGAGAAATTAAAAAATTCGACATTTCAAACGGAGAAGGTGTTAGAGTTTACATCTTTGTTTCAGGATGCAGAGTTCATTGTCCGGGCTGTTTTAACAAATGCACTTGGGATTTTCAGTACGGAAAACTTTTTACAGAAGAAACAGAAAACGAAATAACCGAAGCTCTTTCAAAGGAATTTATTTCGGGACTTACAGTTCTTGGAGGAGAGCCTTTCGAACCTGAAAACCAGGAAGTTCTTGCGCCGTTTTTATCAAAAATAAAAAAAATGTTTCCCAAGAAAACAATCTGGTGCTACACAGGCTACGTTTACGACAAGGACATTCTTCCTTCCGACGGAAAAAAACACTGCACCTTTACAGAGCAATTTTTAAGCTGCATTGACGTTCTTGTAGACGGGCCTTTTATAGAAGAGCTTAAGGACATTTCACTGCAATTTCGCGGCTCAAGAAATCAGCGGATTCTTCATTTAAAATAAATTCAGCTACAAGCTCATAACTGCCAGAATCCATTCGCTTCTGCTTTTTACGCCGAATTTTTCATATATGTGCTGAATGTGAGTTGCAACCGTGCTGGTGGCAATAAAAAGCTCCTTTGCAATCTGCTTGTTAGTCTGATTCTTTAGCAAAAACTCAGCAATTTCAATTTCCCTTGACGACAAGCCGAATTTTTTATAGGCACAAATTCTGTTTTCTTTTGAATCAGCGGCAGAAGCAATCGGCAAGTCTGAATTCAATTTGCTGCCATAAAAAGATTCCGCCGACCTATTTATAAAATCTGTTATTGTCTTTGCAAAATCTTTTTTAACATTTACTTTTAAAGACAAAATCGAATAGACTTTTAAAAGCAGTTCCGTTTGCGAAAAAGGCTTGAAAATATAATCCACCGCACCTTCCTCAATTGAAATGCGCCGAAGTTTGGAATCCTGCACGCCAGTTAAAAACAAAAATGGAATTGTTTTTAGCTTTTCGTTCCTGCGGCAAATTTCAAAAAAAGCCTTTCCATCCATAACCGGCATAACCATATCCGAAATTATCAAATCGGGAATTTCTTCCTTAAATTTTTCAAGAGCATCCTTTCCATTACAAGCGGCAAAAAACGTGCAGTAAGGCTTGAACATATTTTGAATATTTTCCAAAAGTGAAAGATTGTCTTCCACGCAAAGAATTTTTACGCCTTGCATTATCTGCAAAAAGTCATAATTTTGAAGCGCGGAAACATTCAGTTCAGGCTCATTTTCATAGAAAAGTCGCTCCGTTTTTTGAATGCAATTTTCATCAGTGCCGGAAACAATTTCAAGAGGCAGACGGGCTTCAAAAACAACTTTGTGCAAATTTTTTCCGTCCTTAAAAGCAGGAACACAAACCGCATTGCAGTTTCCGTTATAAAGCCTGCAAATCCTCCGCACAAGATTAAGCCCGATTCCCATTCCCGCAATATTTTCTGGAATATTTTTTCCACGGAAGCCAAACGCAAAAAGCTGCTCAATGTTCTGCTCGGAAATATTTTCAGAAAAATTTGAGACTCTATAAACCAGCGTTTTGCTCGAACTGTCCCATTCAATGTTCACGCCAATTTGAGTTTTTTCCACGGAATATTTTATCGCATTGTCAATCAGATTTATAAAAACAGTTTCCAAAAACAAAGGAAAAACCAAAACGCAAAGTTCTTCGCCGCATGAATAAGTCCAGGAAATTTCAATTCCTTTTAACTTCGCATAAGAAATAAAATTGTCCAGACACTGCCGGAACAAATTCATAACAAGAACCGCGGATTTCATTCTTGCAGCTTCCTGAATATTTTGTTCCTGCCGTTCAAGCGAGTTTACCATGAGCGCAATATTTTTTATTCTTTGTATATTTCCGTTCGCGCTTTTTATACAGGCAGAAAAATTCTTTAAAGCCCCCACACGGAAATCATTTTGCTTGTAAAATTCATTTGCAATGTTTTCCATTTCTTCAACTGAATTCTGGATAATCGTAACTGGAGCAAGAAGCTCATGCGCTGAAGATTTTAAGAAATACGAAGATTCCCTAAGTAGATTGAATTCTTTTTGCCTTTGCCTGACTTTTATAAAAATGCTCGCGCCATAAATAAGAATGTGCGAAACAAAACAAATGTCGTAGCCAAAATAATAATCGTTGTCAAAAACAGAAAGTAAGCTCACATTGAATTTAAGACGCAAAAGATGCAATGACTGCCTGAAAATAATATAGACAAAAAGCGGAACCCAGGAAAAAATCAAAAGCGCCGGAATGTTTTTTCTTTTAAAAAATGAATGCACAAGAAGCACGCTGCAAAAAGCACAGCCAAAAATCAAAAAGCAGATTGTTGCAATGTATGGAATTTTTACATCATCGCAAAATCCGTACAGAAAAACAGAAATCAGGCAGACAAATAAAATCAAGCCAAGAATTTTTTTGCACAAAATATTTTTTTCAATTGAAAGATTTTCCAAAAATAAAATCTGCGAAAAGCAAAGTCCAATGGCGCACACAATGTAACCGAATCTTACAAAAAACAGTTTCTGGCAAAAAGCGTTCCAAATGTACGTGCAGCCAAATCCTTTCATTGCAACTTGATAAAGAAAAAATGCAAAAGTCATAATGCCCAGATACAAAAAAAGTTTTTCCTTTAGGCTTGCAAACGAAACAAAAAGAGCCGCAGCCGTAACAAGCATAATTCCCAAAAATATTATATGCACAAACGAAAATCGCTCTGTCTGCTCAAAAAATTGCTCCATTGCAAAAAAACGGAACGTGCACGAAGTTGAATCTGAATTTTTAATTTTTAAAATATAGCATTCGTCAAAGAAATGACCTTTTGGAATTTCAAGAAAAACTCTCCAGGATTTTATTGATTTTTGTGAATTGAAAATTGTTCTTCCCGCAACGCCGCTTTTTTTCCAGCTGCCATTTTCAAAAACATAAAGCTCTGCAAAATCCACGATTTCAGGACCAAGGTCAAGAATCTGCGCAGGAAATTCTTGAGAACTTTTGCGGTAAACGGCGCACCAAAGACTGCCTTTTATAAATCCGGGCGAAAAACGAAATCCGTTTTTTTTACAATCAGAAGGAATTGAAAAGTCAGAAGAAAGCTCGTTGTCCGCGTTCTGCCAATAATAAACCTGCGCTGAATTTTCCTGCGCAAAGAAAAATCCGCCGCAAACAAAAAACAAGACTGATAAAACCCAACAATTCTTTTTCATCAAGAAAGCAAACATAGCAAAACCCACAAGAATTTTTTAGCAATCTTTGTATTTTAATGGATATGGAAGAATTTTGAAATAAATAATATTTTCAATCAAATTCTCTAGAGTATCCCATTTTTATAAGAGTAAGCTGAACATCCATAGGAAGTGAACGGCATCCTCTAAAACTTGCCGCAGATGCATTGTCGCCAGCCCAAGAAATTTTATGAATTGGATAAGAAAAATAAATCTGTGAAAGTGATCTGCAATCATAAAACGCCGCAGTCCAAACTATTTGCAAACTGCTTGGAAAATTTATTGTCCTTAATGAACGGCGACCTGAAAATGCACCACGCCCAATCCATTCTATTGTTTCAGGAAGATGAACTTCAACAACTTCTGCAACATTTGTACCGCTGAATGCATCTCTGCCAATTCCCTTTACAGGAAGGTCATCGTAGTACGGCTGAATATAAACAACAGTATCTGTTCCTGTGTATTTGTCAATATAAATTCCGCTTCCGTCATCTGTTAGTCTAAATCTAAAAGTCGTATCAGCAAAAGCAGAACCAAGAAGACAAAATAAAATTGATATAAAGATTTGTTTCAATTCAAACTCCTTGTAAATTAAGGTAAATAACAATGAAAAACTGTAGCTCTATCTATAGAAACATAATAACTATCTGGCGGAATTTCATATATAATGCCAAGGTTATGAGCTTGCAGTATTTTTGAAAATTCTTGCTTTCCTGATAAGTCCAAATTTCGAACAGAAACATCTTGAGCTTTTCCACCTACATGAGCAAAACCATTAGGCTTTCCTGCTTGAGCCATAATTTCTCTTTCCCACCATGAAAGCATTTCTGCTGTCATTTCTGATGGAGCTGCTGGCAATTTTTTTCCAAAACACTTTGAAAATCTGTTTTGTATATTCGGATATTTTCCAGGTCTAGAAAGAATGAACTCCATTTGTTTTTCCCAAGTTCTTTCCCCATTACCGCCAGTCATATAGACTTTACCAGAATACTCAGGAAAAGATTCTTCAAATTCTTTAATTGCATTATATACAACAGAATTCGCTTTTTGAGAAAATATTGGAAATACCGAAAATAAAAATATAATGTGAAATATTAGTAATTTTTTCATATATGTAACAAAAAAAGGTAAAGCTAAGAAATGGTACATTTCAAAACTTTACCATATACTTTAATTAGTTAGAGTTATTATTATTTTCCCTATAAGTTTTACAATCGTAGTCATTATAGTCCTTAACTGTGAGTTTATCATCAGGTTGCGTACAAACCTCAGGTTGTTTTTTTCTCAATCTGTCTGCATAGTCAGCATCTTGTTCTGTACATTTTTTACATTTATAATATACGTTACCGCTCTCGTTACCGTTACGATTTTTTACACAACCACATGCGTAGTAACTTGCCGCAAATCCCATTCCAATAACTGCTGTTAATACAAACAGTCCCATAATAATCTTCTTTTTCATAGAAGACCTCCTTTTTTTTGTCTTTAAAAATTTATTTTCAATTCCATACGGAAATGAATTACCCGCCAAAATATCCCATTCCGTTACAAGAACGGCAATCTATTCGTCCAGTTCCCTCGCATCTTGTGCAGTTTCTTTTTCCAGTGCCAGAACAAAATGTGCAGACTTCTTTTTCACCTGTAAGAATATTGGTATATTTATATCCAAATCCTGCACATGAATTGCAGCCTGTTTTTCCAATGCCCCAGCCGCTATTTAAACACTGATTGCACTGAATATTTCCGCGACCATTGCAAACCGTGCATACACGATGTGCGTTTTCAGATTCTTTTTCTTCTATATAACTCCAGCCATTGCCGCCACAAGCCGAACAATTGGTTCTTCCGTTGCCATGGCAGTTTCCGCAGACTCTCGACTGAATCGCGCCGTTTCTTCCTTCTCGTCTAACGCTTCCTTTTCCGCCGCAAGTCCTGCATAAAACTGAACCAGTCCCAGAACATATTCCGCAGCGTTCACGGACAACTTCGGAATGAATGGAAAAAGCAAAAATCGCCAGCAATAAAAAAATGCAGAAAGTTGTTTTAAAATATATATCTTCCCTAAACATCATCATTCACGACTTCTTCATATAAAGAACTTGCATATAAAATTCCTCTTCAAAATTATTTTCCAAATAATAATCCCAGCCAAATAAAAACTTTTATCGTTTAAATTTGGATTTGCGCATAGACTTTGTTCTATATTTGTTTATTTAGACAGACTCAATGAAGGGCTATGAATACATCGAAGTTATTGAAAAAGAAGTCTACGAATGTCCTGATTGCGTAAACGATGATGATACTCCTGAAACAAAAATTGCAAGTGACAAGCGGATTATTGAGCGTTCAATTGCAACACCGGAACTTCTGGCCCATGTGTTTATGGGAAAATACCAGCGCCATACAC
>JAEDFA010000071.1 GCA_016293005.1 Treponema sp.
GTTAACTTGGGGAGAAATAAGTATGCAGGATTTTATCAATCAGGAAGAACTTACAGCAGAGCAATTTCAGATTATTAATTTGAAATCTGATTCAAATTATGTAATTCAGGGTGGACCTGAACTTTGGAAAAACTTGTCAATCATTGAACAAAATTATGCTCATAAAGCTGATTACACTTCTTATCTGTTTACAAAGCATTTGACATGATTTTTCCATGAATTAGACATCTCGCTCTTTTTTCTGTATACTTCAAATTATGAGTTTTTGTGGTGAGATTCCTTTTGAAACGCGAAAATTTTTGATTGCGCTTTCGGATAAATACGAAAAACCTGAGTTTTTAAATGAGGATCCAAGTCAGTTTTTGCGTTCATTTTCTTCGGAAACTGAAGCAGAAGTTTTTTCGTTTATCGCGGCGATGCTTTCGTTTGGGAGCAGAAAGCAGTTCATTCCGAAAATAAAACAAATTTTCACGCTTGCTTCTCCGTCTGTTGTTTCATGGCTTAAAAGCGGTCAATATTCTGTTGATTTTAAACGCTTGAGTTCTGATTCAGAAAAAAAATTCTACAGATTTTATTCTTATGCAGATATGATTGTTTTTTTTGATGAAATCGCTTCAATTCTAAAAACCGCTTCTTTCGGGGAATTTTTTAGGGCAAAAACTGAAAAAACACTTTCTGAATTAAAAAAATCGTGTTCAGGCGAAATCTTCGGCGAAGAATTCCTTAAAAAAAAGTGTCTTGTCCTTTCTTCAGAAATTTCAAATTATTTTGTAAAGTCAAAAATCGTTCCAAAAGGTAAAAATTCTTCTAATAAGCGTGTGAATATGTATCTTCGCTGGATGACTCGAAAAGACTCTCCCGTCGATTTGGGGCTCTGGTCGTGGTGGAAAAGCGAAGATTTAATCATTCCGCTCGATGTTCATGTTCTTAGCGAGGCAAAAAAACTTTCCCTTATTCCTGAAAACGCAAATGCTTCTTTAAAAACTGCCATTCTTTTAACTGATAAATTAAAAACAATCTGGAAAGACGACCCGTGTAAAGGTGATTTTGCACTTTTTGGTCTTGGAGTTGAATGATGTCAAAAATTCTTCTTGCCGCCGTGAATGCTTCTTTCAGTCACACGAATATCGCTGTCCGTTCAATTTCGCTTTACTGTGAAAATCCTGAAGTTTCATTTGGTGAATGGACGATAAATCAGATGATGTTTGAAGTTCTTCGTGAAATCCGTGAAAAAAATCCGCAAATGGTAATTTTTTCCGTTTACATCTGGAATGTCGATTTTATCGAAAAACTTGTAAAAAATTTAAAAGCGCTTGATTCTTCTATTATAATTGGTGCAGGCGGCCCTGAGGTGAGTTTTTGTGCGGAAAATGTTCTTGAAAATCTTCCTGAACTTGATTTTGTCATTCAGGGAGAAGGCGAAGAAACTGTAAAAGAGATTTCCCAAAAATTCTTTGAAAATAAAACTAAAACTGAATTTTTTGAATCGTTAAAAGATGTAAAAGGCGTTTTTTTCCGTTCTTGTGAGAATAAAATTCTTTTTACGAAAAGTCGTCCTCTGATTTCGGATTTGTCGCTTTTAAAATTTCCTTATTCTGAAATTACGGAAGGCGACCACAAGATTTTTTATTACGAATCTAGCCGCGGCTGTCCTTTTTCGTGTGCGTATTGTATGTCGTCGCTTGATAAAAGAGTTCGCTTTATGCCTTTAGAGCGGGTTAAAAAAGATTTGCAGTTTTTTCTTGATTCAAAAGTAAAACTTGTAAAATTTGTAGACAGAACTTACAACCTTGATGAAAAACGCTATCTTGAAATCTGGAAATACATTCTTGACAATCACAATGGATGTACGAAATTCCATTTTGAAATCGAGGCGGAATTTTTAAGTGAAAATGCAATAAATTTTCTTCAGAATGTGCCGGAAAATGTGTTTCAGTTTGAAATCGGGGTTCAGTCTGTTAATCCTAAAACTTTAAGTGCCGTAAGCCGCTCTCCTGAAACAGAAAAACTTTTTCACAATGTAAAGCGCCTTCCAAAGACGATTCCGTGTCATCTTGATTTGATTGCAGGCCTTCCGTTTGAAAATCTTGAAAGTTTCGGGAAATCTTTTGATTCTGTGATGAATTTAGCGCCGGATGAAATGCAGCTTGGATTTTTGAAAGTTCTTTACGGAACTCAAATGAAAGAATTTGCAGAAAAAAATGGTTTTAAATTTTTAAAAACCGCTCCGTATGAAGTTTTGAGCACGCCTTTTTTGAGTTTTGAAGAAATCTGTTTTTTGAAGGATTTGGAAGTTTTGCTCGATGTTTTTTACAACAGCGGAAATTTCAAAAAATCTTCTATTTATGCCGGACGAGTTTACGGGTTTTGGAAGTTTTTCTGTGAAGCGGTTGAAATGGCGAGAATTAAAAATGTTTTCGATTCTCAAAGAAATCTTTCGTTCTGGTTTGAATTTTTTGCGGACTTTGCAGAATTTAAAAAAGATTCAGTTTTGATTGAACTTCTTCGCTTTGATTTTGTAAAATCCGGGAAAAAAGGCTCGTTTCCTTCCTGGTATTCTCATCATTACGACAAAGAACTTCACAAAAAAGCGCTTGATGAGCACGATGGAATTACAAATTGCCGTCTGAATTTTGCATATTCTGAATATGAAGAATTTTCTGTAAATCCGCTTGACTCTTTCCCGGAAACAACTGGAAAAAGCCGAATTCTGTTCTATTATAAAAATTACAAAAATAAGTCTGATTTTTCAGAAGAAAGGCAGATTTTGCTGTAAAATATTTGGAGAAGTTATGATTTTTAATATTGTTTGTTTTGCGCTGTCGATTTTTTTCTTTTTTTACTTTATTTTGATGCAAATTCTTTCGCCGGAGCCGTTTTTCAGGATTTTCGTGAGTTTTTCGACTGTGTGGCTTTTGCTTTCGGTTGTTTTTGCTTTGATTCCGCTTTTTAGAAAAAAGAATTTCTTCAAAAATTTTTCACAAAAATTAAAAATCGGTTTTCTTTCTTTGTGTGCGCTTTGTCTTGTAATCTGCTCAGTGCATTTAGTTCAGATTTTAACGCCGAAGCACTTAGATGAAAATTCACAGGTAAAATATGTGATTCTTTTAGGCGGCGGAATTACAAAAGACTGCAAAATTTCTAAAATGGTTCAGAAAAGAGTTGAAAAGTGTGCAGAATTTTTAAAGAAAAATCCCGATGCTGTTTGCGTTGTTTCAGGCGGAAAACTTGCTTTTATGCCTTGTTCAGAAGGAGAAATTTTAAAACCTGCTTTATGCGAATACGGAATCAGCGAAGAAAGAATTTTAACCGAACAGAAAGCGCTTGATACAATCGAAAATTTTCAAAACAGCGTAAAATTAATCTGCGAAACTGAAAATGTTTCTGTTCAGTCTGTGTTAGATTCTTCTGTTGCAATCGTTACAAGTAATTTTCACATTGCGCGCGCAGAACGCCTTGCAGAACGAATGGGATTTTCAGACATTCACAGTGTTTCGTCAAAAGTTCCATTCCCATTCGTTCTAAATGTTTATGCCCGCGAAATTTGTAGTTACATCAAGTTGAATTTAAGAATTCTTTTTACTGGAAAACCTTCAGCGCTTTTGTGATTTTAAATTTTTTTAAGGTTTTATTGTAAATTCGATTGGCGGTTCAGCAAAAAGGCTTCTGACAGAATCGTTGATTTTTTTTGCAACATAAGAATTGTTCATTGTGTAAAGGTGAATTCCGTGGACGCCGTTTGTTACTAAATCTACAATCTGGTCTACAGCGTAGGCAATTCCTGCATCGCGAATGGCTTCCGGGCTGTCCTGATAGCGTTCCATCATTTTTATGAATTTTTTTGGAAGTTGTGCGTTTGTCATTGAAACCATGCGTTCAATTGATTTTTTGTTTGTGGCAGGCATGATTCCGGCTTCGATTGGAACATTTATTCCGGCAATCTGGGTTCGTTCAAGAAATCTGTAAAAGCGTTCGTTATCAAAGAAAAGCTGACTTAAAAGGTGTTCTGCTCCGGCGTCGACTTTTGCTTTTAGTCCCTGAATGTCGCTTAAAATATCTTTTGACTGAGGATGGGTTTCCGGGTAACACGCTCCAAGAATTTTGAATTTTTTGCCGTCTGTTCTTTTTGAATCGAATTCTTTTATGAATTTTATTAAGTCGCTTGCGTGTTCAAAATCTGTGCAAGGTTCAACGCCTTCTTTTCCGTCGCCGCGAAGGGCAAGAATTGATTCGATTCCAGCGTTTTGAAACTGTGTGAGAACGAATTCTGCATCTTTTTTTGTCATGTTTCTGCATGGCATGTGAACGGCACTTTTTACGCCGCAGACATTTTTAATTCGTTCTGCAATATTTAAAGTGTTGTCGCAGTTTTCGCTTCCGCCGGCACCGTATGTTACGCTGATAAAATCTGGTTTTAAGTCTTTTAATTCGTCTAAAGTTTTGTAGACTGTTTCTATGTTCATTGTCTTTTTTGGTGGAAAGACTTCGCAGGAAAAAATCGTTTTATTCATGTTTTTATTCTATCGAATTTAGAGCTTTGTGTCATGATTTTTTTACTGTCATTCCGAATGAATACCCGTCATTCCGAACTTGTTTCGGAATCCCATTGATAGGTCTTTACAACCATCAGTGGGATGCTGAAATAAATTCAGCATGACACAAAGTTGTCATTCCGAACTTGTTTCGGAATTTCATTTGCATAAAAAATATAAAATAAAAGAAATTTTCTGAAAAAAGTAAAAAGTTTAAAAAAAAATGAAAAAAATTGACGGAAAATTAATTGACGATGATAATTGTTGTAACTAAAGAAAAAACAAAAAAAAACAAAAATTAATTTTGGAGGATAAAATGAAAAAAGTCTTTAGTGTGGTTTTAAGCCTGTTTACATTGCTTGGAGTCTTAATGACTTCTTGTTCGGCTGATTCTGAGTCAGGGGGGGGGAGTGCACCAAGTCAGCCAGAGGCATTGGTTCTTAGCCTTTGTGATTCTCAGGGAAATGCAAAAACAAGCCTTGATCTTACTTATAACAAAACTGACGGTACTGGAAATAGTTTTTATGTAAAGGCTAATTATGAAGATTTATCGGTTTATAAAATTACAGGTGTTTCTCTTGTTCGTATTGTTGACGATGATGACATTGATATTACATCAAAAGTAACTATAGAAGAAAAAACAAGAATTCCTGGATATAAAATTGATTTTGCATCTGCCGTTTCTGCTGCAGGTTCTTATAAAATTATTGTTTATGCACAAAAAGGTTCAGAAAAAGAAGTAAAACTTATATTGAATCTTACTGTTAATGCAGGTTCAGTAGCTCCAGATGAAAAACCAACTCCTGTAATTACAAAACGTCCTGAAAATGTTATGTGGCATGAAGGAGAAGATGCAATAGCTCTTACAGTAGAAGCAACAATTTCAAGTGGAGAAATTGCTTATCAATGGTATAAAGACGGAAACCCAATTCCTGATGCAAATTCATCTACTTATACACCTAATAAAGATACTGGAAAGGGTTCTTATTATGTTAAAGTTTCAAATGCCAGCGATTCAACAAAATCTGTAAATTCAAGCATAGTTACTGTTACAATTCTTGCAGCAGGTGAATTACCACCTCCAAAAATTGAAGTTAATTTGGATGAATCTGTTTCTTACAATAAAGCTTCAGATATCAAGAACCTTTCAATTACAGCAACAGCAACAGAAGGTGCTGATATCTATTATCTGTGGTACAAAGACGGTACTGCTGCAACTGGTGCTCCTTCAAAAGATAAGTCTACTTATGCTCCAACTGCATTCGGTTCTTAC
>JAEDFA010000072.1 GCA_016293005.1 Treponema sp.
TTTTTTCATAAAAACCCTCCATAAATTTTAATTTATTTCATATTACAAGGTCAAATTTTTAAGTTTTAATTTTTTTATTTCGGGTAGCGTTTCACTTTCGCAACACAACTTCTTGGAAACTCGATAAAAATCGTTCACTGGACTGTTTTTGCACCTACGATGACGCTCCTTAGATTATGGCATCGTTTCATTCCATTGATACGCTTCGGAACCATCTTGCGCCAGATCCTTACAATCTCTAGCACGATAAAACTAAATTAAACCTGTAATATTATAAAATAATATTAATGCGACTATTCCTGACTTGTCAATTCTTTAAAATACTCGCAAATGTCTTTTCGTTTTTCTTTTGTATATGCGATTGCAGTTCTTGGATGCTGATTATATAAACCTGTCAAAAGATATTGTAAATCTGCTCCCCAAACAACACCTTTTTCTTTCATTGGAATCATGTATTCTTCGATGAATTTTAAAACAGGATGAATGTTGTACTTTGGATTTTTCAAGAAACCGATTATATTTTCCATTGCACAGTTTCCGGCTCCTCGTCCCATCGAAAGATAAGTTGCGTCAAGGAAATCAACACCATCGCCTGCACATTCGATTGTATTTGCAAAAGCGAGTTTCTGATTATCATGAGCGTGAATCCCAAGTTTTTTATTGTATTTTGCAGCAAATTCGCCAAACATATCACAAATTCGCGCCATTTCTTCCGGATAAATTGAACCATAACTATCGACAATGTAAATTACATCTACAGGAGATTTTCCAACCATATCTAAAGCCGCACGAATATCATTTTCCTGACCAGTTGAAAGTGCCATAATGTTGCAACTTGTTTCATAACCTTTTTTATGGGCATCTTCAATCATATCTATTGCCGTAGGCATCTGATGAAGATAAGTTGCAACCCGAACTAAATCAATAGGCGACTCTGAAGAATCGTGAATATCTTCTTTGTAATTACAACGTCCAACATCAGCCATAACAGCAACTTTTACTTTTCGCTCACCATCTCCTGTTATAGAACGGATATAATCATCATCACAGAATTTTGAAGGCCCGAATTTTTCTACATCGAACAGAGTTTTATCGGCTTTATAACCGAATTCCATATAATCAACACCTGCTTTTATGTTTGCATTGTAAAGGGCTTTGGCAAATCCTTCTTCGAAATAAAAATCATTTACAAGCCCGCCATCCCTCAAAGTTGCATCAACGACTTTAATTCCAGGACGGTAATTCATCATTGCAGAAATATTTTTCATTTTACACTCCAAATTAAACCTTAAAGTTCTAGTAATAATACCACAGAAAAAAAATAAATTCAGCAAATTTTAACATTTTCTAACAATTTTGTTGATTTTTGAACACTTTTACGACATTTTGACACATCTCAATGTATTAAAATGATACAATATTTTAAAATTTTTAAAAAAAATTTAAATTCTGACACATAAACAAAAATCAATTTTTCTTTTTTTAATTTTTTTTTAAATAAATAAGACAAATTTTCAATACAAAGACAGAATTTTAATAAAAAATAAGCTTTTCAATAAATTGGCATACTTATTGCATATATATAAGTGTAAGAAAAACTTACAAATAAAATTAATAAGCATTGGAGGCCTATTATGAATACACTTTCACTTTTTGATTCACTTTTCAACAACCAGTTCAACACTGATTACGAACCATTTAACTACCATGTTTTTTATTCGCCAAAAGTTGATGTCTCAGAAACAGGAAATGCCTACAATCTTGAAATGGAACTTCCTGGACTTACTCAAAATGATGTCAACCTCGAACTTGACGGAAGCAAACTTACAATCGCTTCTAAAAAAATCGAGAAAAATGCAAAAAAAGATTCTGGTAACAACGAAGAAAAAACAAAATACCTTATAAAAGAACGACGCGAAATGCAGTTCTCAAGGAGTTTTACACTTCCAGAAGATGTTGATTCAGAAAAAATCAGTGCAAACTTCAAAAACGGAATTCTTTCTGTTTCAATTCCTCGAAAAGAACAGTCAGTTCCAAGAAAAATTGCAATCGAAGCAAAATAAATTAAAATTTTCTTAAAACAAAAGAGAACTTTTTAATGCCCTTCATGTAAACACAAAAGCAGGATTTAAAATTTTAAGTCCTGCTTTTTTTATAAACATTACAAGCATTTTCAAAGTTCACTATGACAGATTTTTAAACCATATAAAACAATCGACAAAACTTTCTTTATAAAACTTCAGAAACGATAGCCTTTAGAGAAGCAAAATCTACAAAATCAACTTTTTTATTGTATGTTTCAATCATCGCTTTTGTTTCTGCATTCTGGTTTTCAGGCGGAAGAGACAATGCTTTTTTATATAAAAGATGCATCATAGTTTTATGGACAACTTTAAGTTTTGAATAATCAATTCCACCCCTAAGATGAAAAATTTTTGCACAGTTTAAAACATCATTTGAAAGCTGAAGTTTTAAACTTTCCTGGATATTTGAAATATTTTCGTTGTTTTCAGGATCTGAAAGCCCTACAGTGGCAATTATAATTTTCTTCCCGTTTAAATTTAATTCTTTTTGAAAAGTTTTTTTTAATCCCAAAACTCCGCCAGCATAAAGAGCGCCAATATATATAATCGTCTCAAAATCAGAAAGAGACTTTAACTCTTTAAAAGACTTTGCTTTAATTCCGGTAATCCTAGACAATTCTTCTGCATATTTTTTCGCTGAACCATACACTGAAGCATAAATTATGATTTTCAAAATTTTCTCCCATAAAAAAGCATTTTTTTTTATTTTTAAAACAAAAAACCGTCCTGAAAATTCATAAAAAAATTCAAAAGACGGTTTTAATGCGTTTTTATTCAATTTAAATGCGATATTATAACGACTTAAAACTTTCTAAGTCACTTTAAAAAAAATCTCAAAGACGATTTTTTAAGATGTCATTTATTTAGTCATTAAAAGAGTTTTTGAATCAAGTTTAATTGCAACTCCAGAAACTTCTTTGTTATCGCTTTTTAAAACAGAAAGTTCAAGATTTTTACCGTTAGAAGCAATGTGACAGACAGTTGCAAACATTGAAAGTTTTACCGCATCTGTTGATTCAGAAAGTTTTGGACTTTCATTTGTAAAACTGAACCACGCCGTCATCTTTTCTTGAGAAATGTAATCTGCAATAATTTTTAAATCTTCAGCAGAAAGTTTAACCATATCAACATCATCAATTACGACTGCAGAAACATTTATTCCGCCTTCTTTTAATGCTTTAATTGTAGAAACGATTTTTGGCATTGAAAAAGATTCCTGATTCGTATTTAAAATTGTTCTTTCTGAAACAATTGTATCAGAAAGTGCTGAAATATCACCGAAATTCTTTTTTTTGCCAATTTCTGCAAGAACGCTGTCATACCATGCGATTACATTTGAAGAATGCTGGTCAAAAGAAATATGCACAACATGTTTGTCATTTAAAAGCGAATCAATTGCAAATTGAACCAATATCGAAGTCTTTCCTAATCCTTTTTTAGATGTAATTAACCCCATCTGACCATCTTTTAAACCGCCGTCTGCTGCATTTTCAAAAAATCTAACCGGGCTGTGTGAAATGAGATCCTGTTTAACCATATAAAACTCCTTGCGGTGAAAAACACCATCGATGCATAATTTTCCAGATTTTGAAAACATTTCTCTAAAAATTTTAAAGACTGTTAAAACAAAAAATGGACTTATTTAAATAATAAGTCCATTTTTCTTAAAAGTCCACTAAAAACTTTTAAACTATAAGTTATTTGTTTCCAGCTTTCTTTTCTTCTTGATGTTTTTTAATTAATTCTTCAGCAACGGCATTTGGAACTTTTGCATATTTCAAGAATTCCATTGTGAATTCACCTTTTCCCTGAGTTGAAGAACGGAGAATTGTAGAGAAACCGAACATTTCTGAAAGCGGAACTTCTGCGTTTACAACAGTTGTATTGTTTTCATCTGTTGATTCACCGATGATTCCTCGTCTCTGGTTGATAAGACCAAAAACATTTCCCTGGAATTCATTTGGAGCAGCAATCTGAACTTTCATGATTGGTTCAAGAATTACAGGATTTGCATTTTTATAACCTTCACGGAAAGCTCCAATTGCAGCAATCTGGAATGCATTATCGTTAGAGTCTACCGGGTGAGACTGACCATCGTTAATAGTAACTTTTACACCAACAATAGGAGCACCAATCAAAGAGCCTTCTTTCATAGCCTTCTGGAAACCTTTATCACAAGAAGGAATGAATTCGTTAGGAATTGCACCACCTTTAATTGAATCAACAAATTCGTAGTCTTTTTCTGTAATTGGTTCCATGAAACCTGCTACACGACCGTACTGACCAGAACCACCAGACTGTTTTTTATGAGTGTAGTTAAAGTCACCGCGAGAACAAATTGATTCTCGATATGCAACCTGAGGAGCACCTGTTGTAACTTCACAGTTGTATTCACGCTTCATTCGTTCTACATAAACTGCAAGGTGAAGTTCACCCATTCCCTTGATGATTGTTTCGTTTGACTCTGGATCTGTGTATGTCTGGAATGTCGGGTCTTCTTTTGTAAAGCGGTTTAATGCTTTAGACATCTGCATAGCAGCCTGTTTGTCTTTTGGAGTAATAGAAAGAGAAATTACAGGTTCTGGAACGAACATAGAAGCCATTGAGTAATTTACTCCGCCATTTGTAAATGTATCACCAGAAGCACAGTCAACGCCAAACAAAGCAACGATATCACCTGCACAACCTTCGTTAATATCTTCCATTTGGGCAGAATTCATACGAACAAGGCGTCCAACTTTAAATCTCTTCTTTGTACGAGTGTTGTAAAGTTCTTCACCTTTTTTAATTTTTCCCTGATATACACGAGTATATGTAAGTTGACCATACTGACCATCATCAAGTTTAAATGCAAGAGCAACACACGGTTTATTGTCTACTGATTCAAGTTCAACTTCTGCTTCATTGTTGTCAAGATCAAGGGCAACATTTTTTACTTCGTTTGGAGCAGGAAGATAGCGTACAACAGCATCAAGAAGCGGCTGAATACCTTTGTTTACATGAGCTGAACCACAGAATACACCTACAAACTGTTCTGCTAAAGTTCCTTTGCGGATTGCAGCGATGATTTTTTCTTCTTCGATTCCATCATAGCCTTTTTCCATGATTTCTTCCATTAAAGAATCATCGAACATAGAAGCGGCATCAAGAAGTTCTTCTCGATATTTTTCAGCATCTGCTTTAAGGTTTTCTGGGATTTCTGCAATGCGGAGGTTTTCACCGTTTGCTCCGTCGAAATAAATTGCTTTCATTCCTACAAGGTCAACAACACCTTCAAGTTTATCCTCAAGACCGATTGGAAGTTCCATCATGTGAGCATTAAGTCCGAGTTTTTCACGAACCTGATTACATACACGAATTGGATTTGCACCCTGACGGTCACATTTGTTTACGAATGCAACGCGCGGTACATGATAGCGTTTGAGCTGGCGGTCTACAGTAATTGACTGAGACTGAACGCCTGCAACGGCACACAGAATCATGATTGCACCGTCAAGAACGCGAAGGGAACGTTCAACTTCTACAGTGAAGTCTACGTGACCTGGAGTATCGATAAGATTGATTATTGTATCTTTCCACTGAACCTGAGTTGCTGCTGACTGAATTGTGATTCCGCGTTCGCGTTCCAGTTCCATGTTGTCCATTACAGCACCAACACCGTCTTTACCACGAACTTCATGAATT
>JAEDFA010000073.1 GCA_016293005.1 Treponema sp.
ATCAGATAAGGGTCGGTGTTGCAATCGCAATATCTTATTTTTCGCTTATTTATTTATGGAACAAGGATTATTTGAAGTTTTTGTTTTTTGCATTTCTAGCCACACTGTTTCATACTCAAGCTTCCGTTTTATTTCTGTTGATTTTATTACCCAAAAATAAAATATCAATTTATTCTGTGGTAATTCTTGGTTTTATAATATTTGCTTCCTATGCAACATATTTTTTAAAAATCGATTTACTTAGCGAAATTTTAGATTTTCTTTCAAGGTCAAGTTTCCCGCGTGCAAGTCAAATAAAGTATTATTACGAAATTGCACAATCAGGAATTATTGACTTAGGTAAAATCAATGCATTTTCTCCTATTGTGTTGGTACGTTTGTTTTTAACGCTTATATTACTGTTTCAGTATAAAAAATTAAATGATTTTCAATTCTATCCAGTTTTAATCAGAATATTAACTCTTTCTTTTGCGGTCAGAATGTTCTTTTATCCAGTGCCAGTTATTGGAATGAGAATTTATGAATTTTTTACGTGCTTAGATATTTTTATGTTTCCCTTGTTTTTTAAGCTCATAAGAGAAAAGAATGCAGTTTTTGCTATTCTGATTTTGTATTGTCTTTTTATGCTTTTTATAGTTCTGAGGTAATTGATAATGATTGATATAATCCTGGCTTCTTATAATGGTGAAAAATACATTGCCCAGCAGTTGCTTTCTCTTGTCGCCCAGACATTCAAAGACTGGAAGTGCATTATACATGATGACGGTTCAACTGACAGAACTGTGGAAATTATAAAGAAGTTCTGCAAGGTTGATTCCAGATTTGTCTTTGTTGAAGATTCTGTGCAATTGAAAAATCCGGGAAAAAATTTTCTCCATGCGCTTAAATATTCAACTTCAGACTTTATTTGTTTTTGTGACCAGGACGACATTTGGCTTGAGACTAAGCTTGCAAAGCTTTATTCTGCGATTTTATCAAAAGACAATTCCATTCCGCAGACTGTGTTTTGCAACGCTCATCTTTGGAATTCACAAACAAACAAAATATGGGGAAGCGCAACTCTTGCTTTTCCGTGTGATGTTGAAAGCCTTTTGTTCTTAAACTGCGGCATTCAAGGCGCTTCTTCGATTTTCAATAGAAATATGAAGGATTGCCTTCTTGTAAAAGTAGAAAATCTTGTTATGCATGACTGGTATTTGACGATTCTTGCCTGCACAGTCGGAAAGATAGACTATTTACACGAGAATTTGATGCTTTATCGCCAGCATGATAATAACGTTACAGGAAATGCGTCCGGGAGTATTTCTGAAAAACTCAAAAAATTCTTTAGAAATAAAAAACCGCTTGTTGATAAAAAACATTATGAAAGCCTCGTTTCCTTTTATGAAATCTGGAAAGAAAAACTGAATGAGAATGATTCAACAAGTATCTGCCGTTTTCTAAAAGCTGTAGACAAAAATTTCTTTTACCAGCTTTTTATGATTCTTTCTGAAAATTGGAATATTTACGGTTCAAAAATAAAACTTACTCTAAAGTTTTTTATGCGCCCGTATTTTGGAGGCAATAGATGATTACTGTTTTTACTCCCACTTATAACCGGGCTTACATCCTTCCAAAACTCTACGAAAGCCTTTGCAACCAGACCTGCAAAGATTTTGAATGGCTTGTTGTTGATGACGGTAGCACGGACGAAACACCTGCTCTTTTGCAAAAATGGCAGGCAGAGAAAAAGATTGCGATGAATATTATTTCTCGTAAAAACGGCGGAAAATCAACGGCTATAAACCTGGGCATACAAAATGCAAATGGAAATCTATTTTTCATCGTAGACAGCGATGATTTTCTGACAGATAACGCAATAGAAGTAATTTCTGCTGCAGAAAAAGAACGTGAAAAAAATTCGCTTCGCGAAATTGCTTTTTCTGTAGCGGGTTACTGCTACAGAAAAAGCAATTACCGCACAGGTATGGTAATTGCGTCTTCTGATTCGCCTCTTCCAGAGGCGGCTTCTTCCCTTGAACTTGCGTTCAAATACAAAATGTCAGGGGATAAGGCAGAAGTGTTTTTCACTGATGTATTGCGACAATTCTCTTTTCCAGAAATTCCGAACAATAAATTTGTGCCGGAAGCGTTGGTTTGGTATCGCATTGCTGCCGCTGGGTACAAACTCATTATCAAAGACGAAGCAATCTATCAGTGCGATTACATTGCGGACGGCTATACGCAGAATTTTAAGTCAAATCTCAAAAAGAATTGCAATGGTTTCGCTTTATTTTATAAGGAATGTCTTTCCTATAAAGAAATTCCCTTGATTGTAAAAATTAAGCATTTAATCAGATTTTTTCAGTGTAAATTTTATTCATTAAAAAAAAGGAGCGTGTAATATGATTCCCCATATAATCCATTACTGCTGGTTCGGCGGAAATCCGCTTCCTGAGCTTGCTGAAAAATGCCTTGCTTCCTGGAGAAAGTTTTTTCCTGGTTATGAAATAAAAGAATGGAATGAATCTAATTATGATGTCAGAAAAATTCCTTACATTGCGCAGGTGTATGATGCAAAAAAGTATGCTTTTGTGAGCGATTATGCCCGCTTTGATATTCTATATCAGTATGGCGGAATTTACTTTGACACGGATGTGGAAGTTATAAAAAGCCTTGATGATATTATTGAGCAGGGAGCTTTTGCCGGCGTTGAGAGAGCCGGGGATGCTGACTCTCTCGCCGCCGGACTTGGCATAGCAAGCCCGGCGGCGAGCCCCGTCTATAAAGAAATTCTAGAGTCTTATATGCAAAGTTCATTTCTAAGAAAAGACGGCTCGATGGATTTAACAACCGTAGTTGACAGAGTTTCAGCTGTTTTCAAAAAACACGGGCTCAAAGATTTTGATGTAATTCAAACTGTTGCTGGTGTGACGGTTTATCCTGCCGATTATTTCTGTCCGATAAACCCTTCGACAGGTGAACTGAAAATCACAGAAAACACGAGGACAATTCATCACTATGCAGCCACTTGGACAATTCCGCTCCGCAAAAAATACATGAAATTAAAAAATAGATTTTCCCAAAAAATCGGAATAAAAGCTGCTAAAGCTGTTCTTCTTCCTATGCAGTTTGTATGTGTGATTAAGGAAGTCGGTTTCAAATCGGCAGTCAGAAAAATATTTGGAGCAAAAAAATGAAAAAAATCCTTTTTCTTTCCAATACCGCAAATTTCTCAAAATTCAATCGCCCTTATATGCGGTGGTTTCGTGAACAGGGCTGGCAGGTGGATTACTGTTCTGCAGGGGAGGAGCAGGTTTCAGACTGTGACAATCAATTTACAATCAGCATTGCAAGAAGTCCGTTCAGCTTGAAAAACATCAGGGCATACAAAGAACTCAAAAAACTTCTTTCTGAAAACCATTATGACATTCTTCACTGCCATACGCCTATGGGCGGAGTTATCGGGCGGCTTGCGGCAAAAAAACTCAGAAAGGAACACAAAATCAAGGTGATTTACACCGCACACGGCTTTCATTTTTACAAAGGTGCTCCGCTTTTGAACTGGCTTTTGTATTATCCGATGGAAAAATGGCTTTCACACTGTACTGATGTGATTGTTACTATAAATGAGGAAGATTATGAAAGGGCAAAAAAATCATTCTAAAGACGGAATAAAAACCGTTGAAATCTACAAGATTGACGGAGTAGGTGTGAATCTTGAAAGGTTTTATCCTGCAAAAGCAGAAGAAGAAAAAAATGTGCTTCGGTTGCAGAATGGATTTTCTGTTGATGATTTTATTTTGATTTACACTGCGGAGTTCATTCCCCGGAAAAATCACAGGCTTTTGTTCGATATTTTACCTGAGTTAAAAGCAAAAATCCCTAGTCTTAAACTAATTCTTTGCGGCAAGGGTGAGCTTTTGGAATATTACAAGGAATATGCGGACAGGCAGAAATTTGATTATGTTATGTTTACCGGCTATACAAAAAATGTTCCTGACTATTGCAGGATGAGCGATGTTCTTGTTATGCCGAGCCACCAGGAAGGGCTTCCTCTTTCCATGATAGAGTCGATTGCCACAGGTCTTCCTGTCGTTGCATCAAAAATCCGAGGTCATACGGATGTAATTGAAGACTGCGTAAATGGTTTTCTGTTTTGCGAAGACGATTCTTCAGGTTTTACAAAGGCAATCTATACGCTCTACAAAAATCCCTCCCTGCGCACAGAAATGGGAAAGCGCAATGTTATTGAGGCACAAAAGTATTCTGTTGATATAGCTTTAAACAATATGTCAGAAATATATGGTTCGCTTATAAACTGATTTTTCCATTAATAAATCATATTAAATCCGCTTTTTTGTTCTTCTTGACTGTTGCAATACTTGGAAAATCCAAGACAAAATTTGTTCGCTCTCTTGAAGAGAGCTTACGCCACACAATTGACTACGGGATTGTTCACAGACGGGAAGGGCAGCTCTGGAAATTTGCTAAAGTTGCAGCTGGAATAACAAAAACGGAATGCCAGGAAGGAAAAGTTGATTTCTTTTTAAGTATAAATTATAATTTACTTTAGAGTAAGTAACTTTGGAGTAAATTGTGAATTCAAAAAACGAAATCTTCATAGGCAGAAAAAAAGAACTTTCTTTGCTTGATTCTCTTTATAATTCCAACAGGTTTGAAATGCTGATAATGCATGGCCGCCGCAGGGTTGGAAAGTCGTACCTTTTGGGACATTTTGCAAAATTGCATCAGAAAAATACGATTTTCTTCACTGGTGATAAATCTTCTGAAAAAACGAATGTGCAGGCTTTTTGTGAAGAAATGAAGCGCGTTTTGAATACAAGTGACTTTGTAGATTCTTTTGAAAGATGGAGCGATGTATATTCTTTTTTTAAGGATATTGATTTAAAGGAAAGGCTTGTCATCATTATTGATGAATTTACTTATCTCTATAATTCAAATCCTGCTTATGATTCAGTTCTTCAGAATGCAATAGACAGAATTTTGAAAAATAAAAATATCTTTTTGATTCTTTGCGGTTCAGAAGTTTCTGTAATAGAGGAAATTATTGACAATTCTTCAAAACCTCTTTATGGGCGTAAGACTGCTGATTTAAAACTGTTGCCGTTTGACTATAAAGAGGCCAGAGAATTTTTTCCGAATTACAGCAATGAAGATTTTATAAAGGCTTACTCAATTCTTGGTGGTATTCCTTTATATCTGAAACTGTTTGATGATAATCTTTCAGTTAAAGAAAATATCATAAAGAATTGTCTTTCTCCAACAGGCGTTCTGTTCAATGAGATTGAAACTTTACTAAGAATGGAACTGAAAGAAATTTATTTTTATAAAAACATAATGCTTGCCATAAATGCAGGAGCTTCAACATTTAATACAATAAAAGATAAAGTTGATGATGACAGTGCAAAAATTGCAAAGTATATGAATGTGCTTTGTAACCTTGGTTTTATAAAGAAAGAAGTTCCCTGTGGTGAAAAACCGGCTTCACGGAATACGCTGTATTCAATTTGTGATAATTACTTTGCTTTTTATTTTATGTTCATTTTTAAGAAACAGAATATGCTTAACGGCTTGATTTCTCCTGATTTATATTATGAGCGTGAAATTACCGATGAACGACTCAATTCCTTCATCGGCTTCCGGTTTGAAGCGATATGCGAATCGTATTTAAAAGATCTTTTTTATAATGGCAAAATGCCTTTTTTTGCAGAGTTTCTTGGCCGCTGGTGGGGAAATAACCCTGTACTAAAAAAGCAG
>JAEDFA010000074.1 GCA_016293005.1 Treponema sp.
GAACGGTCTTAAAATAGATTTTGTTTTCTTAAAAGACTAATTTTAGATGTAAGAATTAATCTTATTTTCCGAATGCTGCGTATACAGAAAGCCCTGTTGTAATAAGCGTAAGAAGAGTTGTTATAATTGGGGCTGTCTGATTAAAGTAATACATAAACGAATTGGTTTTTGCAGTAATCGTAGTTTCAGGCGTAATAGGCGAGTTTTTATTAAGCGTTTTTCCGTTTATGTCAACGATTTTTACAGATTTTCCAGAATTCTGGTTTTTGTTGAAACCGCCTGCAAGACCGATGTAGTATTCATAGTCTCTGTCTGGAATGTAAGGATATCGTCCGGGGTTTATAACACTTCCTGCGACAGTTACAAAAAACTGCTTGAACGGAATTCGTAAAATGTCATTTTCTAAAATCGTGATGTTAGAATAATAGTTAAAATCATCGATGATTTTTTTTATGTTTATTGGAATGATTTCATCGGCCCGAATGATATATGCGTTTTCAAGGTCTGAAACTGTAGAAAATATTTTTGCGTTTTTTCTGATGATAAAATCGTAGATAGTGCCTTTTTCAAACTGAATTGAAGTTTTTGATGAAGTTTCAGGAATTGTTGAATCGTTAAGATCGTTATCTGAAGTTATTGCACCTTCTACATAGAATCTTGGTTGTAAATTTTCAGTTGATTCTATGTAAATTGAATCTAAATTTGAAAGTGAAAAATTTTCGTTGATTTCTTTTTTTGAAATGTAGATTTTTTCACCAGTTGAATTTTCAGAAGAGATTTTTCTTGAAATTTCGATACGAGTTGTGTCGGCTAAAGGTGTAAGTCCGCCTGCGAAATTTTCTATTAATTCTTTTATGTTTTCATTTTGTGAAAGTTCATAAGTACCTGGAAAAATTACGGCTCCATCAATTGAAACTTTTTTTTCTGCCATTTGAATTGAAATTTCATCGCCTGGACGGATGTATGGATTTTGTGAATAGTCTCCGTTTCTGAATGTTTTAAATAAATCATAGACAATTTCTGTTTTGTTTTCAGATTTTATGGTGACAAATCTTTGCGAAGAATAATCATTGATTGGTGCATTTTGAAGAATATCTGAAAGCCGTGTAAGTGCCCATGCTTTTTGTTCTGAAGAATATGAAACGCAGCCTGTAACTGTAATTTTAAATGAAGCAGGGGAAGTTAGAATAAACTGAACTCCGCTCAACGGATAGTTTTTTGAAACGATTTCTTCGACTTGTTTTTTTAGCTGCATATAAGTTTTGTTTGTGGCATCTAAAACAGCAAGGTTTGAAACACGAATTTTATAGGAAGTATCTACAAGAATTTTATACGAAACAGGATTTGTTCCGACTGCGTAGTTTAGGGAATAAATGTCGCCCGGAGTTACCATGTAATCTGGATTTGAAAGCGCAATTTGAATGTTCGGGTTAAAATCGTTTGAAAAATTTAAGTTCTGGTCTTGTATTGAGGTTGAAACTTGATTCTGATTTGTCTGCTTTAATTTTATTAAATCTGTATTCGAAAATGTCTGAGAGAAAATTGCCTGCTGTAATGCGATAAATAAAAGTATGCTGAATTTTTTTTTCATTTTTATCTCTTTGTTTTTAGTTTTTTCATGGCTTCCGGATCATTTTTTATATTTTTAATTGCGTTTAAAAGGAAAGCAAAGAAAATTGCAATAAAAAATGCTGCGAATGATACGATAATCATGATTTTTCCGCGTGAAGGACCTGATTTTTGCTCTGGAACTTCTGCGTAATTTAAAATCTGGAAGACAGGCTGTTCGCTTGCCATTGTGATTTTTAAAGATTCATATTGCGCTTTAAGTTGTGCATAAATTTGTTCCTGAACTTGAAGTTCCATTTTTGTTAAAGTTGCATCCATCATGATAGACTGTGTGCCGGATGCTGAATAAACATTTGAGACTGACTGTTCGATTTTTTGAATATCTTTCTGAAGTTTTAAAATTTCCTGGTAGGATTTTTGAATGTTTTCTTCAAGGTTTTCTTTTGTGAGTTTATTTTTGTCTACACCCATTTTTGAAAACTGCTGTTCAAGAAGGTCGACTGTAAAATTTATTACCTGCTGTGCAAAAACCGGGTCAATGTCTGTGAATTTGATTTTAAAAACGCCTGTTTCCTCATCGAAACTTGAAACGAGTTTTTTTGAAAGCTGTTTTCTAGCTGAAGTATATGGATATTCTTTTATTTTATATCGTTCTATAAGATTGTATTCATCGATTACTTTATCTTGAATTATTGTTGACTGAATTAAATATCCTGCAAGAGAACTGTAACTGCTTCCCGACGGTACATTTACGCCTGCAAGACTTGCAAGAGAGCCGAGTCCTGATGAACTTAATGCTGAAGAAAGACTGCTTTGCGATGAAGACGAGTCATTTATGAGCATTGTTGCCTCTGGCGTGTATTCGTTTGGAAGAAAAGATTTTTCTGACGGGAGTAAAAGTGAAATTATGCATAAAATGAGAGTAATAAGAATTACAGAAAGAGTTGTTAAAATTATCATTTTTTTGTAGTGAAGCAGTATTGAAAGTAAGTCGATTAAGGAGATTTCATCATCTTTTTGACTTGCTGAATTTAATGAGTCTTGAGATTCTGACATTGTGCCTCCAAAAAAAATTGCATTAATCATTGAAAAAAATTGAATGGACTCTAAAAATCAGAGATTTGAGTTAGTTTTAGTATATCATTTTAAAATATATGCTGTCAATTCCAAAGCTTTTATGCATTATAGCCGATTTTATATTAAAAATTCAGGAAAGAATTGAAACGACTAATGTATATTAAAGTTTTTCAGAAAGCATTAATTTAAATTTTAAAAATTATATTATTTTCTAAAGAATTTTCTAAATAATTTTTATTGCATAATTTTTCATTTTAGTATATGATTCAACTTATGCGGTCCCTTAGCTCAGCTGGATAGAGCACATGCCTTCTAAGCATGCGGTCGACAGTTCGATTCTGCCAGGGATCAGAGCCTGTAAGTTTTCTTGCAGGCTTTTTTTATGACTGTAAACGAATTTTATAAACAGAAATTTGGAAGAAAAGTATATAAAATTTCTCTTGATGCAGGTTGCACTTGTCCTAATCGTGACGGAACAAAAAGTTATTCCGGCTGCATTTTTTGTGGTCAAAACGGAAGCGGAGATTTTATTCCGTTTCAAGAAAATATCAGGCTTCAAGTTGAAAATGCAAAAAAAATCGTTGAAAAAAAAATAAAAAACGGAAAATACATCGCTTATTTTCAGAATTTTACAAATACTTACGGCGACATTGAAATTCTTTATGAAAAATGGAATCAGGCGCTTTCTTGTGAAGATATTGCAGGTATTGCAATCGGAACTCGACCTGACTGCATAGATTCTAAAGTTCTTGAAAAACTTTCAATTTTATCTGAAAAAACTTTTGTTCAGCTTGAATTAGGTCTTCAAAGTTCTTCTGATAAAACAGGCTTTCTTATTAACCGGCAATTTTTTTCATCTGAATATCTTAAGGCTGTTTCAATTTTGAAAAAAAATGTTCCGCGCGTTCATGTTGTAACTCATATAATTTTTGGACTTCCGTTTGAAGATGAAAAACAAATGCTTTCTTCTGTAAAATTTGCCATTGATGCAAAAACAGATGGAATAAAAATCGCATCCCTTTATGTTTTGAAAAACACTGTTCTTGAAAAAATGTATTTAGAGAAAAAATTTTCTCTTCTTTCTCGCGAAAACTATTTTTCAATTGTTGAAAAAGCATTAAAAATTATTCCTGAAAATGTTGTCATTCACCGGCTTACAGGTGATGGTCCTAAAAGTCAGACTATTGCGCCTTTGTGGATTTTTGACAAAAAACAGAATCTTTCGATAATAAATGAAATCCTAAAAAATAAATAACCTATTGACTAACTAGGTTATTTTAAAGTAGAGTTTTTTTATTCTTATTGAAAAAGGATTTTTATGCGCTTTACGCTTTATGCCGATTACAGTCTTCTTCAAAAAAAAGGGGAAGAATCTCTTGAATGTATATTACAGAAACTTTTAGAAAATAAAGTCACTCATTTGAAAGTTGTTTCTGTTTTTCTTTTTGAAGGAAAAGAATTTTTTGAATTAAAACGACGCGTTAAAAAGTTTTACGGTTTTAAATCAGTTTATTTTACAAAACCTCTTTTTTCTTCTAAAAAAACAATTAAAAAATTTGCACGGATTTTTTCTAAAAAATACGATTTGAAATTTTTTGAAAAATATTTTTTTGTTGCTCACGGACTTGATTTTTCAAAAAATCAGAAAGTTTTCTACCTTGAAAAACAGATTAGAAAACTGGGTTTTAAAATGTTCGTTTTTCGGTGTTAAAAGGAAAGGGAAATAAAAACGATTTGTACAAAAAACTTGTAAATTCGGGAGAAATATATTCTTTTCGGAATGTAAAAATTATTCCTTTTTTTATCAATTTTGGAAATCATGTCAAAGAAGACAAAAGGCTTTTTTTTGATTTTAAGGCAAGATATTTGATTTTATCTTTATATGGATAAAGAAAATCCTGTATTAAACGCTTTTATTGTTGAAAATCATACTGATGTTAAAAAAGATGAGTTAAAAATTATTTAGAGCTAATTTTGTTCTTGAATATTTTTTTATAAAACGGATAATTTAAAATATGAGTGAAAAATTTGATTGTGCAGTTATTGGAACAGGTCCTGCAGGAGTTTCTGCTAGCATTACATTAAAAATTCGCGGAAAAAACATTGTTCTTTTCGGTTCTAAAAATTTAAGCGAAAAACTTTTAAAAGCAAAAGTGATAAAAAATTATCCAGGTTTTCCTTTAATTTCTGGAAGTGAACTTAGAGATAAGTTTTTAGAGCATTTAGAAAGCCTTCAAATTCAGATTACTGAAGAAAATATCGTAAGCATTTATAATATGGGCTCTTATTTTTCGATTTTAACAAAAGAGAATAAAATTTATGAGTCTCTGTCTGTAATAATTGCTTCCGGCGTGAATTTTAAAAATCCGTATCCAAACGAAGAAAAATTTTTAGGTCATGGTTTAAGTTATTGCGCAACATGCGACGGTCCTCTTTTTAAAGGAAAGACTATAGCGGTAATCGCTGAAAACGAAGAAGAGGAATCTGAAGCAGAATTTCTTTCTGATTTTGCAGAAAAGATTTATTACATTCCGCTTTACAAAAAAGAAAGTTTTGATTTTTCTCCAAAAATAGAAGTTATTTTTGATGAGCCGTTGAGTATTGACGGTGAAAAAAATGTTTCTTCCTTAAAATTAAAAAATCATGAACTTTCAGTTCAAGGAATTTTTATTCTGCGTTCCTCAATTTCTCCATCTCAGCTTATTTCTGGTATTGAACTTGAAGAAAATCATATTAAGGTTGACAGAAATATGAAAACAAATATTGAAGGTGTTTTTGCTTCAGGTGATATAACGGGAAAACCGTATCAGTATGCTAAAGCGTGTGGAGAAGGAAATGTTGCAGCGTTAAGCGTTGTGTCATATCTTTCAAATATAGAGTAATGAACATTTCTTATTTATTAAATGATTTTTTTCTCTTTCTGTAAAAATGCTTATTGTATTAAAAAAGCGTTTCGGATAAAATATTTGAAGTTGAAATTTTTTATGGGAGATTAAAATGACCTATACAGCAGAAGTAGAACATATGTGTCCTTT
>JAEDFA010000075.1 GCA_016293005.1 Treponema sp.
TAACGGCTCATTATCTCAGCCTTCCAAGCTGATGACGAGGGTTCGACTCCCTTCTGCCGCTTAGTTAAAAAGCCATACAGTTTTCTGTGTGGCTTTTTTTATTCTCCTTATCAAACTTTAAAAAAAATAATATTTATCTAGTAAAATTTTTAATATGATGTTAAAATATTTATACTTATGGAAAAATTACCGTTTACAATGCTTTCTATTAAAAATTTCTTGTTTAATCCAGTTTTACTTGCCTGTATTTCAAGTTGGTTCAGTGCACAGTTTATAAAAACAGTTGTAAACATTATATATGGAAGAATTCATTCATTTTCAGAATTGTTTGAAACTTTAATCTGGAAAACAGGGGGGCTTCCGTCAAGCCATTCGTCTTTGGTAACTTGCCTGTGTACTTGCATTGGTTTTAGAAACGGTCCTGATTCTGATGTTTTTCTTGTTGCGCTTGTTTTTTTTCTTGTTACAATTAGGGATGCGGTTGGTGTAAGGCGTTCTAACGGAATTCAGGCTAAAAAACTAAATGAAATCGGTAAAAAACTCGATGAAAATAAAATTTTAGAGTATTCGCCCATAAAAGAAGTAAACGGTCATTCTCCAATGGAAGTTATAATCGGGATTGTATTAGGTTTTTTCATCGGTATTGCTTTTTCAGTTCTGTAGGAAAATATGAAAAACTTAAAACATTATCTTATTCCTTCTTTTCTGATTCTTTTGTCTGTAGTTTTACTCCTTGTTTTAAAAAAAACACCATCTAAAAAAATGTGGGATGATTATTCTGTATTTTATATAGAAGAAACAACTGATGAAAATTACATTGAAAATCTTTTTAAAAACTATAACATAAAAGACTTTATTTCTCTTAAAAATCAGAAAGTTCCGCTTACAGTTTCTGAAAATACGCCTGAATATTCGCTTTCGCTTTCTTCTTTAGAGCATTCTGATTATCTTGATGCCCGTATAAAATATTTTTTCGATAAAAGCGGAAAATTTAAAATTTATTATGTTGAAAATAAATATTTTAAAGAATTAAACGATATGTGTTCGTTTATAAAAGATACTTCTGATTTTTCTTGCGGAGTTGATTCAAAGGAAAGTTTTCCTGTTTTTGCATTTTTAATTCTGTTTGCTTTTTTTGTTTTTCTTGTTTTTAAATCTGAAAAAAAACTTCTTTTTGCTTTTGCTTCATTAATTCCTCTTTTATATGCGTTTATGCTTCCGTTTTATTCTTGTTTTACAGGAATTTCGCTTTTTCTGCTTGGAATTTTTATTTCTTTAAAATTGTGGAACAGGAAGGGCGGTTTTAAAAGGCTTTTGAAAGTCAGAAGTTTGCATGTTGTATTTATTCTTTCGTTTTTCTGTCAGATTGCTCAAGGCGCTTTGTGCGTTTTTCTCTATATTATGACGGTGATTTCTGTTATTTCTGTTTTTTATCTTTACAGATTTTTTGAAGAAAAATATTTTTTACATTTTTCATTTAAACCTGTTCAGATTCGTTCTGCAAAAACCGTAAGTCTTTTAACAAAAAAATCATACCTTGGAGTTGTTTTTAATACGATAGCGATTTTTTTATTTTTTGTGGCGTCAATTTTTTCTTTTTTTCTTTCACCGTCGCTTAGTCGCGAAAATCTTTTGCTTCCTTCAAAAAAAGGTTCACCGTCGCTTGTAAATCTTGATGATTTTTTTTCGTGGAGGTGGGAAGCGCTTACTTTTCCTTATATTTCGCTTAATTCTCCTAGTAATTCTAAGTATGATAAAAAATCTGTGAGTTTTTATGTTTATTCCGATGAACCTGATGCAATAAAAGAATCTTTAAAAGTCATGAGTTTTGATGAAAAGTTTATAGAAGACAGTCTTAATTCAATAGAAAATTTATCGTATCCTGCGCTTGAAAAAATGTTTTTATCTCAGGGAATGAAAAAATCGTACGGATATTCGTCTTCAGGGTCGCAAAATGTTTCAGTTTTTACTATAATGGTAGTCGCTGTCTCGCTGTTTGTTTCAGCAGCATTTTTACTAATCTTAAAATTAAACAGGAATAAAAATGACAGAGTTTAAGGGATTCTTTTCATTAAAAAAGAAAGCGTATAAAAGAGCGGTAAACGGTTATATTCCAAAAAGTGTAATAATTCCTTTGCGGCAGGATTTTAAAGAAGACTGCAAATTGCTTGTGAATTTAGGTGATTCTGTTGAAGAAGGTCATTTGATTGCCCGTTTTGACAGAGATGGAAAAAATCCTTCAACTGTTTTTTCACCTGTTCCCGGTATTGTAGAAAATATTGAACTTTCGCCTTCGCCTGATGGATTTTATTCAAAAGCAGTAAGAATCAGGACTTTCGGAAAATTTAAGTTTCTTGGCAAAAAAAAGAGTGAAGTTGACTGGAAAAGTCTTACATCGTATTCAATAAAAAATTCTATTTCAGAATTTTCAATAATGAATACATTTAATACTGCAAAACCTTCTCTTCTTTCCGATGAAATTGATGAGTTTATCAATTTAAAACAAAAAATTATTGTTGTACGACTTTTTGATGATGATGTTACAAGAATTTCTGATTCTCTTATTTCAGAATTTTTCTTGAAAGAGGTACTTGAAGGCGCAGAAATTTTAAAAAAAGCGGCAAATGCAGAGCGCATTGTTTTTGCGCTTGATAAAAAATTTGCAAAAAAAGATGAAATTGCGCTTGATTCAGATTTTAAAACTGTTTGCTTTGATTCATCTGTTTTTCCAAACGGCTTTGAAGAAAACCTTATTTTTCAAATCAGAAAAGTTTTGACTGATGAAAAATATCAATGCGTTTCAAAAAAAGACCTTTTTGTTGATTCTTCGACTTTGCTTGAACTTTACAGATGCATAAAATTTAATATGCCTGTAATCGACAGATATGTTCATGTTTCAGGTTCTTGCATTCCTGTTTCGGGGATGATAAAAGTTCCTTTAGGTACGACAATTCGTTTTCTTGCAGAACAATGCGGCGGTTTTATAAAACAACCTTGCGCAGTTATTGTAAACGGTCTTGTTTCAGGATTTTCAAGTTCAAGTTTAGATTCTCCGGTGACAAAATATGTAAAATCGGTGACATTTATTCCATTTGTTCATAAACCGCTTCAGAAAGCAAGTGAATGTATCCGCTGTGGTTCGTGCAGGAGAGTCTGTCCGCTAAATCTTTATCCTGACATTCTCTACAGGCATGTTTCAGGCGGAGCAATTGCACAAATTGAATATTTAAAAACTGCTCAGTTCTGTTCTGACTGCGGCTTATGCAATTCTTATTGTCCGTCAAGATTACCAATTTCACAGAAAATTGCAGAAATCAAAAAGAATTTTCATTATAATTCTGGAGAAGAAAAATGAAATTTAAAAACAGTTTAAAACAGAGAATTTTAATAAAACCATTCATTTATAAAAGGGAATCATTGAGCGTTCAGTCTTTGAAGATAATTTTTCTTCTTATGATTCAGGTTTTAATGCTTTTATTTACAAAAACATATAATTCATTCATTCTTGTTTTAGTTTCGGTTGCCGCTTCACTTTTATCTGAACTTTTTGTTTCAAAGTGTTTTTTACAGAAAGAACACGCATCTGCTTTGATTTCGGTGATTCAAGGCATTTTAATCGCTATGATGATTCCAGGAACTTTTAATCCTGTAACTGTATTTTTCTGCGTGTTTTTATCGATGATAGTTTCTAAATACATTTTCGGGGGCTTTGCATATACATGGATAAATCCTGTTGCTTTTTCTGTCATAGTTTTGTGGTTTTCTGCTAAAAGCCTTTTTCCAGAATTTCTTGTTACAAAAGACATTCTTATGCTTAGAAATCCGTGTCTTCAGCTTATTGAAAACGGAACTTTTCCTGTTTCGTCATTTGACACTGGGCTTACTGATTTTTTTAACACTCATCTTTTCAGTCTTTTTAAAGTCAGCATTCCTGAAGGTTATATTTCGCTTTTCTGGGATTCTCATTCGGTGATTCCGGCTTTCCGTTTTAATTTTATCACGATTGTTTCTTCGATTTTTATTTTTTCTTCAGATTCAAATAAAGCAATTGTGCCTTTTTCATTTATGCTAGTTTATCTTGTTTTAGTAAGAATTTTGTCGCCTGTTTTTACAGAATGTGTTCCTTTTCAAGGCGATATGATTTTGTCTTTGCTTTCAAGCGGCACTTTATTTACGGCGGTTTTTCTTTTTAATTCGTACGGAACTCAGCCGGTAACAAAAATTGGCAAAGCGATTTATGGTTTTGTTGCAGGACTTGTAGCGTTTTTTGTATGCGGTTGTGGCACTTCGTCGTCGGGGATGATTTTTACTGTTTTGATTGCAGATATTTTTTCGCTTTTAATTCAGTGGGGTGAAGATTATTTTACTAGAAAATCTGTATTGAAAGTTATAAAACTTCAGGAATCAATAAAATAAAACGCTTTTCAGGAATTTTTTATGGAAGAAAAATTAGAAAATAAAATTGAACCAAAAGAATTGTGGCGGGTTTTCGGAATTTTTATTGCTGTCATCACTTTTTTCTTTCTTGTGATTGTATCTCTTGTTATGATTTCAAGAAATCCGTATGAAAAAAAACTGGCAAACGAGATTCAGGCTGTTCTTGATGAATATAATCCTGATAAATGGACTGTCGGAGAAAAAATCGATTTAAAATCTTCTTTTTCTTACAGCGGTGCAATGTATCATCTTGTTTCTAAAAACGGTTCAGATAAAAATTATGCAGTTTTAATACGAATCAATACGCTTTACGGTCCGCTTCCGGCAGTTTTCGTTTACAACAAAAATAAAGGAACTGAATTTATTGGTTTTCAAGGACTTCACGGACGGGTAAAAAATATTCTTTTATCAAATTATTCGTCAATCAGGTTAAAATACTGGATAAATAAAATTCCAGAAATCGTTTCAAAGGCAGGTATATAATGAACAGTAAATCTGGATACAGGTATATGGCGGCAATGTGTTCTCTTTTTATTGTTGCGCCAGGAAGGTTTGCATCAGGTCTTATTATTATAATCGCTCTTGCGCTTTTTACGGTAATGGGAACATTGTTTTGTCATTTTCTAAAATTTATTAAGATGAATGAAATGAAATCTGTGCTTCTTATAGCTTTTGTTGTATTTATGGTAATGCTTTTCAGGCAGATTTTGATTCTAACCATGCCGTCTCTTGCGCTTTCGATGAGTTTTATTCTTTTTCTTGCAGCAGTTTCAACTTATGTAATTTCTTTCATGTTCACGCCTGAAGAAAATACTCTTTTAGTTGATCTTAAAAAAAATTCGCTTCACATTGCAAAAGTTTCGGTGTACGGTTTTTTTGTTTCTCTTGTGCGCGATGTTTTTGGCTATGGAACTTTTACATTTATAAGTTTTAACGGAGTAATAGAAAAAGTCATTTTCCCGGAAGATAAAATTTCTTTCATGAGTTTTATCGCTTCAATTCCTGGCGGCTTTATTCTGTGCGCTTTGATTCTTGTTGTTTACATGCTGATTTTGAAAAAAATTGATGTAATAAAAAGGGCGGGACTATAAAATGATTTTTACTTTTTTATATTATCTTTTGTTTTCTTCTGCAATTCTTATTTACGCAATCGGCTTGAACAGGGCTACGATTGTAACTCACATAATGCAGATTTTTCCATTGATT
>JAEDFA010000076.1 GCA_016293005.1 Treponema sp.
TTTTTCCGGCTATATATTAATATGAAAGAAATATTGAATTTTGATGACGAAAGCTTAACTTATGAAGACAAAATCGACGAAACTGCCTTAAAATCATTCGGGATAAAATATATTTTTCCGTGGCAGCGTATGGTAATTTCAAATATTCTCGATGCCGCAGAAAATTCAGTTTTAAATTTGAAAGAAGAAGAATTAAAAGATTCCATCAACCGCCAGATTGTTCTTCTTCCGACGGGAGCAGGAAAATCTCTATGTTTTCAACTTCCCTCAATTCTTCTTCCGGGAAAAACTTTAGTAATTTATCCGCTTCTTGCGCTCATGAAAGACCAGAAAAGGCGAATGGACGAAGGAAAAATAAAAAATGTCATAATTCAGGGCGGACAGTCACAGGAAGAACGGCTAGAAATTTTTGAAGAACTTAAAAATGATGCAAAAATCATCATTGCAAATCCTGAAGTTCTCAATGAAAATTCAGTTTTAAACGAACTTAAAAAAATTCATTTAAGCCACATTGCAATCGATGAAGCTCACTGCGTTTCAGAATGGGGCGACACTTTCAGACCTTCATACCTGAATCTTAACAAAATTTTAAAAGAATTAAACGCCGATGTAGTAACCGCATTTACCGCAACAGCCTCTCCTGAAATTTTAACCCGAATTTCTGAAATTCTTTTTTCCGGGAGCGCGCACATCATAAAAAGCGAAAGCGACAGGCCGAACATTCACTATTATGTAAAATACGCAGCGGCAAAACAACAGGCAGTTTTAAACCTTTGCGAAACAGAAGAAAAACCGATGATTGTATTCTGCGGAACAAGAAAAAAAGCAGAACAAATGTCCAGGCTTCTAAATTTCGTTTATGGAAATGATTTTTCAAAATTTTATCACGCGGGCCTTGAAAAATCAGAAAAAACAAAAATCGAAAACTGGTTTTTCACGGCAAAAGACAAAGTTTTATGCGCGACATGTGCCTACGGAATGGGCGTCGACAAAAAAGACATCCACACAACAGTTCATCTAGATGTTCCGCTCACCGCAGAAGCATATATTCAGGAAGCAGGACGAGGCGGAAGAGACGGTTCAATTTCAAACTCAATTCTTTTATGGAACAACGAAGACAGAATAAAATTCAGTGCATTTCCAGAAAAAAGCCGAAACAGGGCAATGAAAAATTTTGCAGAAACTAAAAAATGCAGGAGAGAAGTTCTTTTAACTTTTCTTGATGCAGAACAGGCAGTTTGCAGCGGATGCGATTTGTGTAACAGACGGTTCAATTTACAGAACAAAGGCTTAAATGACGATTTAAAATTTTCAGACTGGAAGACAGCTTTAAAAATCGCAGAAAAAAACGAACGGACTTTTACGCCGCTGCAATTTATCAATAAAATAGAAGAAGAATTAAATTCCTTAAGCACAAAACGCCTTTTTTACCGCATATATGATTATGATTCTTGCGTTGAAATTTATTCTGAATTAATTAAAACAAAAAAAATAAAACATTGTAAAAATTTATGGAAAGGAAAAATCGAAACAAAAACTATCCGGACACAAATTATTCAGGATTTCCATCATTTGAAGAGGATTTTTTTTCGTCTGCGCTGGAAGATTCAGAAGAACTGGAAGAAGCGTTTTCAGATTTTTGCGCATTCTCATTCTGGGCTTTAACTTTTTTCTGTTTTTTAGGTTTCTTTCTGTAATTTGCAACATAACAGCCAAACATCATCACCAAAAACACCATGACAAAGGTTGCAATTACATCTTTATTTGACAAAACCTCAACAACGACATCAATATAATTATCCATAATTAATTTATCGGAAAAAAACATTCAAGAATTCACTTGAAACGGGAAGTTTCCTTCACTATTATTCTATTATGATTGGAATAATTGATTACAATGCAGGAAACATTTCAAGCGTTGAACGAGCCCTAAAAAAAATCGGCTCCCCTTATATTCTTTCAAAACACCCGGAAGAATTAAAAACTTGCGCTAAAATAATTTTTCCAGGTGTTGGAGATGCAGCGTTCGCAATAGAACAACTTAAAATTACAGGCTTCGACAGTTTCATAAAAGAATGGGTAAAAGACGGAAAGCCGCTTGCAGGAATTTGTCTTGGCTCGCAGATTATTTTCGACTATTCCGAAGAAGGAAATACTCCTTGTCTTGGACTTTTAAAAGGAAAAATCAGGCATTTTAAAAATCTCTACACAGAAAAAAACATAAATCCAGAGGGAAACTTAAAAATTCCGCATATCGGCTGGTCAGACATTTCATACACAAATAAAGGCTCAATTCTCTTCGACGGCGTTCCAAATCATACAGATTTTTATTTCGTTCATTCATTTGTAATCTGCCCGGAAGATTCTTCAATCGTAAAAGCAGAAGCAGATTACGGAATAAAAGTTCCTTCATGCGTTGAAAAAGACAACATCACAGCCTTTCAGTTTCACCCGGAAAAATCTGGAGAACCGGGACTAAAAATTCTTGAGAATTTCTGTTTTAAAAATTAAGGACAAATTCTGAAAATTAAAGTTTTTAGTTGTTCACCTAAGGGGCGTAAAACCGTTTCCGCAATTTTTTTTCTACAGGAGAAAATAGACTTATGCTAAAAAAGAGAATTATCGTTTGTCTTGATGTAAAAGACGGAAGAACTACAAAAGGCGTAAAATTTCTAAACAATGTCGATATAGGCGACCCTGTTGAAATGGCAAAAGAATATTACGAACAGGGTGTCGATGAACTTGTTTTCTACGATATAATTGCAAGTGCAAGAGGTCGCGGACCGATTCTTGATTTAATCAGCAAAGTTGCAAGTCAGGTTTTCATTCCGTTTTGCGTAGGAGGCGGAATCACCACTTTAGACGATATAAAACAGACAATTCTTGCAGGAGCAGAAAAAGTCAGTCTCAACAGTCAGGCAGTCAAAAATCCAGAACTTATAAGTCAAGGCGCTAGAATTTTCGGAAATCAATGCATTGTACTTGGAATGGATGTAAAAAAAGACGATTCAAAACCAAGCGGCTACGGAATTTTCATAAACGGCGGAAGAATTGACACAGGTCTTGATGCACGAGAGTGGGCTGTAAAAGCAGTTAGTTTAGGAGCCGGCGAAATCGTTTTAAATTCTATGGATGCAGACGGAACAAAAGAAGGCTACGACATAAATTTAACAAAAATGATTGCAGAATCCGTGAGCGTTCCCGTAATCGCTTCAGGCGGCGGCGGAAAACCAGAACACCTTAGAGATGTCTTAAAAGAAGGAAAAGCCGACGCCGCATTAATCGCTTCAATGGTTCATTCTGGAAAATACACAGTAAAATCCATAAAAGAAAGCCTTAATGGCTACGGAATTCCTGTACGCCTGTAAGTTCAGGTAACAACTCTCAAATTTTCAAGAGGAAATTATATGGACAATTTCAGAAGATGGCACGAACTAAAAGAAAATGTATCGTTTTATAACGAAGAAATGAATGTTTCTTTCAATCAGTGCGACAAAAATCACCGTTTAAGTTTCTACGATATTTTAAAAATTTCATCAGATACTGCCGTCACAGATTATGACAGAATCGGACTTACCTGGCAAAAATTCCACGATTTAAAAACAGTTTTTGTCGTAAGCAGAATCTCTTTCAGATTTCATAAATTTCCCGTTGCAAGCCAGAATATCCGTGTAAAAACATGGACAGAAACCTCCCTTCCCCTTCAGTTTGTAAGGCTTTACGATTTTTACGATGCAGAATCAGGCGAACTTTTAATTTCAGGAATTTCACACTGGCTTTATGTCAGCACCGAAACGCACAGAATTATCCGCACAAAAGATTTCACCGAAAAAGAAATTCCAGATTTTAAAACAGAACATCAGGCGCTTGAACCGGGTAAAATTTCAATTCCAGAAAACTTAAAATTCCTCGTTGAACGACCCGTCTGGTATTCTGACATCGACGGAAACGGTCATGTAAACAACGCAAAATACGGAGCTTTCGTTATAGATTCCCTTCCAGAAGAATATCAGAATAAATCATTCACAGATTTCCGTCTGAATTTTTCAAAAGAAGCCGTGCAAGGTCAGAACATCAAAATCTTCGGAAATTTCGACGATGAAAACAAAAAAATTGTAATCGTTGCAAAACAAAACGATTCTATCTGCTTTGAAAGTGAACTTTTTTACAAATGATTTTCAAACTAAATTTTTAAAATTCTCCACAAAGTAGGAATTCCAAATGAAAAAAACTCTCTTTTTTGCCTTAATTTTTTCAATTTTCACGCTGATACCTTGTTTTTCAAAAAGCGGAAAACCAATTTACCTTTGGAAAAACACGCAGCAATTAAAAAACGAAAAATCAGTCATGTATTATCACAAGGCAGAAAATGCAGAAGAAAATGCCCCGTGCATCATAATCTGTCCGGGCGGAAGTTATCATCACCTTGGACTTTACAACGAAGGCTACAAAACTGCCCAATGGTTTTCTAAAAAAGGCGTTCACGCATTCACTCTCCGCTACAGAACAAACGAAGCATCTTACAACCATCCTGCAATGCTTCAGGACATTCAAAGGGCAATTCAAATCATCAGGGAAAACGCAGAACATTTTGGCATAAACGAAAACAAAATCGGCTTAATCGGATTTTCAGCCGGCGGACACCTTGTAACAATGGCAGGAGCGTTTTTTGAAAGCCACGACGAACTAAAAAAAATCGGAATCGAACATGAAGTTTCTCTAAAACCAAATTTCATAATTCCTGTCTACCCGGTAGTTTCCATGCAAGATGAACTTGCACACAAATGGTCACGAAAAAGCCTTCTTGGGAAAAATCCGACACAAGAACAAAAAGACGAATTTTCAATGGAAAAACAGATTTTTAGCGGAATGCCACCTGTTTATGTAATCGCTTGTAAAGATGATAATGTTGTTGACTACAGAAATTCAGTTGAACTTGTAAAATCACTTCAAAAGAACAATGTTCCTCACAAATTTTCCCTTTACGACTGGGGAAAACACGGATTCGGGATGCTTGAAAACCGATTTATGAAAACTTTTCACTACAACGACGAAATTTTTACATGGCTTTTGTCCATAGATTTCGGGCAAAATCCAAAAGGTTCTATTTAAAATTTAATTGGAGAAAAAAAATGTTTGAAGTCAGAGTTGAAGCGGATTTTGCAGCCGCACATTTTTTAAAAGACTACAACGGAAAGTGCGAAAACTTACACGGACACAATTACAAAGTTTTTGCCCATGTTCGTGGAAACAACCTGAACGAAGGCGGAATGCTTTTAGATTTTTCAAAACTAAAAGACGCTTTAAGAAAAACATGCAAAATTTTAGACCACACGAATTTAAACGATTTTCCGTTTTTCAATCAGAATCCGAGTGCAGAAAAAATTGCATTATTCATCTTTGAAAATATCAAAAAAGAATTAAACGAAAGCAAAGACAGTCAAAAAGAGCCTTTTTTGTATGCCGTCGATGTTTTTGAAACAGAAACAAGCCGTGCAAGATACTGTCCATATTTATAAAAAAAGCTCCCATAAAAAGTCAAGAAGATTGTTTCAACAATCGATTGACTTTTTACGC
>JAEDFA010000016.1 GCA_016293005.1 Treponema sp.
TTTACTATTGGATTTTTTCTTCTCTATTCAATTTTTTTTAAGAAAAATTATATTTTCTGTATCTTATGCTCATGATTAGCCCGATTGCGCTCATTGCCATTAAAAGTGATGAACCACCGTATGACATAAAAAGAAGCGGAATTCCTGTAATCGGCATTATTCCCATAACCATTCCTGTGTTGATGAAAAAATGAATCATAAAAATTGCAAGAATTCCGCCTGCAATGTAAGTTCCGAATTTATTAGAGGTGTTTTTTATAATAATTATAATTCTTGTCATGATTATAAAATAAAGAATAAAAACTATAAGTCCGCCTAAAAATCCCATTTCTTCGGTGTAAATGCTGAATATAAAGTCTGTAGATTGTTCAGGAAGAAAACGGTAATGACTTTGAGTTCCATTTAAAAATGAGCGTCCAAAAATTCCGCCAGAACCGATTGCGATTTTTGACTGAATTATGTTCCAGCCGTAGCCTCTTGGATCGATAGATGGGTCTAAAAAAACTATGAGGCGTTGAATCTGGTACTCTTTTAAAACTTTTCCCGTAAAAGATGAAAAAATCAGCGCAACCGATATCATACTGAATGCGTAACTTATCCAGAAAAAATATTTCGGTCCGTGAAAATATTTTCTGAAAACAAATCCCATAAAAGTAATCGTTAGTGTTGCAATTGTGATGATGACTTTAATATTTTGATTTGAAAGTGCATTTATAGCAAGAATCGGTTTTGAAAGTATGTATTCGTTCCAAACTGGAAGAACTGTAAAAAGAATTGTTAGAGTGCCTGTACCCAAAACATAACCTAAGTACTTTAATTTTACTCCAGCAAGGAAACACATTACAAAATAAATTGGAAAATAAACAGTTGCAGTTCCTAAGTCAGGCTGAAGAAGAATTAGAAGAACTGGACATACAAAAATTATTGTAGAAATTACAAATCGCTTGAAAGGATGTTCGTTTTCTGAAGAAGAAAGGTATTTTGCAAGCATGACGGTATAAATTATTTTTCCGAATTCTGAAGGCTGAATTCCAAATTCACCTATTCCAATCCAGCTTCTTGCTCCGTTTACATAACGACCGAAAAATCTTGTGTACAAAAGAACAGCTAAAAGTCCGAAATAAAAATAAATGATTCCTTTTTCAAATTTTCTATAATCAAAAAATGCAAAAAAAATCAGAAAAACAAGCCCGATTGATGCCCAGATAATCTGTTTGATGTATTCGTTTGTAACTAAAACTCCTTCAGAATTTACTCCTGAAGAATATATAAATGCAATTCCTAAAATTACAAGAATTAAGACGCATAAAAGCAGAATATAATCAAAAACTTCAAAAATTTTTTTTGCAATTCCTTCCATAAAATTTTATTCCTGCCTGTTTCTGTTTTTCATAAGATATGTAAAGCCTAATTCTTTTACGGCCTGTTCGTAAGTTTGTTTTGCAAAAATTCCTTGAAGAATTATATTTGTTGCGTACGGTGCCCACCATTCCCATGGATTGCAAGCTTCGACAATTGTAGAAATAACAACCTGATCTTCAACAGGAGCGTCATAAGGTGCGTAACATACCATCCATGAGTGCCAGCTTGTTTTGTAAGGTGCGACTTCGGCAGTTCCTGTTTTTCCAGCAGCCTTTACGATTTTATTGTTCATAGGGTATTGCGCAGTTCCGTCTGTAATCATGTAGCGCATTGTTTCCTGCATTTCCTTCCATACAGATTTGTCTATGTCAGATTTCAAAAGAATTTCAGGCTTTGTTTCTATTAAAACTTCTGAAGTAACCGGATCGCGCACTTCTTTTAAAAGATGAGGTTTATAGACAACACCAGAATTTGTTACCATACAAACCATGTCTGCAAGCTGTAAAGGTGTTGCAAGCAAATATCCTTGCCCGATTGACGCCGACATCGTATCACCGCCAAGCCATTTTTCATGATAGCGCCTTTCTTTCCATTCTGCAGTCGGAACAAATCCTATCTGCTGGCTTGGAAGATCTATCTGTGCACTCTGTCCGAAACCGAATTCGCGTGCATACGAGGCAATTTTATTTATTCCAAGATAATCGCGACCGATAATCCAGTAGTAAACATCGCATGACTGAGCAAAAGCATTTTTCAAGTCAAGCCAGCCGTGTCCTGGAGTTTTTATGTGACAATGGAAAATTCTGTTTCCGTAAGCCATTCGGCCTTTACATTCAATTTTTTTATCATTTGGAAAAGCATTTTCCTGAAGCATTGCAGTTGACATTACGATTTTAAAAGTTGAAGCAGGTGGGTAAACTGCATTTACAGCCCGATTTATTAAAGGCCGCCCCTGTTCATCGGAAGAAAGTTTTTGAAGGTATTCACCTGCTTGTTCAGTGTTAAAAATATTCGGATCAAAATACGGATATGAAACCATCGCAAGAACTTCGCCGTTAGAAGGCTTTAAAACAACAATCGCCCCTACCCTGTTCCCAAGCGTCTGTTCTGCAAGTTTTTGAATTGTAGAATCAATCGTAAGAACAAGATTGTTTCCCATTTTTGGCGGTTGAATTATAGGTGCATCTGAAATAATTTTTCCACGGACATCGACAGTTTTGCTTTCTCTTCCAGGAGTTCCCTGAAGAAATTCATCATATTGGCTTTCAATTCCTGTCTTTCCGATAATACTGTTCTTTGTATAGCCTTTGTTATAAAGCCGGTTGAGTTCGTCCTGAGTAATATCTCCTACATAGCCTACAACATGGGAAATAGAACCTTGTTCAACATAATTTCGAATCGGTTTTGAAATCCATGAAACCCCTGGTAAATCAGTTTTATTTTCCGCAATGTTTGAAATTATTTCAAAAGGAACATTTGCTTTAATCTGAATTGAAGAATACGAATTTCTCATCGAAGGCGGAATTTTTTTATCGATGTCGAATTTTGAAATTTCAAGCAAGGCTGCAAGTTTTGAAGTCACGGTATCGTAATAATTTTTTGGAATTTCACCGGGAGTTAATTCAACTGCAAAAGAGTCTGAATTGATGACCATTGGAAGCATCGCATTTCTGTCAAAAATTTCTCCACGGTCTGCCGGAATTATTTTTACCTGACTTGAAATTGTTTTTGATTGGCTTCTATATTCATTTCCTTTTAAAACCTGAAGTGAAAAAAGCGTATATACATAAATAAAAAAAAGAGATGCTATAATTATCTGAATAATGAGAAGCCTTGTATTTTTTGTGAATTTTTTATCAGAAAAATTCATTTTAAAGTTCCTCTTCATGAATGTTTAAAATTCGCCTGAACGAATTGAGAAATTTAAACATTAAAGGAGTAAGCAAAACATTCATGACAAGTTCAAATAAAAAAGAAAAAGTAAAAATATTATAAATTTTAATTGATTTGAAAAATAGTGAAATCAGCCATATTAAAAAAACTTTCAAAATCGTTGCTAAAAGCCCAATAACCGAGGGAACTATAAAACCTGAAGAATTTATAGTTCTTCTGAAAACACCTGAAAGATAACCGATTACAGTCCTGTAAAGACAGTTGAACCCTAATGGAGAACCTGAAAGAAAATCAAGTAAAAGTCCGGAAAGAAATCCTGAAACCTGACCGTAATTTTTTCCATTTAAAAATGAAAAATAAAGAACGCAAATCAAAGCTAAATCAGGAACAGCCGGAAGAAAAGAAATATTAGACAGAATTGAAGTTTCTACAATTACAGAACAAAGTAAAATTAAAAAAGAACATAAAAATGATTTGAACATAATTATTTTTCCTTTGCCTCGTTAATTTCTTTCATATTTACAACAATAACATTTTCAAGGCGTGAAAAATCTATAATAGGCGTAAGTTCTATATCCAAAGAAGAATTGTAATCAAGAATATTAATTCGAGAAATCGTTCCGACTGGAATATCTTTCATGTAATTATTATTTTCTCCGCTTGTTACAACAACATCACCAATATGAAGTTCTTCCAAAACCTTCTTTTTTACATAAGACATTTTTAAAGGCTTATCCTGATGCCCAAGTCCGTTTACAAGTCCAAGATCACGCGTATTTTGAATTCGTGAAGAGATTATGCAGTCACTGTTATAAAGCGGCATTATCAGGCTTGTAAATTTTCCAACTTGAACTACTTTTCCAACGATTCCGAATTCGCCGTTTTGAAAGGCAATTACAGGCATATTTTTTTTAATCCCGACGGAAGAACCCTTATTGATTGTTATATAGGCATTTAAATTGTCTATGTCGCGTGAAATTATCTGTGCAAAATAATTTTTTTCTTCTAGCGAGGTCGTAAAATCAAGCTGTTCTTTTAAGCGTTCGTTTTCTTTTCTGATTTCAGCATTTGTTCGCTGCATCTGTTCATAATTTTCCAGTTTTTCCGTAAGAATCTGATATTCTTTCCTTAACTGACTTAATTCCGCTACAGCACCAAAAGTATTCTTGATTCCGTTAGTGACAGCATGAAAACCTTTTTCTGCCGTTGAAAAAATTGAAAATCCAATTGATTTAAAATTTAAGAAAAATCCCCCTGAACTGAATGCAAGGAAAACACCCGATACAATCAGAAGAATTACAAGGAGAAATTCTGAAAATTTAAATTGAAAAAAAGAAAAATTATGTTTCTGCTTCATACCGCTTAAAAGTTTTTCAAGATACCTTAATCGTTGAGGCTGTCATAAACTGCCCTGTCTGTTGACATATCTTTAAAAAGTTCAAACGCATCCCCTGCACCTAATGCAACACATTCAAGAGGATTTTCTACAAGAATTACAGGAACATTTGTTTCTTTTGAAATAAGTTTTGGAAGTCCTTTGAGCATTGAACCGCCGCCTGTCATTACAATTCCACGGTCAATGATGTCGCTTGACATTTCAGGCGGAGTCTGACCAATAGCTTTTTTAATTTCTTCGATAATCTGCGTAACGGCTTCTTTTAATGCTTCCCGAACCTCAACACTGTCAATTTCAATTCGGCGAGGAAGTCCTGTAATGGCATCTGCACCTTTTAATTCCATTTTTTCAATTGTTTTATCAGGTGCAACATTTCCAATCTGAATTTTAAGCCTTTCTGCTGTCTGTTGACCGATATTTAAATTATGAACATTTTTAATGTGTTTTACAATATCACGGTCAAATCTGTCTCCGCCAACTCTAATCGAACTTGTTGTTACCATTCCTCCTAAAGAAATTACAGAAACTTCTGTTGTTCCTCCACCGATATCACAAATCATGTGCCCTGCAGGTTCATAAATTGGAATTTTTGCACCAATTGCAGCCGCTAAAGATTCAGGAATAACTTCAACTTCTTTTGCACCTGCCTTTAAAGCTGCTTCAATTACGGCGCGTCTTTCTACATCAGTTATGCAGGACGGAATTCCGATTTTCATCCTGATTGATTTTATAAACTGATGTTTTGGCATAATTTTTTGAAGAAAATATTTTATCATTCTTTCAGTACTGTCAATATCTGCAATTACACCATCTGCCAGCGGTCTGATTGCAATAATGCTTCCAGGTGTTTTTTCAAGCATTTCTTTTGCCCGTGCACCTACAGCAACAATTCGTTTTGTTCCTTTTTCTACTGCAACAACAGAAGGTTCATCAATTACAATGCCTTTTCCGCGAACATAAATTAAAGTATTGCATGTACCTAAATCTATACCGACATCTGTTGAAAACCTGTCAAATAATCCCATTTTTATCCCCCATTTATCTGTTTGCTGACATTTTTGCTAATGCACCAGGATGATTTACTTGTGCTTTAAGGGCTTTCCTCCATTCAGCACGAGCTTTTACCATTTCACCCTGTTTTTCATATATCAAGCCGAGTGAATAATATGCATCAGCAGAATTTTTGTTCAGTTTTAGAATTTCATCAAATTCATTTTTTGCATCTGCATATTTTCCATCATCAAGATATATATTTCCAAGTAAAAGCCGACTTTTTAAAACCAGTTCTTCATTTTGCGAATTCTGTATTACCCGAAAAAGGTACTGCATGCTCACATTTGGAAGACCAGCTTTATTATATTGTTCTGCAATTGAAAGCAGAAGAAAATCTGAATCCCTGTAAAGAAGAGCTTCCGTAAATTCTTTTATGCTGTCCATAGTCTGACCAAGCGAAGCATAACTTAAACCTAAATATTCTGAAATGTCAGCAGCTTTATAGCCTGATTTTTTTGCTATAGTAAGATATTTTATTGCCAAATCAGAATAATAATAAGAATTAATAGAATTTTTATAAAAATACGCTTTTCCAAGCATATATGCAATCTGTGGTTTTAAATTCTTTCTTGCTGAATGTAATGCAAGTCTAAGGCTGTTGATAGATTCATCAATGTAATTTTGTGATAAAGAAGAATCAAGTTGCGAAAGCGCAAGATAAAATGCTGAATAACCGTTGTATGTTAAAGCCGTATTATTAAAAGCATCGTTTTGAAGAAAATCTTTTGAAGTATTGTACACCGATTCATAATCGTATTCATTCCAAAAGGATTTAATTTTTTTTATTTCTTTTGCATCTTTTAGAAGAAAGTTTAAAATAAATATTAAAAGTGAAATAACAATAACAAGAAAAACTGAAAGCGAAAAAACGACGATAAACTTTTTTAATTTAATATTTTTTCTATGAGTAATATTTTCATTATTTTGTAAAACTATCATTTTTCCACACTTTAAAAATAAAACAGACGGAACAATAAGCCGGGTTCTGTAAGCTAAATGCCATAATCATCTATCCTGAATGCAGATTACCCTGCATTTCCAGCGATTTACCCGAAGCAGCCCGGAAAACTGTACTTCTGTTCAATCTTGCTCCAGATGAGGTTTGCAATGCCCTGAATGTTACCATATCAGGCGGTAGTCTCTTACACTGCCTTTTCACCCTTACTTCAAAAGAAGCGGTTTGTTTTCTGCTGCACTTTCTGTCAGTATTCAGCTTATGAATTAACATTCTCTGGATACTGCCCGGTAATTATCCGGCATCTTTTCCGGTGGAGCCCGGACTTTCCTCATTGAATAATTCTGTCATTAGAACTATTCCCTGCGATTATATATTCCGTCTGAAAATTTACTCGTCAGAATCTTCTTCTATATCATCATCTGACTCAATAATAGAAGAATTGTCTTTTTCTTCGTCGTAAGAATCTTCATCGTATTCTTCTTCGTCTTCATCATCGTCAATATCAACAAGGCTTCCTGCATCATCAATATTGAAATATGTATCATCATCAGAACCATCTGCTTCTTCGTAGAAAAGAATTCTACTGCAGTATGGACAGAAAAGAATATTTTCACCGCTTCTTACTTCATTTGCAAATTGACCTGGCAAAATCATGTGACAACCAGTACATACGCCGTTTCTTACAGCAACTATACCTTCTGCATTTCTTTTTATAATTCTCTGGAATTTAAAAAGAATCTCTGAATCTAAATCTGGAGTAATTTTATCTTCAGTTGCTTTTAATTCATCGAGTTCGGATTTATAAGAATTAATTTCTGAGTTTAACTGTTCGCTGCTTTTATTTAATTCTTCTTCCTGAGAATTTATCATTTCTTCGGTAGAATTTAAATTTTCTTTTAACGATTCAAGTTTCTTTTCTTCTATTTGAAGTTCTTTGCGGTATTTTGATTCTTCTTCATTTGCTTTTTGAATCTGTTTTTCAAGAAGTTCAAAATCCCTGTGACTTGTGATGTTGTCCATATTTTTTTCGCCCATTTCACGAGTCTTTACAGTTTCTTCAAGATTTACTTTAAGTTTTCCAACTTTTTCTTTTGTTTCTTCATATTCTGAATTTTTTGTGATATATTCTTTTCTAAGTCTTGAAAGAAGTTCTTTTTGAGATTCAAGCTGCATTGGAGTTTCACTTATTTGTTTTTCAAGTTCATATCTTCTTACAAGAATACTCTGTAAATTTTTAAGTTTATCAAAAATATCCGACATTACCATGGCTGTAATTCCTTAAATTTTATTTTAAATAGAAACCTGTTAAAAATAAAAACAGGTTTCATAAGGTGCTCTTAATAATATATTAAAATAAAGTTTATGTCTACGGTATCAAAAGAACTAAAAAGTTTATGATAGCGCAAAACAAAATTAAACTTCCATAAAATCACGCAAACCGTTAGCTCTTCTAGGATGACGAAGACGTCGCAATGCTTTTGCTTCAATCTGACGGATTCGCTCTCTTGTAACATTGAATGTAAGACCAACTTCTTCAAGCGTAAGAGAATATCCGTCGTCAAGACCGAACCTCATTTTCAAAACATCCTGTTCGCGCTTTGGCAGTGACTCAAGAACTGTGTTAAGCTGTTCTTTTAGAAGTGTATATGCAGTCTGATTTGCAGGATTTTCCACTTCTTTGTCTTCGATGAAGTCTCCTAAAAGAGAATCTTCTTCTTCACCGATTGGAGTTTCAAGTGAAATAGGTTCACGGGCAACATTTTTTACCTGCTTTACACGAGAAATCGGCCAGTGAAGCTGCTGTGCAATTTCTTCATCTGTTGGTTCTCGCCCAAGTTTTTGAAGAAGCTGACGGCTTTCCCTTACGACTTTGTTAATCTGTTCTATCATGTGAACAGGAACTCTGATCGTTCTAGCCTGATCTGAAATACTTCTTGTAATTGCCTGACGAATCCACCATGTAGCATAAGTTGAAAATTTAAATCCTTTTCGGTATTCAAATTTTTCTACGGCTTTTATAAGACCGATATTTCCTTCCTGAACAAGGTCAAAAAACTGAAGGCCACGGTTTGTGTATTTTTTTGCAATTGAAACTACAAGCCTTAAGTTTGCATTGATAAGTTTATTTTTAGCTTGCTCCATCATTTTGCTTCCGAATTCAATTTCTTTTGCCTTGTCAAGAATTTCATCAACAGTATTTTCAAAATCGTATTCCAAAGACTGAAGTTTTCTGTCAATTTTTTGAATCTGAGTATAAACATCGCGAATATCATCTGTTGACATATTGAGTTCCGCTTCAAGTTTGCTTGATTCAGAACGCATAGAAAGACGGCGACCAAGACTTCTAAGAGCTAAAGGCGTTGAAATACGAAGCTCTTTCATCTTTTTTTCTTGCTTTTGATGATATTCTTCTATTTTTTTTGTTGCATCTTTGAATTTTTTAATGAAATTATCAAGTTCTTCTGTTTGAATTGTAACATTCTGAAGAGTTGGGTTTATCTTTTCTTTTAATTCTTTTAGAAGAGGATCATCAAAAATTTCGTTCATTCTGCCAGAATCTTTAAGCAGTTTTTTTTGTGCCATATATTGCTTCATCTCTGGGAGTACAGGTTTTATGTATTCACTATAACTGCTTTTTAACCGGCGCTTTTCCGTCATTTCTTCGTTGAGTTCTTTTTTACCTTTTCCCGGTTCATGCAAATCAATTTTTGTAAACGCTTTCTGTGCAATTGCAAAAAATTCAGGAATTATTATGCCAGATTTTATGATGACATTTTCGATGATGTTCTTACCGTTTTCCATTTGTTTTGAAAGTTCAACTTCCTGGTCTCCAGTAAGAAGATTTTCTTTTCCGATTTCACGAAGATAAAGTCTGATTGGATCATCTACACTTGATTCTTTATCACCATTTACAATTTTTGTTTTTGACTCATCTTTTTCGTCTTCGGGAATATCATCGTCATCGCGAATAATATCATCATCTTCTTCAAGAACATCGTCTTCCTCTTCTTCTAATGAAGATTCAACAACCTGAATGTTATTCTGAGTTAAAAGTTGAAAAACTTTTTCCATTTCAGGGGATTTAAAGAATTCTTCACCTACAAAAGCAGAAATTTCTTCCCACGAAATAATATTTTTGTTTTTTGCGTAATTAAGCAGCTTTTCAATAACAGGATTCTGTTCGAGCTCCATTATTCCACCTTTTGTTTTGGCAATTAATGAATGAGCATTCTGTCAAGTTCAATTTTTTCCTGAATGAGTTTGTTGAATTGAATCTGATCGTCCTGAGTAACCACCTTGAAAGTTTTTATCTGATTTTGTAAATCATCTCTTTTTCTTTCAAAGCATTTACGCTTCAGCAGTTTTATTGAATCAAGAATGGCGTTTTCTGAATTGTCTTTAAACTCTCCTAAGGAAATTACCTTAGTGATAATATTTGATAAACGCGAATCATCACAGTGATTTAATATACTTACAAGCGATAAAGATTCTTCTTGAAAACAGCATTCAAGAATTTCATAAAGTTTTCTTGCTGAAGAATCTTCGAAAACTACATCTGAAAGCTCGCTACGGATTGTTTTATACTTGTCTAAGTTGGCTATTATTGCCAGTAAACCTCGCAATTCTGCATTCAATTTTATTGACATCTGGGGTTTGTTTACATCTGGCTGCCGGAATGTTATTCGTTCTGCGGCTTTTTCACGATTTTCGAAATCTCTCTTTACAGCCTCCGGCTTTAAATTGAATGTTTGACATAATTGTTCAAGACTTGACTCTTTTTGTATATCTGACTGAAGGGAATCAACATAAGGGAAAAAAGCAAGAGCAGCTTTAGTTTTACCCTCTGGAGTATTAACTGAATACTCTGCCCCTAGTTTAGATAATAAAAAGTCAATATCTAATATAGCACAAGAAACTTCAGTTGTCAATATTTTTTTACCTAAATTCAGCATTATTTCTGCGGGATCTTTTCCGCCTGAAAGTTTTATGATTTTGACGGTAATATTGTTGCGTCTGAGCATGTAAATAGCACGTTCTGTTGCTTTCTGTCCGGCTCCGTCAGAATCAAAAGACAAAAGAACTTCATCGCAAAAAGGCTGAATTATTTTTATCTGTTCTTCCGTAAGCGCAGTTCCTAAAGGTGCAACAGCGTATTCAATTCCGCACTGATGATAAGCAATGCAGTCCATATATCCTTCGCAGAATATTACTTTTTTATTTTCTTTTATGGCTTTTTTTGCAAAGTTGAATGCGTATAAAGTTTCACCTTTTTTATACTGAAGCATTTCTCCTGAGTTTAGATATTTTGGAGTTTTTGGATTTTCATCTAATTTTCTTCCACCCATGGCAACAACTTTTCCGTATCTGTCAAAAATAGGAAACATAAGCCTGTTTGAAAAAAAAGATATGTCGGGATATTTTGAACTGAAGAGCCCGGAAGTTTTTAAAAAATCTTCTGTAAAATTTTTTGAAAGAAGAAATTTTTTAAGCCAGTGCAAATCTTTTGGCGCATAACCTAATTTAAATTTTTCAATTGTTTCATCGGAAAGACCGCGTTCTTTTATATATTTATACGCAGATTTCCCCTGTTCAGTTTCAAGAAGAAAATAATGAAACATCGAAGCTGTTCTGTCGTATAAGTCTTTTAGTTCATCAATTTTTTTTGCGTTTTTATCTTCTATGGTGCTGAAATTCTGGCCGTTTCCTGAATAAATTATTTCTGTGCCTGTTTTTTTTGCAAGCGAAGTAATCGCTTCTGTGTAGGAAATCTTTTCAACTTCCATAAGAAATTTTATTACATTCCCACCTGCATGACAGGAAAAACAGTAGAAAAACCTTTTGTCAGGTTCAACATGAAAAGAAGGCGTTTTTTCGTGATGAAAGGGACAGCAGCCCCAATAATCAGTTCCGCGTTTTTCAAGTTTTGTATATTCACTGATTATTGAAACGACATCAGCTTTTTGTTGAATTTCTTCGATTGTTTCTTTTGAAATATAGCCTGCCATAATTTACTTTGTTTTTGCCGAATAGCCTTTATTTATGTGAGTTTGAAAATCTTTTGAAAAAACATGACGACCTTTTTGCGGATCTACAAGCGTAAAATAGTAATAATTTGTTTTTTCAGGCCTTACACTAGCAGTAAGCGCTACTAAACCTGGATTTGAAATTGCTCCAGGCGGAAGTCCTGCCCATTTATAAGTATTGTATGGACTGTCGATTTTTAAATCTTCGTAAGTAATTACATCTGGATGAGGTTTTTGTTCGATTTCCGTAATTATATATTCAATTGTTGCACAGGAATAAAGCCCCATGTTGATTTTTAGTCTGTTAGTAAAAACGCTTGAAATTAACGGCGCCTCTTCTTTTATACGGTATTCGCGTTCAATAATTGATGCAAGAATTATTTTTTGATTGAGTTCTTCTTTTGAAAGTGAATTATATTCTGGAATATCTTTTAAGTGATTCATAAGATTCTTTGTCATTTCTGAAATAACTATCTGAGCATCCATTTTAGGTGTAAAAAAATATGTATCTGGGAAAAGGTAGCCTTCAAATGAATCAGAGTGAATGTCAAACTTTGAAAGAAGCTCTGGATTTTTAGATTCTTCTATAAATTTTTCCTTTGAACAGACATTGTATTCTTCAAGTTTTTTTGCAATTTTAGAAATAGTAAGCCCTTCTGGAATTGAAACTATGATATAATCCTGGACGCCTGACGAAAGAATCTTAAAAATTTCTGAGATGCTCATTGAACTTTTTATATTATATACGCCGCTTTTTAAATTTAATTTCTGAAAATCAAAACCGAATAACGATGTTACAAATGGAAAGCGCGCCGCAAGATAAAATACTTTTTCATCGCGAATTAGTTTTTCATTTTTTAAAATTGAAGCAACACCTTTTACAGTTGTATTGTCAGGAACTTCAATCTTTTTTAAAACAGATTGTTCTTCAGAAGTTAAAGGTTTTAGCGAAAAAATTAAATAAAGCGAAAGTAAAAAACTAAGCGCAATGATAATAAAAATTGATGAAAGGATAAGTTTTTTTTTAATCTTCATTATAAAATTTATCCACCTCTTCTAAAGTCATATTGCTATAAATCAATGATTCTATATATTTTGAAAATTTAAACAAACTGAATGAAATATCGTTTTCGTTCTTACGGAAAAATTTTGCAAGTGAAAGAATTTCTTCTTGTGAGAAAGAATAGGAACCTGTAAAATTTGATAAATTTTCTTTCATATTTTAGCCTTTTAAGGAAATTTCTGTATTTTCTGTTGACAGATAGACTTCAATTTTTGAATGAACTATATATTTTGCATACCATCTTGCAGACAGAAGAATTGAATTAAGTTTTTTATCATCATAAGACGGTTCATGGTGATAAAGATAAATTTTTTTTATGTTCCAGTGGACTGCAAAATCAATTGCACTGCAAAATGCCGAATGCCCCCAGTTTACCTTTCTGTTTGCCTCTTCTACCGTATATTGAGAATCTAAAACGATAACATCTGCATCTTTAAAAGAATTGATGTGTTCAGCATCTTCTGTGTAATCGCAGTCGGAAAGTTCTACATCTGTTGCATAGACAAATTTTTTTGAGTTTTCAATAAATGTATATGAAAACGAAGAACCAGGATGAGACATTTTACAGCAGAAAATCTGAGTGTTACCAATATAAAAAGACGAGCCGTGTGAAAGCGATTTAAAATTTACATTTTTTGTAAAAGAGTCAAAAGTTACAGGAAAATAAGGCTGTATCATCTGGTTGCGTAAAATTTGCTCTGCATTTTCTGAAAAAGAATAAAAATTAAGAACTGTTTTTGGCAAAAATGCCTGGTCAAAAAAAGGAAGTCCCTGAATATGATCCCAGTGAAAGTGTGAAATGAAAATGTGAAATTCAGATGAAGCATCTTGTGAAAGTGATTTTCCGTAGCACCTTATGCCGGTTCCGCAGTCTAGTACAATCTGAAAACCATCATCTGTAGTAATCGAAATGCACGGAGTGTTTCCGCCTGAAGTTCCGAACTGCCAGTCTGGAATTGTTGAAATAAATTTTTCTTTTGCTTCTGGAGAAATTACATCTTTTGGAGAAATACGCTGAATTATTGCAGAAATTTTTGATTGAATCTGCATCGGTGTCACAGGAGCGGGAACAGAACCCCGTACTCCCCAAAACTGAATCTTCACTTAATGCCTCTTTTAATATAATTTAAAGTAATAAATGCAGTTTGTCAAACTGGAAAAGTTTTTTTTAAATTTTATCAATGTAAAAAAAATAGAAGACTGATTTAAAAATTCCTCATATTTTATTCAAAAAAAATGCGTTTAAAACAAAAAAGAGTTAGAATAACTAACTCTTAAAAATTGGGGAGTGAAGGATTCGAACCTACGAAGGGAGGACCCAACAGATTTACAGTCTGTCCTATTTGACCACTCTAGAAACTCCCCAAACTAAAAGCTACCTGTAGGATTTGGACCCACGACCCCGAGATTACAAATCACGTGCTCTACCAGCTGAGCTAAGGTAGCAAATCAACTTATTGCGTTGAATATGTAAACATCATATAACATATAAAAAAAACTGTCAATAGTAACTGTTCATTTTTTTTATAAATTTTTGAAAAATGTAATGTATTTTTCACGGGCAATTTTTTTCCATGAATAATTTTCTTTTACATTTTGCGAAGCATTTTGTATCATGCTGATTTTCTTTTCCGGGTTGTAAAAAACATTTTTAATTGCACTGTCAATAGTGTCAGCAAGAACTTCAGGCGTATTTTCTGTATATGTGAAACCTGTTTTTCCGTCTATTATTTTTTTTAATCCGCCTGTTTTATGCGCGATTGGAATCGTTCCAAAAATCTGTGCGATAAAATCCTCAAGGCAACAGGGTTCAAAAAAGCTTGGAAGAATTATAAAATCGCTTGATGCAACGCAAAGTCGAGATGTTCTTTTGTTGTAGCCTTCAAAATAGACGATTTTTCCGTTAAATTCATTTGCAAAGTTTATAAGCTTATAAACATTTTCATTGTCCCCCTGACCTGCAATTGCAAGTTTTAAATTGTCGTATTTTGAAAAAAGAATTCGAAGGGCATCTTGAAGAATTTGTATTCCTTTTTGATATACAATCCGTCCGTGGTATGAAAGAAGAATGTCAGAATCTTTTAAAGGCGTCAAAAATCCATGTTTAACAAGATTTTCAAGGTAAGGCTCAAAATTTTGTGAAAAATTTTCGCATTTTTCTGAATAAGAACTAAAAAAATTTCGGCATTTATATTTTCCTGCAAGATCCTTTTTTAAAGGATTATATGAAAACGGAAGAAACGAAGATTTTTGTGAAGAAGGATTATACAGAGAGTAATCAATTCCGTTTGTAATTCCGTGAATTTTTATGTTTTTACTGAAAAAAAGGCTTGCAAGGCCGTCTGTGTTTTCATCGTTTTCAGGATTAGTAATTTCTTCGGCGTAGAAATCAGAAACTGTAGTTAAAGTTGAAAACTGGCTTGCAATTAAAAATGGTTCTATCCGATTTTTGTTTAAAGCTTTTTCTAAAACATCTGACGGAAGCATCGTAATATATGCGGCGCTTTCAAAATCTTTAAATTCGTGGTGATAGAAAGGTCCTGCGTTATGAATCGTTACAAGCGTTTTTGCATTTTTTAACAATTCTGTTTTTGATGAAAATGCAGGAAGACAGGCTGTTGACGCATCATGACAGTGAATTATATCAGGGAGTTTTTTTTGCGGAAGAAAAGATGCAAAGGAACATACAGCTTTTTGAAAAAAAACATCGAGAAAATTTACATCTTCATGACCGCAACCTTTTTTGTGCATGAAATTTTCGTTTTCTTCGTTTTGAGAATAAACATAAATGTCATCTTTTGTAAGAAAACAGTCGTGAAGGATAAAAACAACTTTTATTTTTGATTTTTCAATTATTCCTTCTGCGTATTTGCAGGAAAGATTCTGGTTGCAGATGTTGATGTTTGCAGAAAAAGTATCGATTTCTTTATAATTTTTAATTTTTGAAAGCGATGTGCATTTAAATTCAGGAAGAAAAAGGGTTACTTCATGACCGGCACTTGAAAATTCTTTTGCAAGTGAATAAGTAACATTTTTTACTCCGCCTGCTTCCTGAATGCCAAGACATTCCATGCTTACAATCCATATATTCATAATTTTGTTCCGAAAATAATTGTTATTTTTTTTTAAGCGCAGAAATCAGGCCGTAAAACTTCTGCACCGTCAAGGTATATATGTGAAACTTTTAATTCGTCTTCAACATAACATGTTACTAAAACCCTTATGACTTTTTGAAGGGAATTTTTTACATACGCTTCCTGAGAACAAAACAAAGGAATTTCGTTTGTATCGATGATGATTTTTTCTTTTCTGAGTGCCGCACAGGGATTAAAAGAATCTAAATCTTTTGTAAGCGTAAACTGCATTGAAATTATGTTTTTGCTTTGAATGCAATTTTTTTCAAACAAAGTATTGCACATTTTTGCAGTTTGTTCAGATATTGATTCTTTTGAATTTTCACAACAGATTGCTCCGCGTATTGCAGTAAGTTTCATTTTATGTTCCTTATTAGTTTGAATTTTGAATTTCTTTTTGATTTTTTGCATTTTCTTTTAGAATTTCAAGAATTACATTTTTTTCACTTCCAGGTTTGATTCTGTCTGTGTAAATTACAGTCGGTTCAAAATATGAAATTCCTGAAATATATTCTGTTCTGATTTTATTGTAAATTTCAAAATCAGGAAGTCTTGCGGAAATTAAAGAAATTTGAGAAAAATCAAGATTTGTAAAAAGCTCTTCACATTCTGCTATGGCAAGAAAGTCTTTTTGCGAAAGCATTTCCGGCTTGAAATTAAAATCTTTTTGTTTTTCTGTAAGGAAATAACTTGTTAGACTGTCACAGACTTTTTGAGAAGCTGAGTCTATATATTTTTCCAAATCGCTTTGGTTTGAAATGACTTTGTTTTCAAAAAGACTTGTAATATTTTCTTTTGAGACTGAAATTTTAAAATCGAATGAAATTTCAAAGTCAAAATCCAAATCTTCGTTGAAAAGTTTTTTATAATTTTCTGAATTTGTAAGAGTGCCTGAAGATTTTTTTTGAATGTAGTAAGGCGATAAATCAAAAAGAAGGAGTTCTGCGTTTTTCGGAATTAAGAAAACCCAGTTCCATGAAAATTTTCCGTATTCTAAAGGCGTTTTGTCAATGCCACATGTTTTTGAAATTGCAAAACCAAACTGATTAGGTTTTATTCGAAATTGCGTCCACCCGAAAAAGAAAACGACGCCTGAAAAAATCAGGATAATAAAAAAACAGGCAAAAAATTTTCCGCCTTTTTTTTTCATTTTAACCTCCAGAGCGTTTTAATATAAGGAATTCTATTTTTTTTAATTTTAAAGTTCCTGTTTTTTTTTAGAAAAACGCCTTGACTGTAAAATCTAATGTTTTTAGTATAACAATGAGCGATGAATACTTCAAGAAAAAACAGTCAGGAAAGTTCTACTCTTTCATCATTATTTTTAATAATATTTAAAACAGATATTTTTCTGTTTCTTTCACAAGTTTTTCTTATATTTCTTTATGTCGCAGGAAATTTTCAAAATTTTTTAGATTCCACGCAACACATGATTCTGTTTTTATCAGGAATTTTCAGCATTCTTCTTTTTTTCTTTTCAGTTTTTTCATTCGCTTTTTCAATCTTTTTTTTTATAAAAGCAAAAACTTCTTTGTTAAAATTTTTTCTGACTTTATTAATGTATATTTTTTTTATAATTGATTCTATAATAATTGTAACTGCATTCAGAATTATAGACATACTCTCACTTGGAATTTAAAAATGTGTCAAGTCGTCAAATTTTTTTAGAGACAAAAGGATTTACAATGAATAATAAATTTAAAATTCCTGATTTTATCTTACAAATTGCACAGACATTTTTTGAAAACGGCTTTTCTTTTTACCTTGTAGGAGGAGCGGTTCGTGACATGATTATGAAAAAAAATCCTTCGGATTACGATGCGGCAACTGATGCAAATCCTTATGAAGTAATGAAAATGTTTAAAAAAGTAATTCCGACTGGAATCGAACACGGAACTGTGACCATTTTTTACATGAAAAATTCCATAGAAGTTACAACATTCAGAACAGAATCAGGTTATTCAGATTCACGGCATCCAGATTTTATAAAATACGCTTCAACAATCGAAGAAGATTTATCCCGTCGCGATTTTACAATGAACGCAATTGCAATAAACTTAAAAGATTTTTCACTCATCGATCCTTTTTCAGGAAGAAACGACATTGATAAAAAAATAATCCGCACCGTAAATGATTCACGCGAAAGGTTTTTAGAAGACGGTTTAAGGCCCATAAGATGCATTCGTTTTAAAAGTCAGTTAAATTTTTCACTAGAAGAAAAAACTTACTCATCCCTTTTTGATTGCGAAGTTTTAAAAAAAGTTGCTTCAATAAGTGTCGAACGCTTTCGCGATGAATTTTTAAAAATCATGAAAACTGAAAAACCTAGTTCCGCCTTAAAAATCATGGAAGAAACAGGCATATTAAAAATTTTTATTCCGGAACTTCTTGAAGGAAGAGGTTCTTCCCAAAAAGATTCCCGTGGCTACCACATTTTCGATGTTTTAGACCACAATTATTATGCCTGCGATGCATCCCCAAAAGAAAAACCGTTAGTCAGAATTGCTTCACTTTTTCACGACATCGGAAAACCAAAGGCACGCACGGAACGATATGAAAACGGCTTGTTAATCGTAAATTTTTACAATCACGAAATTTATTCAGAAGAAATTTCAAGAAAAATTCTTCAGCGTCTTAAATTCAGCAATGCCGAAACAGAAAAAATCTGCAATCTCATAAAAAATCACATGTTCAATTACGAATCTTCATGGACAGACGCAACTGTAAGAAGGTTTATAATCCGTGTAGGAAAAGAAAATCTTGACGATCTTATAGATTTACGGCTTTCTGACATGGGTGGAAAATACAATGAACCTGTAAGAATGCACGACAATCCTTCAGTTCATAAAATAATTGAATTAAAAGACCGCATAAATGAAGTTTTGCTTTCAAGTTCTGCGTTTGGACTTAAAGATTTAAAAGTCAACGGAAAAATTCTTATGGAACTCGGCATTCCTTCCGGAAAAATTCTTGGGGAAATTTTAAAAGAACTTTTAAATTGCGTTCTTGAAGATCAGAGCCTTAACACAAAAGAAAAACTTTCAGAAATCGCACTAAAAATTTACAAGTCAAAAAGAATTTAAATTTTAATAATTCTGCCTGAATATTTTTTTAAAATTATTTCAGGCTGATATGAAAGTTTTGCTTTTCGTAATCCCGGAATATTTAAATCTTCTTCGCGGTTTAAAAAAGGCTCTTTTACAGAATCTGCAAATTTTTTATTTATGACAGCATAACTTCCGTCTTTTGCAAAGTCTTGAACTGATTTTTCAAAAATTACATCAAAAAAAGAACTGTTTATTTTGTTTCCAAGTGAAAAAGCGACACTTTTGTTTTTTACAGAAAGAACTAATGCCTTAAAATCGAACAGTTTGAAATTTTCAAGTGCAATGTTTAACGCATTTTCCTCGATTAAAAGATCTTCAGTTATGTTTTCTGAAAAAGATGCAAGGTGATTTTCTTTCCATTCTGAATAAACTTCCTGAATCTTTTTTTTACATTCTGAATTGAAACTGTCACTTTCTATAAAAGAAAAATCACAGTCGTTTTCGTATTTTCGTAAAAACTGATTTATATGATTTTTCTTTTTCTGAAGTTTTTTACCGGAAAGCGAAACAAGTTTTTCTCTTTTATAAATGTAATCACTGTTTCCTTCGTCACTTTCCCAGAAAATTTTAAACGATGAATTTGTATGAAGAAAATCGTCAAAGATTTTTTTTTGATTTTCGTCGATTAAAACAAGCGAAGGTTCAGTTTTAAAAAGCCGTGCATTTTCGATAATTTCTTCAAGGCTTTCTTTTATTCTATCGTTTTTTAAATTTTCAAATACAGGAAAAAGAAAGCCGTTTCTAGTTTTATCTTTTGAATTTAAAAATCTGTATAAAATTCCGTTTTTTGAACATATTGAAGTTGAATACTTTTTTGCAAACAGAATCGTATTTACGGGATTAAAATCGCAGCTGGAAAATTCGTAATTCTCATAAAAAGATTTTAAAATACTCAAATCAGAAATTTCGAGTTTTTTCCAGAGAAAATCGTTTGTCATAAAAAAATCTTCCCGTTAGTTTGAAAATTTTTTACCGTCTGAAAACGCTTTTCCAACAATATTACCAAGTTCTATATAATCATGATTGAAAGAATCATAAGTTAAAGGTGAAAGTTTTTTTACATCGACTTTTCCGTCTTCTGTAAGGCAGTTTTCTTCGATTGCAATATTTTCGATTGAACCTAAAAGCCGGGAAGTTTTTTCGTCATAGCTTATAACTTTACATTCAAGTACAAACGGAAGTTCTTCTATTACAGGTGCATTTACAAAAGAACTTTTTACAGTATGAAAGCCGCACTTTTTAATTTTTTCACTCTCTTTGTTGCCGCTCACAAGACCAAGATAGTCACATTCTGCAACATGTTTTGAATCTGCAAGATGAACTGTAAACGCGTTTGTTTTTAAAAGATTTTTTACAGTTTTGTGCGAAGAACTTACACAAATATTAATCTGATTGTCATCTGCGATTCCTCCCCACGCTGCGTTCATGGCGTCCGGTGTTCCGTTTTCGTCGTAAGTTCCGATTATAAAAACCGGCATCGGATATAAAGCTGTTTTTACGCCAATATTTTTTTTCATTTTAAGACCTCGATTTGTTAAATTTTTTACTTTATGAAAAACACGAAAAAAAAATTATATTTCCATGTTCATGGCTTTTCTTACTTCACAGAGCGTTTGTTCTGCAATTTCGCGGGCTTTTTTTACTCCGTTTTTTAATACATCCTGAATATATGCAGGCTCTTTCTCAAGCTGAAGGCGTTTCTGTCGTAAAGGCCTTAATTTTTCGTTTAAAGCCTGTGTCAGTTCGTTTTTAAGCATTCCGCCGCCACCGGATGCGATTCTTTGCGCAATATCTCCAGGCTCTTCGTCTGTACAAAGTGAAATAAGCTGCAAAAGATTTGCAACTTCAGGACGATTTACAGGATCGTAAGTAATAAACCGTTCTGCATCTGTTTTTGCCTTTTTTATAAGTTTTGCAGTTTCATCTTCTGTTGCGCAAAGCATAATTGCATTTCCGCGTGATTTTGACATTTTTTGATTTCCGTCTAAGCCCATTATGCTCGGAGTTTTTGAAAGAAGCGCCTGAGGCATAGGAAAAATTGGCTCACAGTTTTTGCAGAATTTTTCGTTGAAACGCCTTGCAATCGTCCTTGTCATTTCAAGATGCGGAAGCTGGTCTTTTCCAACTGGAACTACATTTCCTTTGCAGAAGAGAATGTCTACAGCCTGATGAACAGGATAAGTATACATTCCGGCATTTACATTTGTAAGCCCCGCTGCCTGAATTTCTTCTTTTACAGTTGGATTCCTGCTTAATTCTGCATTTGAAACTAAAGTCAAAAAAGGAATCATAAGCTGATTTGCTTCCGGAATATATGAATGCGGATAGATTATTACATTTTCTGAAGGTTCAATTCCTGAAGCGATATAATCGATTACAAGCTGCTTTGTATTCTGGCTGATTTCCTGATAGGCATCGTGGTCAGTTAAAACCTGATAATCGGCGATTAAAATCATTGTAGGAACACCAAGTTTTGAAAGCCGAACCCTGTTTTGAAGGGAACCAAAATAATGCCCGATATGAAGCCTTCCTGTTGGACGGTCGCCTGTAAGAACTCTGTATTTTGACGGATTTTTTAAAATGTCTTCTTCGATTTTTCTGCTTGTTTCAAGCGCTTTTTCGTAAGTACCGCTGTATTCTAATTCTTTCATATTTTAAAATCTGCTATATTGATTTTGTGGCAGACTTTCCTCCAGATTTTTAAATTTCTTCATACAAAATCAAAATATAATAAATCAAATGATGTTTTTTTTCAACACGCTAAAACATCTTGTGCCGTAATCATGTTATTTATTGAGCGTACATTTTGATTACTTCTTCTTTTTTTAGCGGTCTATTTTCGTCGTAAAGTTTTTTTTGTTCTTCTATTTGATTTTTATTCCATATTTTTCCGCGGTTTATTCCCGGGCAGTCTTTAGAACATTCATCCCAGACTTTTTTGTCTTTTATCATCCACGACCAGAACGGATATGTGCTGCACTGAACTGGACGAGCATTGTAGGCAGAACAGCCGTTATTCCACAAAATACAGTCAAAATTTTTTAATTCTTTTAACGCTAAGACAGTTTCTCCATAATAATAATCAACAAAGCGGCAGTATTTTTCAATAAATTCTTTGACAGGCATTTTAAAAAAATCTAAAAGCCTCTCAAGATCGTTTCTGCTTAAATATACAAATCCAGGAGAATGACCGCAGCAAAAAGAACATCGGCTGCATTCAAACTGTAAGCCATTTTCGTAAAAACATTCCATATTTCTTATAAGATAACTTTTTTTTCAAAATCTTAAAAGTCTTTAGTGTTATTTTTTTTGAAAAACTGTAAAATCAAAGGCATGACATTAAACGATTTTCAAAAATGGCTCGACGGATTTTTAAATTTTGAAAAAACACAGGAAAAAAATATTTTCTGGCTTGATACAATGAAATTTCTCTGCGAAAAACTTTCACACCCGGAAAACGCCTTTCCATGCATTCACATCGCAGGTTCAAAAGGAAAAGGTTCTGTTTCTTCCATGATTGCAAATATAATTTCTGCATCCGGAAAAAAATGCGGAATTTACACTTCTCCTCACATAAGCGATTTCAGGGAAAGAATTTCAACGCCAGAAGGATTTTTCAGCGACGAAATTTACGAAAAATCAGCTGACGAACTTTACAATTGCGTTTCAAACATAAAAGAATCTGAACTTCCAGAAAAAAGACGGATTACATGGTTTGAACTTGTTACAGCCTACGCTTTTCTATGCTTTAAAAACGCAAAAGTTGATTTTGCAGTTTTTGAAACAGGTCTTGGCGGAAGGCTTGATTCTACAAATGTCGTAAATCCCTGCGCTTCAGTTTTAATGCAGATTGAAAAAGAACACACAGAATTTTTAGGCAATACAATTGAAAAAATCGCCTCAGAAAAAGCTGGAATCATAAAACCGAATACACCGTGCATTATTTCTTTTCAAAAATATAAAGAAGCGGAAGAAGTTTTTAAAACAAAAGCCAAAACCGCAAATTCTGAAATTATATTTTTAAAAGATGTCCTGAAATCTTTTTCTTACAATTATAATAAAAATAAAACACATATTGTTTCAGAATTAAAAATTGAAGGACAACTTTCACACTTCAGTTTTGATTTAAAACTTTTAGGAAAAGTTCAGATTTATAATGCTTTTACAGCGATTTGTGCCGTAAAAAAAGTTTTCCCGGATTTTGAAAAAAAATATATCGAAAAAGGTCTTGAAAACGCTTTTCTTCCGGGAAGATTTGAAATTTTTAATAAAAACGGTGTCACATTTATTTTAGACGGAGCGCATACACCGCTCAGCATTCAAAATACGATTTTTACATTAAAAGAAGTTTTCCCCCAAAGAAAATACAGCCTTCTTTTTGCAGTTGCCAAAGACAAAGATGTAAAAGACATCGTTTTAAATTTTAAAAATGTTTTTTCAAATATAATTTTAACAAAACCAGGTACAGTCAGAAAAAGCGACATAGAAAGCGCAGAAAAAGCCTTTTTAGAAAATAAAATTAATTTTACAAAAGAAGAAGACTCTAGAATTGCATGTAAAAAAGCCTTTGAAAATGCGGAAAAAAACGATTCAGTACTTCTTGTAACAGGCTCATTTTATCTTCTTTCTGAAGTCAAAAAAGCACTTTAAATTATATACCTTTTTACGCGGCTTGAAACTGAAGTCATAACTTCGTATGAAATTGTATGCGTTTTTTTTGCAATATCATCAGCATCTAAAAGAGAACCTTTGTCTTTTGGTCCGAAAATTATTGCTTTATCCCAGCGTTTTACATCCTTGTTGTTTAAACCAATGTCTACCATACATTGATCCATGCAGATTCTTCCGCAAACAGGATAAAGTTTTCCGTTTATGGTGACTTCAAGACCAGGAGAATTTCGTCTCAAAAGTCCGTCAGCGTATCCGACTGGTAAAACGGCAATGTCAGTATCTTTTTCGCAAATCCACTGCCGACCGTAAGAAATAGAACTTCCTTTTTTAAAATGCCTTATTGCGACAACCTGAGTTTCAAACTGCATTACTGGCTTGAAATCTACATTAATTTTTTTTGATTTTAAATATTGTTTTGAAACTTCATCAGGATAATAACCATAAACAATGATTCCAGGTCGAACCATATCAAGCTGAAAGTCTGGAAACGCAAGGGCTGCTGCAGAACTTGAACATGTGCAGAGACCCGGGTCAATGCCTTTTTCTTTTACAGAATCGATGGCATATTTAAAATCTAAAAACTGTTTATTCGTATAATCGATATTTTCTTTTGAAATGGAATCTGAAACTGCAAAATGGGTAATCATTCCCGAAAGTTTTAACACCTTGCTTGAAGCAATTTTTTGAGCAAGAAAAGACGCTTCGTCCTTAAGGCAGCCGATTCTTCCCATTCCTGTATCTACAGCAAGAAAAACATCAAAATCCTTTAAAGAATTTTTGTTTGCTGATTTTTCAAGTTCTTCTATGAAGTTTAAATCAAAAACTAACGGAGTAATTTTATACTGAAAAAGGTCATTAAATTCTTCTGGTGAGCATAAGCTTAAAAGAAGAATTTTTAAATTTATTCCGTTTTCGCGAAGTGTTTTTGCTTCATCAACAGTTGCAACGGCAAGATAATCAATATCAAGAGATGATGCAATTTTTGCCGCTTCAAGTGCGCTAGTTCCATAACCGTCTGCTTTTACAGCAACACAGATTTTTGTATGAGGCTTTAACACAGATTTAACCTGCATTAAATTGTTTATAATATTTTCCCGATAAATTACAGCTTTTGTACAACGCATATTATTTTCTTATATTATGATTTTACAGTTTTTATATCAAGGGCACATTTAAAAACTTATCTTTGCTGATTTTTTAGAAGTAAGTTCAACATTTTTGTTGAGAAATTTTTTAATATATTTTATACTGAAAAATATCTTTTTTAGAAAAATTTAAATCAATTAATTTTATTTTCTTCGGAGAAAAAATGAAAAAGACAATAAAATATATAATTTTAACACAAGCCGTTTCATTATTAATTGCATCCTGCGCAACAACTTCTACCGCAACTAAAGCACAGTCTCAGTCTGAAGTCATCGAAATTTCAGAAGACGAAGAAACTTCTTCAGAACGCAAAGAAGAAAAACGAGAAGCAAAACCTCTTTCCGTAAAAACAAAGACAAACCAGCAGGAAACAGAATTTATCAAAAAACTTTCAGATATAGACATAAAACTCATCTCTTCTCCAAAACCAATTTTTCAAACTCAAAATTTTAAAACGCCTTACACAGTTTTAGTAGAAGATTCTAATGGTCCTGTAAGCGATTTTGACATCACAGTTTCTTTTCCAAGTTCAAAAACAAAAGATTCCGTTATTTATGAAACAGTTCAGTTAAAAACAGATTCTGAAGGAAAAATCTCTTTTAAGCCAAAAACTCCAGAGTTTGCATTAAAAGACAAAGTTACTTTCTACCCTTCACCTGTAAATTCAACTCAGGCTATGGTAAACGCTTCCTATGACCTTGCAGTAACTGCACCTTACCTCGTAAAATCATCAAACCTCTGGTATCAGGGCATTTTATATGTCTACGATTTTAATGAAAACGGAAAACCTACTTCAAATTCAACGCAGCTTTTAACGACCCTAAGAAATTCAGGCGTAAATGTAGGAAACGCACCTATAAGCAGTACATCTTATTACGACAAACCTATGTCACAACTTTACAAAGACTGTTTTGCAATCGTCGGAAATTCATGCAGATTTTTAGTTGCAGGCTCAATAAAATTTGCAGAACCTGTAAAAGAAACAGAAAACGGCTTTACCTGTACATTAAACGCAGACATCTCATGCTTTAACATGAAAAACGGAGAAGAACTCTGCGCTTTCCAGATAACAGAAACAGTTTCAAATCTCAACAGATATAAAGCAATTTCAGAATGTAAAAATTTACTTGCAGAAAAAATTGCAGAAGAAATAATGTACGGAATGTAAAAAAGGAATAAATTATGATTTACACAGACACAAGAGATTCTTCAGTAAAGGTTAGTTTTAAAGATGCCGTTGTAAACGGAATGAATTCTTTGACAGGAGGTTTATACATTCCTGTTGAATATCCTCCACTTGAAAAATCATTTATAAATAAAAATCCAGAGCCTTCTTTCAGAGATGTCGCTTTCAATATGGCAAAACCGTACTGCGAAAATGAAATCCCCGATGACGATTTAATGGGAATCATTTTGGATGCCTATCCTTTTACGCCAAAAATCGTGCCACTAGACAATATCTCATACATACTTGAACTTTTTCACGGACCTACATGCGCTTTTAAAGATTTTGGTGCAAGATTTATGGCTCGTGTAATGTCTTATTTCAACAAAGACGAAAATGACAATCTTCATATTTTAGTTGCAACATCAGGAGACACAGGAAGTGCTGTAGGAAGCGCTTTTTTCAATGTTCCGGGAATCGATGTTACAATTTTATACCCGGACGGAAAAATCAGCAAAATCCAGGAAAAGCAGCTTTCAACTTTTACAGGAAATGTCCGCGCCCTTAAAGTAAAAGGAACATTCGATGACTGCCAGAAACTTGTAAAAACTGCCTTTACAGACAAAGACTTAAGAAAACGTTTCCGTTTAAGTTCAGCAAATTCCATAAACATTTCACGACTTTTACCGCAGAGTTTCTACTATATGTATTCTGCATTGACGGTAAGAAACAGAGTTGCAATCGACAGTAAAATTGAAAATCCTTCCATCATTGTTTCAGTTCCTTCAGGAAATTTCGGAAACCTTACTTCAGGTCTTATTGCACAGAAGATGGGTGCTCCTATTTCTGGTTTTGTTGCTGCAACTAACTCAAACAAAACTATCCCTGACTGGATTGCAACAGGTTCATACAATCCGCGTTCATCTGTAGAAACTTATGCAAACGCAATGGATGTAGGCTCTCCAAGTAATTACGAAAGAATCATTTCAATGTATTCCCTTGAAGATGTAAGAAGCCTTTTTGCCTCATACTGGCTTGAAAATGAAGGAATAAAATCTGCCATAAGAGAATGCAATACTAATACCGGCTACACAATCGATCCGCACGGAGCCATTGCATGGAAAGCATGGAACGACATAAAATCTGGTGCAATGGAAAGCCTTTTAAACGGAGTAAAAAACGATTACCAAAAACCAGGTTTAACTTCTAACATTCCATCATGGGCTTCAAAAATCACTTCAAAACAGGCTGTTGGAATTATTCTTGAAACTGCCCATCCTGCAAAATTCGGTTCAATCGTAAAAGACGCAACTGGCAGAGAGCCGCCTGTTCCAAACAGACTTCAGGAAATCATGAACCTTCCTGATAACGCATCAAGCATGGAAAACGATTATGAATCGTTTAAACAGTGGCTTACAGAAAACCTGTAATTTTTAACATTTATTTTACATGGGAAAAATAAAGATTTTACACAGAATCTTTATTTTTTCCTTATGGAAGAAATAGATAAAATTTTAACTGGAAACGAACTTTTTCCAGTATTTCAGCCGGTCGTATCTCTTGAAAACGGAGATATTTTTGGTTATGAAGCCCTTACGCGAACTGAATCAAATTCAGTTCTTCATTTTTTCAAAAAAGCAGACAAAGAAGAAAAAAGCTGGCAGCTAGAAAAACTATGCCGTAAACTCATTTTAAAAAACGCACGGCGTATGGGAATTAAAAGCCATATTTTCGTTAACATAAACCCGGACATTATGTCTGATGAAGATTTTCACGAAGGATATACAAAAAAACTTCTGGAAAAATATTCTATTGACCCGCATAAAATAATTCTTGAGATTACAGAATACTGTTCAAAAAAAGCTTCTTCCCTTCTTTCAGAAATTATAAATCATTATAAAATCCAGAATTTTAAAATCGCACTCGACAATGTAGGTTCTGCTTATTCAGGACTTGAGCGAATTTGTGTATTAAATCCTGATTTTATTAAAATCGATATGAACATTATACGCGGAATTGAAAGCGATGAAATCAAAAAATCTATGGTAAAAAGTCTTGTTCAGTTTTGCAGAGAATCAGGAATTTTATTGATTGCGGTAGGCGTTGAATCAGCAAGCGAACTTGACTTTCTTTTGAGAACTAGTGTTAATTTTGCGCAAGGCTTTTTCATCGGGAAACCTGAAATAATTCCTGGAAAAGTTTCAGCTCAGGCTTACGCAAGAATCAT
>JAEDFA010000017.1 GCA_016293005.1 Treponema sp.
TCATTTATACGCATTATTTTGTTCCGTTCTTTGGAATTACAGACCGTTTTTTAGGAGAAGAACCGTCTGATTATGTTACCGCCGAATATAATAAAGCGCTTGAAAAATCGCTTCCAAATTTTGGCGTGAACCTTACGATAATTCCGCGAAAAGAAGTTGAAGGAACTGTAATTTCCGGCACAAAAGTCAGGGAATATGCGAAAAACTTACAGTGGGATAAGCTTAAGGATCTTGTTCCGCCTACGACTCTTGAGCATTTAAAATTTATGGCAGAAAGGGATAAACAATAAAATTGCATCCGTGTAAATAAAATAAGGATTGATGGTAATGACAGAAAAAGAAAAAATGCTTTCTGGCGAACTTTTTTGCGGCTGGGGAAACGAAATTGAAAAAGACTATATGCATTCAAAAAAACTTGCATTCAAGTACAATAAGCTTCCGTTTTACAAAAGTAAAAAGTGCGCCAAAATCATAAAAAAATGGTTTGGGAAAATCGGCGAAAATTTTGCAATCGCTTCTCCGTTTGTCTGTGAATTCGGACAGAATATTGAAGCTGACGAATATTTTTATGTGAATTCCGGCTGCTGTTTCCTTGATGTATGTAAAATTTCCTTCGGGAAAAATGTTCTTGTAGGTCCGAACACTTCAATTTATACAGCATCGCATCCTATGGACGCAGAAACAAGGCGGACTGGACTTGCCTACGGAAAACCCGTGAAAATCGGAAATGATGTGTGGATTGGCGGAAGCGTTGTAATCCTTGGCGGCGTAACAATCGGTGATAATGTTATTGTCGGAGCAGGTTCTGTCGTAACGCACGACCTTGAAAAAGATGGCATCTACGCCGGAAATCCCGCCAGACTGATTCGTAAGCTTGATATGTAATGAAAAGATGCCTTTTGCCTCGTTTCGGAATCCCACTTATAGGTCTTTACAACCGTTAGAGGGAGATGCTGAAACGAGTTCAGCATGACACACAGCACTACCGTCAGCTTGGCATTCCAAACGCCAAGCAAAAAAAAATCACAAATTTTTAAACTTTTTTTCCCGTTTTTTTGCCGAAAGTGAAAATTTTCGGATATTTAAATATATGAAGAAAAAATATAAAAACAGGAGTACAATTATGAAAATTTATGTAGACAAAGCACTTGAAAAACAGTGGGAAGAAGCGTCGCTTTCCAACAATTTCATTTTCTGTAAAGTAATGTCCGAGAATCTTGACCTTTGCAAGGAGTTCCTCGAAATGCTTTTGAACATTAAAATTGAAAGCATAAGTCTTGCCCAGCCGGAAACGACCCTTAATGTCGACTTTTTTGCTAAAGGAATCCGCCTCGATGTGTTTGTCAAGGATGATACTGATAGAATTTTTGATATTGAGATGCAAGTTATCGGGAAAGACTATCTTCCACTTCGGGCACGGTATTATCAAAGCGTACTTGATGTCTCTTCCCTGCACGCTGGCGAGGACTACGAATCACTCACAGAAAGTTATGTGATTTTCCTTTGTCTTGATGACATTTTCCACAAGGGTCTCCCGATTTACACCTTCAAAAGCGTCTGCCTCGAAGACCCAAAACTTTTCCTCGACGACAAAACCACAAAAGTCTTTTGCAATGCCCAAAAGTATGATAAAATGCCAGCAGAAAAGCTAAGGACTTTTTTCAAATTTCTTGTGCAGAAGAAACCTGACGAAACAGACTTTTCAAAGATTATCAACGAAAAAGTCCTCAAAGCCAAAATCACTGAAGATTCAAGGAGGACTTTTATGACTTTGGAGCAAGAGATAAGACTCGCCGCAAAACACGCCGCCCAAGCGGCCGCTGAGAAGGCTTCTAAAGAAGCTTATGAGAAAGCATATAAAGAAGCTGAAAAAGAGAAAGAAATTGCACTTAAAGAAGCTGAAGCAGAAAAAGAATTTGCTTTAAAAAAGGCGGCGGAAGAAAAACTTGAAAGTGCAAGAAAAATGAAAACAAAAAATATTCCTGATGATGTAATAGCGGAGTGTATAGGGCTTTCTTTGCAACAGGTTCAGGAGCTGTAAGTTTTACGCTGACTCATCGCTCATAATTCAGAAAATTCTCACTGATTTTTTTTAAAGTCAGTGAGAATTTTTTTTATTTATAGGTCTTTATACCCGCGAGCGTCATTCCGAACTCGTTTCGGAATCCCATTAATATGTCTTTACGACCGCCAGTGGGATGCTGATGCCCCAGACACGCGAGTGCCGCGTTAAATAATTTCCTTAAGGCAAACGCCCCTGTGGCGTAAACGAGTTAAGCATGACAGAGGGATACCATTAAGAATGACACATTACCGCCAGTGGGATGCTTCACTGTGTTCAGCATGACATGTAAAAGAAAATAAGTTCAGTATGAATTTTTCGTGCCCTTGAAGAATCGGGTAAAAAAATGTAATATATTTTTTCAGTGTGAATCTCTTTAGAATTCATTTCATATTTTTTACAGGAATTTTATTATGGTACCAACTTTAATTAAAGATTTACTTTCATCTTCTCCAGACGGACAGGTTGTAAAAGTTTGCGGCTGGGTAAGAACCGTACGCGATTCTAAAAATTTAGTTTTTATTCAGGTTAACGACGGAAGCTGTTTTGCAAACATTCAGTTGACTTTCGACAGAACTTCTCCTTCAAAAAATGCAAATGTAAACAATATCGAAGAAAATTTAAAAAAACTTAACACAGGTGCGTCTTTGCGTGCAACTGGTCTTTTAGTTGAAAGTCCGGCTTCAGGTCAGGCTGTAGAAGTTACTCTTGAAGACCTCGAATGCCTTGGCGTTTGTAATCCGGAAGAATATCCGCTTCAAAAAAACAGAATGTCAATGGAATATCTTCGTGAAAATGCTCATTTAAGGGCAAGAACAAATACTTTCGGTGCTGTTTACCGTGTGAGAAATCAAATGGCATTTGCAATTCATTCTTTTTTTCAGGAAAGAGGATTTCAGTATATAAATGCACCGGAAATTACATGTTCAGACTGCGAAGGTGCGGGCGAAATGTTTCAGGTAACAACTCTCAGCATGGAAAAAATCGCTGAAATGGGCGTAAAAGCGGGAGCAGGCGGAATGAAAATCGAAGATGCTCACAAAATCGTAGATTATTCAAAAGATTTTTTTGGAAAAAAGGCAAGCCTTACAGTTTCAGGTCAGCTTGAAGCAGAAACTTTAGCAACATCTTTAAGCCGCGTTTATACTTTCGGACCTACTTTCCGTGCAGAAAATTCAAATACGCCTCGTCACTTGGCAGAATTCTGGATGTGCGAACCGGAAATGGCTTTCTATGATCTTGATGACGATATGGACATTCAGGAAGAATTTATAAAATATCTTTTGAACTGGGCTTTGACAAAATGCCGCTCTGACCTTGAATTTTTTGACAAGAGAATTCAGCCTGGTCTTATAGAAAACCTTACAAAAGTCAGAGATGCAGAATTTGTGCGAATTTCTTATACTGATGCCATAAAAAAACTTGAAGAGGCTGCAGAAAATGGTGCAAAATTTGAGTTCAAGCCTTACTGGGGATGCGACATTGCAACTGAACACGAACGATATTTGACTGAAAAGATTTTTGGCTGTCCTGTTATGGTTTACAATTATCCAAAAGAAATCAAATCTTTCTATATGAAACAAAATGATGACGGAAAGACGGTAAAAGCAGTTGATGTTTTAGTTCCTGGAATCGGTGAACTTATCGGCGGTTCTGAACGCGAAGAAAATTATGAAAAACTTCTTGCTGCATGTAAAGAACGCAATATGGATATGTCAAATTACCAGTGGTATCTTGATTTGCGCCGCTTTGGAACAGTTCCTCATTCAGGTTTCGGGCTTGGTTTTGAACGCCTTATCCGTTATGTTACCGGAATGGAAAACATCCGCGATGTAATTCCTTATCCGCGTGCTCCAAAACTTGCAGATTTTTAGTCTTTTATAAAGGGCACTTAAAAAATAGTTTTTGCTTTTTTAGGTGCCTTAATTCTTTTTTGTGCCTCCCATAAGGCTTCGTTTTTCCCTTACATCTTTTAAAAGGTTTTCGAGGGCGGTTTTGTCTTCTTTCTGAATTAAATTTTTAAACTCGTTCATTCGGGCTATAAAATTTTCGATGTGAACTGTAAGTTTTTCTTTGTTTGAGATGAAAAGTTCTGTCCACAGCGGAGCGTTTATCATTGCGATTCTTGTAAGGTCTTCAAAACTTCCGCCGCCGAATGCCGTAATTTTTTCATCTGGAGCGGATTCTACAAGGGCAGAGGCAATTACATGACAGAGCTGGCTTGTAAAACCGATTTTATAGTCGTGGTCACCGGCTGTCGTTTCTGTTATTTTTGAAAATCCCATTTTGTATATAAGTTTTTTAAAAAAATCAAGGTTCTCTTTTTTGTTGAAGTTTTCAGGAATTAAAATGTAGTTTCTTCCGTTGAAAAAAGAAGAATTTGAAGATGTATAACCTTCTTTTTCGCCGCCTGCCATAGGGTGACCTATTATAAAATCGACATCGCTTCTTAAAAGGCTTGGAAGTTTTTTTTCAAAAATTCCTTTTACGCCTGAAATATCTGTTATGATTGAGCCGGATTTAAAGTTTTCTTTGTTTTGAAGAAGAAAATCGAGCGTCGCATGCGGATAAAGGCAGATGAAAACGACATCGCACTGTAAAAGCATTTTTTTTGTTTCTTCAGGCAGAAAATATGAATCGATAATTTTTTCTGAAAAAGCATTTTCAAGGCTTTCTTTGTTTTTATCTAAGGCGATTATTTTTGCACATTGATTTTCTGATTTATTTTCTGAAAGGACATTTTTGCGGAGCGATTTTGCGATTGTTCCGCCCATAAGTCCAAGTCCTATGATTCCGTAAGTTATGTTTTCCAAATTCATAATTTCATTATATTGAAAATTCTTAAATTTGTCTGTAGAATTCTTTGCATGAATGATATTGTTTTTACTGAAAATGACAAAGTTTTTTTGAATTCTTCTTTAACCGAAGAATCTTTTGCAAAAACAAAGCTTTCAAACCTTATGGATTGTGAAGGGCTTTTGGTGCTAAAAGAAAATTCAGAATTTTTTTCTGCACAAACCTGGAAATTCAATTTAACGGAATTTAAAAACGGTTCTGTTTTTTTTACAAAAGAAGGTTTTTCAGGTTCTACGCTGGATTCTTTCATAATTCAAAAATCCGAAAATTTATGCGAAATTCTTTTTGATGTCGTTTCAGCGATAAACTTTGCAAGAAAAAACGGTCTTTCAGTTCCGTGCAATGCTCCTAAAGGAATTCTTTACAATAAAAATGCAGTTTTGTTTCTTCCTGAAAAAACTTTTTCAAACTGTGCAAGGCTTTGCGGAAAATCTGAATACGAAAAATCTTCAAATATCTGGGTCGATTCTGCATCTTCTGGTAAAAAGGCAGAACTTTTCTTTCAAAGCGTGCTTGTGTATTATTCGTTTACAAAAAAAGTTCCTTTTCCGTTTGATGAGGATGAAAATCAGGCTGTAAACATTGCCGATAAAAAATTTCTTCCGCTTGATTTGTGCGTAAACGGAATCAGTAAAACGCTTTCTGATTTTGTAAGTGCATCATTGAAAAACGAGTCTGATGAAAATGCCCTTCTTCCGCTTGAAATTTATAAAACTGAACTTTTTAATCCGCAGGAAAGAAAAAATGTTTTGCCGGAGAATGAATTTCAGAAAAAGGTACAGAAATTTATAAAAACGCAAAATCGCAAAGTCAGCACAAGGCGGCTTTTAAGACGCAATTATGTTTCGATGATAATTTCTTTTGTCGTGTTTTGTTTTGTTCTTTTTTCTTTATTGTTCGTGAAATTTGAATCAGATAAAAAGCCTTCCGTAAAAGGGCTTGATTCTGAAACAGTAACAGAGATTTTTTTTGAAGGCATTCACAAAATGAACGCAGATTTCATGACTGTTTCCGGGAAAAATTGTCCTCAGGCAAAATATTATATTTCTACCATTCCGCAGATAAGGGCTGTTTCAATGATGAGCGGGGCATACAATTTTGAAAGCGGTCTTTCTTCTCCTGAAAACTGGATGTTTTTTGAGCCTGATACGACAAAAGCATATTCTCACCAGATTTACGGAATCACCTGTTTTACGATAAACGGTCGTCCTTCAGATTTAAATGTAAAAATTCCTTCTAAAAAAGATGCAAAAACGCGTCTTCTTCGTGAAAATGGCAGGAAAATCAACAATCTCGATGAAGTTTCGCATAATGTAAAATATTATCTTGTTCACACTGTAAACAACGCTCTTCAGGTTGATTTATACCAAACTGAAGTTTTTTTAACTTTTGAAGACGGAATCTGGCAGGTAATTGAATTAAAAGAAAAATTTTCCACAGAACTTTACGACTGGGCCGAATTTTCTTTTGATTATAAGGAAAAACTTTCAGAATATTCCGGCGATGTGATAAAAGCTGTTTCTTCTTTAAGGGAAAAATATCCGTGGGTTCCGACTTCCATAAGCTTAAAAGCAGAAGAAAAATATCTTGATTCGCTTGGTTATTAAATCTTCCCTTGAAAACGATTTTAAAAAGGAATATAATTTTTTCATTAATTTTTATAATTTTTTGGAGTAAATAAATGGTAGTTTTAACTTTGAATTGTGGGTCTTCTTCTGCAAAATATCAGGTTTACGATTGGGATAACAAGCAGGTAATGGCAAGCGGTGTTGTAGAGAGAATCGCTGATAAAGGTTCCTGCATTACGCATAAGGCAAAAGGCAAAAAAATTGAAATCGAAAGTCCTTGTCCTACTCATAAAGAAGCAATTGAACTTATTTTAAAAGAAATTACAGATAAAGAAGTCGGTGTCATTTCAGATATGAGTGTAATTGGCGCTGTAGGGCACCGGGTTTTGCACGGCGGTGATAAATTTACAAAGTCTGTTTTGATTACAAAAGAAGTTTTAGATACTTTCCGTTCCGTAATTGATTTAGGACCTTTACACATGCCTGCAAACATCATGGGAATTGAGGCGGCACAAAAAGTTTTGCCAGATGTTCCGCACGCTGCAATTATGGATACTGCCTGGCATCAGACTATGCCTGAAGAAACTTTTATGTATGCAATTCCGCGTGAATGGTATACAAAATATTCTGCACGCCGCTACGGTTTCCACGGAACTTCGTTTTTGTATACTGCAAAACGCGCTTCAGTTCTTTTAAATAAAAAGCCGCAGGATACAAACATTATCATCTGTCACATTGGAAATGGCGCTTCAATGTGCGCTGTAAAAAACGGTGTCTGCTACGATACTACAATGGGAATTACTCCGCTTGAAGGTCTTGTAATGGGAACCCGATGCGGCGACCTTGATCCTGCTCTTCCATTTTACATCATGAGAAAAACAGGAATGAGCGTTGACGAGATGGACAATGCTTTAAATAAAAAATCGGGCTGTCTTGGAATAACTGAAAAATACACTGACAGGCGGGATGTTGAAAAAGCTTGTGAAAATGGCGACGAAAAATCCCGGCTCTGTATCGAAATGGAATCTTTACGAATTAAAAAATACATAGGTGCATTCTTTGCAGAACTTGGAAAAGTTGATGCAGTTATTTTTACTGCCGGTGTTGGTGAACATGCTCCTATAATCCGTGAAAAAGCTCTTTCAGGACTTGAAAATCTTGGAATCAAACTTTCAAAAGAAAGAAATGCCCTTTCAAATACAAGCAACGCAGAAACTTTCATTCACGCAGACGATTCTTCTGTAAAAGTTTTTGTAATTCCTACAGACGAAGAACTTGTAATGACAGAAGATGCTTACGCTTTAATGAAAGGAACTTACGATGTTCACACAAACTTTACATATTCTTTCCAGAGCAAGGATTATGTAAATAAAGCGCGTGAAGAAAGTTTAAAAAACGATATTCAAAAACATCCTGAGCTTGAAAACATTCTTGCACGGAATTTAATTAAATAACTTTATTTTTATATAGTTAATTATTACAAAAAGCATAAAACTTTTTCACTTTTTTTTCATTTTAGATTGCCGAAAACCATATAAAATCGGCTATTTAAATAATGATGAAAAGTGAAAATAGAATTCAAACAAAAAGAAAACCAAAACCGCAGATACGGGAAATGACAATGCAGCGCGGAATAAATTTTCCAAGCGATGAAGAACTTGTCATGATGATTTTAGGAAGTGGTACAAAAACTTTGTCTTTAGAAGAGATGAGTTTCAAAGTATGCAGGGTTTTATGTCAGACGAAAGCAGAAAAAATAATTCCTGAACTTTTAAAAATTCAAGGAATAGGGCATAGTAAGGCTCTTGCAATTGCTTCTAGCCTTGAACTTGGGCGAAGGTTTTTTTGCCACAAAGGAATAAAAATAAAAACACCTGAAGACTTAATTCCTTTTGTCACTCATTATACTTTGACAAAACAGGAACATTTTCTTTCTGTAATGCTTTCAGGTGCAAATGAAATTATCGACATTCATGTTGCTTCTGTCGGAACTGTAAATTATACTGTCGTTCATCCGCGTGAAATTTTTTCTCTTGCTGTAAAGGAAAACGCATCTTCGTTGATTTTATGCCACAATCACCCTTCAGGTTCTGTAACTCCGTCAAATGAAGATATTGAAACTACAAGAAGGCTTGTAGAGGCCGGTGAAATTATAGGAATTCCTGTAATCGATCATTTGATTCTGACACAAGATTCTCATTTTAGTTTTTTTGAGCATGGACTTCTTGAAGGAAAAAAATGATTTTATTTGTGAATTTTTATGAAATTTTAGTTTTTTAGTGCCTTATGAAAAAACTGTAAAATTTAAAATGTTAAAACTCAAGTAACTTAATATTCCCAAAAATAGAAAAAACATATATAATTCTAAGAAATCTTGAAAAAGCTTTTCAGCTTTCACATTTTTAGTTTGCGTTGCAAATTCTTTTTTATTACTGGCATTTTTAAATGTCAAAAGTTTTTCTTTGCGGGAGTGCAAGATGGCAAGTTACAAAGAATCTGGTGTTGATGTTGAAGAAGGTTATCGCGCTGTAGATAAATATAAGGAACATGCAAAAAGAACAGCAATTCCAGGGCTTTTAACAGGTTTAGGAAGTTTCAATGGAATGTTTGAAATTCCAAAAGGTTTAAAGAATCCTGTCATGGTAAGCGGAACTGACGGTGTTGGAACAAAACTTGATGTTGCGTTTCAGTTAAAAAAATACGATACTGTCGGAATCGATTGCGTTGCCATGAGCGTAAATGACATTTTGTGTTCAGGCGTTCAGACTCTTTTCTTTTTGGATTATGTTGCCTGCGGAAAACTTGAGGCAGATGTTGCTTCTGATTTAGTAAAAGGCGTTGCAGATGGTTGTGTTATGACAGGCTGCGCTCTTTTAGGTGGTGAAACTGCAGAAATGCCTGGTTTTTACGATATTGGAAAATATGATTTGGCAGGTTTTGGTGTCGGTGTCGGTGAAAAAGACGAAATGATTACTGGAGAAAAAATCTCTGAAGGTGATGTTTTAATCGGTCTTTCATCTACAGGCGTTCATTCTAACGGTTTCAGTCTCGTAAGAAAACTTGTTTCAAATTTTGATGATAAATTTATTGTAGATGGAAAAGATTCTGGAAAAACAATTGGTGAAGTTCTTTTAACTCCTACAAGAATTTATGTAAAGCCGGTTATAGAAGTTCTTTCAAAATATAAAAATGCAGTTCACGGAATGGTTCATGTTACAGGCGGTGGATTTTACGAAAATATTCCAAGAATGTATCCAAAAAGTAAAGACGGAAAGCAGCTTATTTCTGTAATCAAAAAAGACAGCTGGACAATTCCTCCAATTTTCAATGAACTTATCCGGCGCGGTGCAGATGTCAATTCCATTTACAATACTTTCAACATGGGAATCGGTTTTGTTCTTGCAGTTGATGCTTCTTCTGCAGACGGCATTGTTTCTATGTTCAACGAAAATTCTTCAAAATATCACCGCGATGATTCAGAAGATTTAAAGGCATTTAAAATCGGACGCGTTTCTTATGCAGAAGGAAAGGCGGAAACTCAAAAAGAAAAAGTTTTGTTTGAGTAAACTTTAAAATTTTACGGTTAAAAAATGAAAAGAATAGCTGTTTTGGTTTCCGGTGGTGGAACGAATCTTCAGGCGTTAATTGATTATGAAAAATCTCACCAGGATTGTCCTTATGTGATAGCGCTTGTAATAAGCGATAGAAAAGATGTTTACGCTTTAACTCGTGCATCTTCAGAAGGCATTCCTGTTCAAGTTTTAAGTCCGTACAGCGTAATGGGTAAAGAAAATGCTGTTCTAGCTTCTCGCGATGAAAAGCGTCTTTGCGTCAGCAATAAAGTTTTAGAGGTTTGCAAAAATTTTAAAATTGAAGCGCTCGTTCAGGCTGGTTATCTTACAGTTTTGTCCGGGAATATTTTAAAAGAATACGAAAACAAAATCATAAACCTTCATCCTGCTCTTCTTCCAAAATTTGGTGGAGTGGGGATGTGGGGACATCATGTTCACGAAGCTGTTTTGCAAAGCGGTGAAAAAGAAAGCGGCTGTACGATTCATTTTGTAACTTCAGAATGTGATGCGGGAAAAATTCTTCTTCAAAAAAAAGTTCCTGTATTAAAAGATGATACGCCGTCTTCACTTTATGAACGAATTGCTCCAAAAGAACACGAAGCAATTATCGAAGGTACCTGTCTTTTATGCGAAAAATATCTTTGAGGTAAATATGGATTTTCAGGATAAACAGAAAGAGTGTTTTCAGGAAAATTACGATGAACTGTGCGATATAATTTTTTCTGTGAAAGATAAATCTCTTTTAAAAGATTTTTTGAATTGCCTTTTTACTCCGTCAGAGAGGTTTGATTTTGCGCAAAGATGGCTTATCGTAAAGGAATTAAAGTCCGGTACGCCTCAAAGGGAAATCGCAAAAAAATATAATATGAGCCTCTGCAAGATTACAAGAGGCTCTAAAGAACTTCAAAAAGAAAACAGCGCGTTTGGAAAAATTGCTGATATCTTTTTTGAAAATCAATAATTTTAAACTTTTTTTATTCAGTTTTAGTTAAAATCTGTGCAATCTGTTTTCTGTTCCACCTTTCTGCCGTGTCGTAAGGAGTTTCTCCGCTTATGTTTCTGGCGTTTATATCAAGGCCGTAAGAAATAAGTGTTTTTACTGTCGAAGCATCAGAGATTTTTGCCGCATAGTGAAGAATTGTGTTTCCCTGAATATCTGTTAAAGTTCCGCTGTATTTTACGATATTTGAAAGCATTTTTGGCTCTCCTTTTTTTAGCGCAAGAATAACTGCGTTGTTTCCCTGCTTGTCAATCGAAATAAACGGATTTGCTTTGTTTTTAAGGAGAATTTCTGCAATTTCAGTTTTATTGTTCTTTACGGCGATTCCTAACGGAGTGTAACCTTCAGAATTCCTTGTATCAATCGGATATTTTTCGTTAATTAAAAATTCTATATCTTTTATTCTTCCGTTGTTTTTTACGATTACATGAACCGGTGTATTTCCGTCTGAATCCTGAATGTATTTGTCGTTTCCTAAAACTGCTTTCATTACATTTTCGCCGAGTGAAAGGCTTAAACTGAACGGTGTGTTTCCGTTTTTATCCCTTGAAAGTGGATTGCCGCCTGCATTTTTTATGATGTTTATTATTTCTATGTTTCCCGTGAGGGCAGCTTCGTGGTAAGAATTCCGTCCGTTTGTTTCCTGAATGTGAACGCTTGCGTTGTTTTGAAGAAGAAGTTTTACGATTTGAGGATTTTGTCCTCGTATGGCATCCATTAAAACAGTTCTTCCCGTGATGTCGCTTGAGTTGGAATCTGCGTTTGATGCTAAAAGAAGTTTTACTGTTTCAAGTTTGCCTGCAAGAACTGCTTCTGAAAGCGGTGATTTTCCTGAAATGTTCTGCGCGTTTACATTTGCACCTTTTTCGATGAGTTTGATTACAGCTTTCGGCGCTTCCCAGCGGACTGCATGATGTAAAGGTGTGCTTCCAAGATTATCTCTCTGATTTACTTTGCATCCTTTTGAAATTAAAAGGTCTACAAGGTCCGAATTGTTCGTTTTTACGGCATTGAATAACGGTGTTTCTCCGTTTGCGTTTTGACTTTGAGGATTTACTCCTTTTACAATTAAATTTTCAATTGCATCTAAAACTTCCCATTCTGCAGCATAATGAAGGACTGTATTGCCGCTTCCATCAGTCTGTTTTACTGTCTGAGGTGTTATAAGCCATTCCATAACAGAGCCTCCTGCTTTAAGAGCAAGTCTTAGCGGAGAATAATTCAAATTGTTTGTCGAAAAAATATCTGCACCTTTTGCAAGAAGAAGATTTCCGACTTTTTCTCTGTTTTTTATAATTGCAAGGAACAGGGCGTTGTTTCCTTCTGAATTTCGCTGGTTTACATCGTTTGTGAGGCTTAAAATAAGCTGAATTTTTGCAAGGCTTGCATCTTCTAAAATTGCAATGTGAAGCGGCGTGTTTCCTTGAGAATCTCTTGAATCGATGTTGTATCGGTTTATAATCATTTCAAGAAAATTGTCTTTTGATGCAAGTGCGATTTTAAGAGGAGATGAGCCTTTATTGTCTTTTGAATGAATGTCTGCTCCGTGAGATGCGTAAAACTGAACATGCTGAAGGTTGTGGTTTTCAAGTGCGACTAGAAGAGCTGTAACTCCTTCTTTATTTCTTGCATTTATTTCAGCGCCTCCGTTTACTAATTCCTGTAGAACTGCAACCGGAACATTTGTCATCGTTGCTGTGTGAAGGGCAGTATCTCCGTACATGTCTTTTTCTGTTGCGTCTGCCTTAAATTTTAAAAGCGTTTTGTAGATTTCAAGACTGTTTTTTTCTGGTATTGCAAGAAGAATTGGTGTTTTTCCAAGGTTGTCTTTTGCGTTTACATTTGCGCCTGCATTTAAAATCATTTGAACGATTTCAAGGTTTCCGTATCTTACCGCTTCGTGAAGAGGTGTTGTTCCTGTTGAGTCCTGAACATTTGTCTGGGCATTGTTTTCAAGAAGATAGTGTGCAATTCCCGTATGACCTAAAATCGATGCGATGTGGAGGGGCGTTTGACCATCTTCAAGTCTCATGTCGAGGTTTCTGTTTGAGATTGCATCCTGAAAATATGAAAATTCTGTTTTTACCTGGTCTGCGCCATACATTATGAGAGTTGCAGCAATTTCTGCTGAATGCGGATCTTTTGCGTTCTGAAATGCAAGGTCAAGCGGTGTAAGTCCTGCATTGTCTTTTTCAGAAAGTTCAAGTCCCCGTTCTTTTGAAAGTTCAAGTCCCAGAGAATCCTGTGTCTGCGCAAAATAGTGAACTAAAGTTCTTCCCTGGTAATCTTTTAATTTTCCTGTAGTTTCCGTAATGAAAAGGTTGTAGTAATCTTCGCTTTTTGAAAGTCCTTTTTCCAGTGCAGTCTGACCTGTTTCATCATCAACTGCATAAAGATTTTCACCGATTTGAGAAAGAATCGAAGCGCATTCATAACTGTTATTGTCAATTGCAAGGTGAAGCGGAGTTTTTCCGTAGAAATTTTTTAAATCAGTTTTTGCTCCTTTGGAAATCAAGAATTCTAGAAGCGCCTGGTTATTTTTCATTGCAGCGATATGCAGGGCTGTGTTTAAATCTTCGTCGGTTTCGTTTATGTCGTCAGAATAAGTAAATCGTCCTTTTGCTTCCTGATTTTTATCCTGTTTTACAAGGTCAATGAATTTATCGCGCTGTGGAGTAGATTTGCAGCTGAAAAGAATAAAAACTGAAAATGCAAAAAATGCCGGAAAAATAATTTTATTCATGCTTTCCCTCGAAAAATTAAGTTACGTGTAAGGCTTTCCTGAAAATATAGAAGTCCTTAATTCAATATCGGAAAAAAACACTTTTACTTTAGAAAACCTAAAAAAAACTTATCTTTTCAAATGATTGTATAAAAATCAGGGATTTACAATTTTTATTAATTTTGATAAAATATTCAAACTTATTTAATTAAAAGGATATAAGGAGCTTTAGAAAATGAGTAAGCAGACTATCAATGCAAAAGTGCGTACTGTAACAGGTAAAAGCGCTGCTAAAAAACTTCGTGAAGTAGGTAGTATCCCGGCCGTAATGTACAACGACAAAGGCGAAGCTACAATGCTTGAAGTAAACGGTACAGAATTCGAAAAAGTATGGCGTTCAATTACTGCAACAACTTCAGTTATCTTAAATGTTGACGGAAAAGAAAATGTCGCTTTGATTAAAGATACTGAATACAATATCAGAACAGATAAAGTTCTTCATGCAGATTTCTTTGTTCCTGCAAAAGATGAAAAACTTGTTGTAAAAATGAAAATCCATTATACAGGAACTGCAGCTGGTGTTTTAAAAGGTGGTTTCATGGTAAAACATCTTCCAGAAATCAGACTTTCTACAGTTATCGGTTCTTTACCAGAATCAATCGTTGTAGATGTTTCTGCATTAAACATTGGTGATGAACTTTGCGTAAAAGATTTAAATCTTGGAAAAGATGTAACAATCCTTTCTGATAAAGAAGCATCTCTTGTAAGCATTTCTCCTGCAAGATAATAAAATCTCTAATAAAACTAAAGTTTACAGAGGTTTCTTTAGAGATAATCTTCAAATTTTTAAGGCTCGTTTATTTACGGGCCTTTTTTACTATATGAAAGAAAATACTTTAGTATCTGAATTTGATTTTCAGGTTTCATCATTTTTTGAAAAGAATAAAATTGTCCTTACAGAAAAAGTTACAGTCTGTGCAGGCGTTTCAGGCGGTGCGGACAGCATTTCGCTTTTAGTTTCTCTCTGTCATCTTTCGTTAAAAAAAGGATTTCCATTAAAAATAATTTCCGTGAACCACAAAATCAGAGCGGATGAAGAAAGCGATTCTGATTGTGAATATGTAAAAAGCCTCTGCAAAACTTTTAAAAAGAATGGGATTAATGTTGAATGTGAAATTTATTCATTAAGGCGCGGTGAAGTTTTTGAATGTGCTGAAAAAAGATCAAACGGAATAGAAGAAGCCGCTCGTTTTCTCAGGTACAAGGCATTTTTTAAATTCGCAGAAAAGCATAATTCTTCTATTTTCTGTGTTGCACACAATAAAAACGACCAGTGTGAAACTTTGCTCATGAGGTTTTTACAGGGAAGCCGCGGAGGTTTACAAGGAATTTTTGAAAAGAGGGAAATTTTCTATCGCCCGCTTTTAAATGTGACAAGGAGTCAGATTGAAGAATATCTTAATTTTTTCAATATAAAATGGGTAACTGATTCAACAAACTCTTGCGAAGATTATTTAAGAAATAAAATCAGGTTAAAATTGATTCCGTTTTTAAATGATTTTTTCCCCGGGTGGGATAAAGCGGTTCTTTCAGGCGGAAAAAAGGCTTTGGCGGACGAAGTTTTTTTAAGAGGTTGTTCAGATTCTTTTGAAATTCAAAGCGATTTTTCAGGTCCAGAGAAAAAAGTTTATTTCTCGCTTGATACATTTCAAAAACTTCCTGAAGCGATTAAGATAAGAGTTTTGTACAGAACATTCGACTTATTTATGGAAGAAAAGCGGATAAGTTTTGGTGTAATAGAAGAATTTTTAAATAAAATTGAGCGTTCAGCTGAAAAAAAATCTGATTTTTTTGAAAATATTTCTATCTGGTCTTTGACGGTTAAAAATAATGTAATTTTCATAAAAAAACGGAAAAAAATAGCGACTGAAAAGGGTTTTTCTGCTATAATTGAAAGTGAAGGAACTTATGTTTTTCCTTTTGGTTCTGTAAAAGTTGAAAAAGCCTTAGACGGAATAAAAATCATTTTTTATGCAAACGGAAACACCCTTACATTTTATGAAAAATCTTTCCCGCTATGTATAAAAAACTTTGAAACAAGCGACGAAGTTAAAACTTCTTTTGGAAAATATAAAAATATTTCAGATGTTTTTACGGACTGGCATGTAAAAAAGATTCATAAAGATTTAATTCCTCTTGTTCAGGAACTTTATTCGCCTTTGCAGGAAATTAAATTTATTCCTGGAAGTCTTTTCGGTTATAAAGACTGGGTTCAAAAATAAATGGAATTTAAAAAATTAGATTTTCCATGATGAGTTTTGAGGATACAATGAAGAAATCTGTATTCGTTTTCTTTTTTTCAGTTTTATTTTCAAATTTATTTTTTTCTCAGGATTTTTCTTCTCTTGATGTAAACAGGAAAACTTCTGTCAGGTGTTTAAAACTTGCCGAGTCTTTTCTTGCTTCTAAAGATTATGGGAATGCATTGATGCAGGCAGAAGCAGGTCTTTCTTATGATTCATCAGTTGCGGATTTATGGTACATTAAGGCTTTTTCTTCTTTTGCGCTTGGTGAAACTAAGAGTGAAGTTTTAAATCTTCTTTCAAAAGCATTTACAAACGGTCAGTGGGTAGATTACAACCGTGATAATGCAAGAATTTTATATGCCGATTTATTGTGCGATACAGGAAAATGCGTTCAATCATTAAATATTTTAGATGCAAAACCTTTTTTATATTCCGCAGACAGTGAATTTATAAGGCTTAAAGCATATTACAAAATGAAAGATAAGGAGTCTGTTTTAAAAGCTCGTGAAAAAGTAGATTCTGCGCGTAAAATTTATCCTGACGACAAGCGGTTTGCAAAACTTTTCTTTCAGCATGAATATAATTTGCGTCGTTTAAATCTTTTTCAGGAACAAAGCGATGTAGAGTATGTTTTAAAAATTGCTTCTTCTTTTATTTCAAAAGTTCCTGAATACGATTTTCCAGATGCTGAACTTGAAATTTATGCCGCAATTTTTTCTTCCGGCGAAAAACAAAAAAGACTTTTACAGGCTTTTGTCGCTCACGGTTTAAGTCATCCGCTTTATTCAGTATGTGCATTAAAGGCAAATCTAATTTCTCAAAAAGAAGCCTTTGATTATTTTACTGCTTTTGCAGATGAGTCTGTTTCTCTTTCCCTGTTAAACGATTTAATAAGTCTTTTTACAGAAGAAAGTGTTTTGCAGGATGTAAAAAATTATTTTAATTCTTACAGTGGAACTTTTTTTGTTGATATAGACGAAAATCTTGAAAACAATTTAAAAATAAAATATTCACGCGGCCGTTCGGAAACTCTTGAATACGACATTGAAAATGACGGAATAATCGACATTTCTTCAACTTTTGATTTTGGCGTTCCTCTTGAAGTTAAGTTTTCAAATAAAATGATTTTGACTTACGCCGATTATTCTTATGTAAGTAAAATTAAGATTTTTGATTTTCTTGAAAATCCTGAAGTCGAATTTTATTTTATGGATTCAAGTTTTTTATGTACGCCGTTTGATATTTTATCGCTTGAAATTTTAAAAAATAAAGTTTCTCTTGATTTTTTTGTTCCGTTTATAAAAAAGAATTTTATTATTCCATCTAAAGAAGATGTCCTTTCTAATGTTTCAAAAATCGTAATTCCCTCTCAAGAACGGGAAAATGCTTTTATTTTGCTTACTGTATTAGATTCAAAAATTGAGTCAGCAGTTTACACTCAAGACGATTTTCCGTACGCGTATGCAGTTTTTGAAGACAATGGCGCTGTTTCAAGAAAAATCGACAATGACGGAGATGGTGTTTGTGAAGTTACTGAAATTTATGATTTGGTTCCGCCATATTCAGAATATACAAAAAATCAGGATGATATAATTAAAAAACTTTCTGGTAATTTTTTGCTAGGAACACCGTTATATCAAAAAATGGTACAAATTGACAGCAATGCAGACACAGTTCCTGATTTTTCAGAAGAATATCTTTTAAATGGTGATAAAATTACTCTCTGGGATAGGGATTCGGACGGAAAGTGGGATATCCGTTATAAAAAAATGAGTGATTTTTCTTCCGGCTCCATAATTGAGGAATCTAGCTTCTACCGGAAAACTGACAATGTTCTTGTAACTGTCCGCCTGGAAAATTTTATTCCGGTAAAGATTTTTGAAGGAGATTTACTTAAAAAAGATGTTTTTCAAGGGGAAGACAAAAATTTCTTCTGGATTTCACAAAAAGGTTCTCTTTCAGATGAAAAATTTATTCTGGAAAATGTTTCTGCGCTTTTAACTCAAGGAAAAACAGAAACAGTTCAAATCGGGGAAAACCGTTTTATAGTTGTTTCTGTTTTAGGAAAAATTTTCTGCGAAACGGTTTTCGAAAATAAAGTTGATTCGTCGTCAGAAGAATAAGGTGAAGATTAATTAAATGAAAATGCTTTTAATGCTTTTTTTAAGTTTTTAATATTCTTTCATTTTGAAAACTTTTGATTTAGGATTTTATATGTGTAGTTTGAATAAAAAATGTTTTTTTTCTGTTTTTTTGTCCATGATTCTTGTTTCATGTTCGTCTTTAAAACAGCCTCAAAAAATTTACGAGCCACTTGATTACACGGAAAAAGATGCAGTTGATGCAGAAATAAATCGTATCCGCGAGATGAAAGAAGAAAAACCTGTTCAGGCGATGTGGAGAAGTTTTTTAATTCCGTCTGATTCTTTGCGTTCTGATATTTTAAAAGAAACTTCTGACTTCGTTTATGAAAAATTTTCACTGGCGCTTTCTCAAAAAGATTATTATAATGCCGTAAAATATTATAAATCTTTAAAGGCGCTCGGTTATTCTTTTAAAGAAGAAGAGTCTTCATTAGAAAAAAAACTTCTTGACCTTTATTTAAAAGATGTTCCGGGGTTGAGTGTAAATAAAAAATATCTTCCAAAAACTATTTCAGACTGCCTTAATGCAACTGTTACTGTCTGGGTTGACAAGGGAATAAAAATCGAAAGAGGTTCTGGTTTTGCAGATATTGTAATCGGTTCAGGATTTTTTATCGATGAACGCGGTTATATAGTTACAAATCATCATGTCATAAGCGATGTCGTTGACCCTAAAAATGAAAAATTTTCAAAACTTTACATAAAATTGATGCGAGATTCAGAGACAAGAATTCCGTGTAAGGTTGTCGGCTACGATGCAATTTTAGACATCGCGCTTTTAAAGGCAGAAGTAGAGCCTCCTTTTATTCTTGAACTTGGTTCAAGTAAAGATTTAAATCTTGGAGATAAAATTTCTGCAATAGGAACTCCGTTAGGGCTTCAGGGAACTGTAACAAGCGGAATTGTTTCTTCAATCGACAGAAAACTTTTTACGATGGGAAGTGTTTTTCAGATTGATGCAGCGGTAAATTCTGGAAATTCTGGTGGTCCTTGCATAGACAGTTTAATGAAAGTTCAGGCGATTGTTTTTGCGGGAATCATGCAGTATCAGGGCTTGAATTTTGCAATTCCTGTAGAATATTTAAGGCAGGATCTTCCGTTTTTGTATCACGGTGGAAAAAGAAAACACGCATGGACTTCTGCTTACGGGCATACAAAAAAAGAAGGTCTTGAAAGTACGGGACTTGAAGTTCAGTATGTCATGCCAGGCGGAAGTTCAAGCCGTTCAGGTTTAAAAAAAGGCGATGTCATAACTTTTGTAGACGGAAAAAGAATTCTTTCAATAGAAGAAATACAGGGCGTTTTTAGAAATTATGATTTTGAAACTGTCCTTGAAATAAAATATATCCGTAATAATCAGTCTTTTACAGGCTTTATTTATTTAGAAGAAAGACCTTCTAATCCGGGATATGAAATTTATAAAAGTGATTTATTGTGCTATACTTTTATTCCTCTTTTCGGGATGGAACTTGTTCCGTCTTCATCAATTTCAAAGAGAACATATTCTGTTATAGATGTCATAAAAGGCTCTGTTTCAGATGAATATGGTTTTTCAGTTACAGATCCAATTTATGTAAATTCTGTTGATTTTTCTCCAGATGAAGATGCTGTTTCTGTTTCAATAAATACAAGAAGAAAAAAGAAAGGATATCTTGATATTACGATGAACCTTGTAACTGCTTTAGATAATCCGTATTATTTTTAAAATTTTTAAAGGCTGAACTTTCGGCTTTAGATGGAGTTTTTTTATGGAAATGAAATACAAACGCAATTTCTGCATTGTTGCGCACATTGATCACGGAAAATCAACTTTGAGTGACCGTCTTATACAAAAGTCAAAAATTATCGACGAGCGTAAAATGAAAAATCAAATTCTTGACAATATGGATATCGAGCGTGAACGCGGAATTACAATTAAAAGTCAAGCTGTAACGATTCCTTATAAGGCTAAAGATGGCCACGATTACGAATTAAATTTTGTAGATACTCCAGGTCATGTTGATTTCAGTTATGAGGTAAGCCGGGCGATTGCATCTTGTGAAGGTGCTCTTCTTCTTATCGATGCAAGTCAGGGTGTTGAAAGTCAGACTGTAAGCAATATGTACATGGCACTTGAACAGGATCTTGAAATTATTCCGGTAATAAATAAAATCGATCTTCCAAGTGCAGACATTCCGGCTGTCCGGCATCAGATTGATAAAGAATTAGGCCTTGATGATTCAATAACGCAGCTTGTAAGCGCAAAAACTGGCGAAGGAATCGACGAACTTTTTGAAGCAATCGTAAATGATTTTCCACCACCGTCTGGGGATGCTTCTTCTCCTTTGCAGGCTTTGATTTTTGACTGCCACTATGATCCGTATCGCGGAGTAATCGTTCATATCAGGGTAAAAAACGGCACTGTAAAAACTGGCGATGTAATTAAAATGATGAGTACTTCGAGTGAGTACAAAGTTGAACAAGCAGGAATTTTTAAAATTGACTATGAAGAAACTGGAAAACTTGAAGCCGGGGATGTAGGATATTTAATCTGCGGAATAAAAACTGTAAGCGATGTAAAAGTTGGGGATACTTTAACGCTTCAGCAGAATCCTGCAAAAGAACCTCTTTCAGGTTTTAAAGAAGTAAAACCTGTAGTATATTCTTCTATTTATCCTATGGATTCAAATGATTATGAAGAATTAAAAGAAAGCCTTGAAAAGTTAAAATTAAATGATGCAAGTCTTGTCTATGAAAAAGATAATTCAATTGCGCTTGGAAACGGTTTCAGATGCGGCTTTTTAGGTCTTCTGCACCTTGAAATAATTCAGGAACGCCTTGAAAGAGATTATAATCAGGCTGTAATTTTTACTGCACCGAGCGTACGGTATAAGGTTGAACTTACAGACGGTGAACAGATTTTTATTGATAATCCGTCAGAGTATCCTCAGGGAAAAATCCGCTCAAGTGAAGAGCCTTACATAAAAGCGTCCATCATAACGCCTGCTACTTATCTTGGTTCTATTATGGAATTGTGCAAACAGAAGAGGGGCGAGCAGACTAATATGACTTATCTTGATGAAAAAAGAGTTGAACTTACTTACGAAATGCCTTTGAGCGAAGTTCTTTTCGATTTTTATGATAAGTTAAAAAGTTACAGCCGTGGATATGCTTCTTTTGATTACGAAGTTATTGGTTACCGTCCGACAGAACTTGTAAAAGTTGATATTTTACTGAACGGAAAAATGGTTGATGCGCTAAGTCAGCTTACATTTAAAGAAAATGCAAGTGAGAGGGCAAGAAAAATCTGTGAGCGGCTTAAAGGTGAAATTTCTCGTCAGCAGTTTAAAGTTGCAATTCAAGGGGCAATCGGAAGTCAGATTATTGCACGTGAAACTGTAAATCCTGTCAGAAAAGATGTTCTTGCAAAATGTTACGGTGGTGATATTACGCGAAAACGAAAACTTCTTGAAAAACAGAAAGAAGGTAAAAAACGCATGAAAATGTTCGGTGATGTTGAACTTCCGCAGTCAGCATTCCTTGCAGTTTTAAAAGACAATGAGGCTGATTAAAGATTTTATAATTTTCTAATGTGTTTTGAGAATTTTAGTTTGAACTTTAATCGTCTAAAAGCGTAAGGTCAGTTTTAAACTCTTTTAGAAAAAAATCCATTTCGGCTCTTACGCGTTTTAAAAATGAAAGATCAAGGGAAAACTTGTAACCGTCTGGAAAATGAAGGTAAAGGTATTCCCTTGGGATGAAAATGGCTTTGAGTTTTTTTGTTTTCTCGTTTTCAGAAATATTTACTTCGCCTTTTAAGATTTTTTTTGCTTCCTCAAGAGCGTTTATTTCTTGTAAAAAAAACTTTCTTATTTCTTGTTTTAATTCTATTTTTTCTTCTTCTGAAAAATGATTGAATTTTACGGTGGAAGATTCTTGTTTAATTTCTGAATTTAAGATTTCTTCAAAAAAAATAATACCGTCTTTAATGTTTAGTTTAAGCCCTTTTTTTCTTATGTCAAAAAGATTTTTTTCGTTTTCAAAAAGTGAAAAAAGTTGTGAATAATTTAAAAGTGCTTTTGTCGTGTTTACAGTTTTTTTATTTTTATCAAGAATTTTTAAATTTCCTTCTGCAAAGACAGGTGATAAATTTTGAATTGGTTTGATTTTGTTCTGCATAAAAAGAAGGTTTTTGTATGGAAGGGAATTTTTTGCATGCGTAAAGTTGTTTTCAAAAGAAAAATCAAGCCCTGAGAAAAAAATCGGGATTGTATTGTTTTTTCTTAAAAAAAGTGCAAAGTATAAAGCGGTAATTCCAACTGAACCGAACGGATTTATTTTTGGCGGAAAGTTTTTCATGCTGATGATGTTTTTTAAAGCTGTGCAGTCTGCAAAAAATGGAATGAAATATGAAAGTTCTTTTGTAGAAAACGATACTGTTTTTGGTGCACTTGTAAGGCCTGTGATTGCAAGCGGAAAAGTTTTGTGGCTTCCGATAAACATTTTTGAAATTACGCACTGACATTCTTCACAGATTACAGCATCGCAGTGAATTTTATAATCTTTTAATGCGGGAACTGTTGCATCAAGTGAAATTATGAAGAATTTGCTGAAATTATTTTTGATTTTCTCCAGCGTATCTTCGACTGAAGAGCCTGTTCCAAGAATGAGAATCGGTTTTGAAACTGATTTTTCAAGCGATTTAAGCGGAACTGAATCAGGAATTTTTGTCATATTCCTGAAAAGATTGTGAAAATATTTTCTTGCGAATTTTGAAAGCGTTATCTGATTTTTAAAAAAAGTTCCGATTGCGTTCTGTACTGTTTGAAGAAAAGATTCGTAAAGCTCTTTATGAAACTGAACGCCACCTGAAAAATCAATTTTGACGGCTCGTTTAAAAGTTCCGTGCGGAGGAAGCAAAAAACCGTTTTCAAGGCATGGATTTTTTTGCTGAAGAAGTTTATGAAAGTTTAAAATATCGTTTTTTGAAAGAATTTGTATTTTTTCTGGTGAAAAATTTGAATATTCTTCTAAATAAGGTTTTGAAAATTCAAAAAGATTTGCATCAAATTCTACGGCTAAAATCATGCAGTCTCTTGGAAGTTTCTCTATGAGATTTTTTATTCCGTATGGCATTACAGGGGAGGCTGCTATAATAATCGTTCCTGGAAGGAGCTCTATTTTTTCTATTAAATTTAAAATTGTTTTTTGAGGATTGTATTTTGAATAGAGAAATTTTTCTTTGTATTTAACGCAAAAGCCCTGACTGGTTTTAATCAGACAGGGCTTTGATGAATTTTCGTTCACGCTTTAACTTCGCTTGAAAATTTTTGTGTAAATTTTATCAAAGTTGTTTTTTAGTTTTGGACTGTTCATGATTGCATAATCTGCGCTCTGTGTATCAAAAGTTACGAATTCATTTGTGATTACGCTGTCTTCTATTTGAGTCTGATTTTCTGACTGTTTTGTAAACTGAAGAACGATTACACTTGAACTTATGATAATTGGTTCTGAAAGTTCGTTTTGTTTAAGGGAGAATGCTTTTTTGAGGAAATCTTCGTTTTTGTCAAGCCCGTAAAGACCTTCTTGAGATTCTATTGATTTGATTAAACTTGAATTTCCGTAATTTAATGAAAGGTCGTTTAGTTCTTTTTTTGTGATGTCAAACTGCTTGCAAGCTGAATTGAAACCTTTTGCTTTTGCAACTTCTGTAAATGATTTTGCCTTTTCTGTAAAGTAATCCTGAATTCTTGCAAAATCATACTGAGTTATGTATGTAGAAACAGTCTTGATGTCGTCTTGATTTGAAAAATCTGGTTCTGTTACGCTCTGGTTGGCACGGAAAATTGAATAGCCGATTGTTGTTTCATAAGGTTCTGAAACTTCATCTTTTGCAAGACTTTCAAGTTTTTTAGAGTCCTCGGCATTTTTGAAAATTGGTTCAATCTGATAGAAATATGAATAGCGAAGTTTTCCAGTTTCATTTGAATATGTTCTTGTTGAAAGAGATGCAGCTTCTGCAAATGTGATTTCTTCTTTTTTGATTTTTTCTAAAGTTGAAAGTGCTTCGTTTTTTGAGTTGAAAGTAAGGACATCCATATCGTATTTTTTGAATTTCTGGATATTTTCTTTTGCGTATGCAATTTTTTCTGAATCCGGGTAATCGCTCATTTTAAAAGATGCAAGGTTGAAAGAACGGAGTGTTTTGTTCATTTCTTTTACAAATGCGATTTCGTTTTCGTTTGTTTTTAAACCATAAAGAGTAAAATCTCCGAAAGATTCGCCGCCAAAGTTGTCTTTATTGTACTGGGTTCTTGTGATGTTTTCTTTTATTTGCTGCATCATTGATTCAAGATGCATTTTGTCTGTCTGATTGTATCTTTTTTTATCGAATGAACCGTTTTTGTCTAAGAACTGGTTTTTTAATGCCATGTTTACTTGAAAATCAGAACTCTGATAATGGCTTTTTTTTACGGCTTTTTCTGTTGCAAGTTGTTTTACAGTTGTCTCGAATGCGAGTTTGAAAACATAATATTGGTTTTCTTCTGTAATGTTGATTCCATTGTTTTTGTAGTAGTCTGAATACGCAGCAATATAATTTACGAAATCAGAATTCTGCTCGTATCTGATGTTTGTTCCGTCATAACTTCCGAAAGATTCTCCTTGAAGTGCCTGACAGCCACCAAGTGAACCTGTAAAAACAAAAGAAAATGCCGCAAGCACAAGAATTATTACAGCACCGATAGTATAAGTCGCTTTTTTCATTTTTTATTCCTTTTTTTTGTATGTAAATAGTAGTTTTTAATTTTAACACTTACATCATCAGGTGTCAATAAAAAGATTTTTTGCTTTTTTTTAAGATTTAAATGCGCTGTGAACCAGACTCCTAGAATAAAACTTCTGTTTTGTGATATATTTTATTCATAAAGATATTTAAATTCTCTTTTAACTATATTTTGTAAGGATGCGTATATGAAAGTTGCAATTTTTTTCGGGTCTAAATCTGATACTGAAAAAATGAGTAAGGCGTGCGATGTTTTAAAAGAATTCGGAGTTGAATACAAGGCTTTTATAATTTCAGCGCACAGAGCACACGAAGTTTTAAGTTCAACTGTAAAGCAGATTGAAAAAGACGGTTTTGAAGTGATTATTGCAGGAGCAGGTCTTGCAGCCGCTCTTCCGGGCGTTATTGCAGGGCTTACTGTTTTGCCTGTAATCGGTGTTCCGCTTGAATGTATTTCTCAAAATTCAAACGGACTTTTAGGTCTTGATGCGCTTCTTTCTATTGTACAGATGCCTCCTCAGATTCCTGTTGCTACTGTCGGAATCGGAAATGCAAAAAATGCAGGATATCTTGCAGTTCAGATTCTTTCTATTAAATATCCAGAATTAAAAGAGAAACTTCTCTCATTCAGAAAAAAACTTATTTCTGATGCAGAAAAAGCTGTCAGTGAAGGCGTAAATATTTAGATTTTTTTAATATTTTTGCTTTTTCGATTTAAAAATTGATTTAAAATCAGGTTTTGCCAATTGTTTTTGCCGATGACAATTGTTTTTTTTATAAAAAGTTAAAATCTTTTTCAAACTAGGAAACAAAAATGCAGGAATTTTATAACGAATGTGAAGATAAATTTCATGATGAATGTGGCGTTGTCGGTGTATATTTAAATCCAGAAGACGAAAAAATAAAGGCAGGGAAGAAAAATGCTGCGGTTTTAAGTTATTACGCGCTTGTTTCTCTTCAGCATCGCGGTCAGGAAAGTGCAGGAATTTGCGTTTCAGATGGAGAAAATGTAAAAATTCACAAAGCAATGGGGCTTGTTTCTGATGTTTTTAATCTTGAACATCTTACTGATTTAAACGGTTTTATTTCTGTAGGTCATGTCCGTTATGCAACTGCAGGGTCAAAGACAATTGAAAACGCACAGCCTATGCTGATTCAGTCAAAACTCGGTTCTGTTGCTGTTGCTCACAATGGTCAGCTTGTAAATTATGTTCAACTTCGTGAAATGTTTGAAGAAACAGGCGCGACTTTCAGTTCTTCAAGCGATACTGAAGTAATTGTAAAATTGATTGCACGCGGTTATAAAAAAGGTCTTGAAAGGGCTTTGACAGATACTATTCAGATGATAAAAGGCTCTTTTGCGCTTTGTGTTATGACAAAAGATGCTTTAATTGGCGCACGGGACTCAAATGGAATAAGACCTTTGTGTCTTGGGCAGGTTGAAGGAGGCTGGGTTCTTGCAAGCGAATCTTGCGCAATTGATGCTATGAACGGAATTTTTGTCCGTGATATTCGTCCTGGTGAAATCGTAATTATAAATCAAGATGGCGTACTTTCTTTCGATTTTGGTGAAAAAACTTCAAAACGCTCCTGCATTTTTGAATATGTTTATTTTGCCCGCCCTGATTCAATTATCGACGGAATTTCTGTTCAGGAAGCGCGCTATAAAATGGGTGAACAGCTTGCAAAGGAAAGTCCGGTTGAAGCAGATGTTGTTGTCGGCGTTCCAGATTCAGGTCTTGGAGCGGCAATGGGTTATGCTCGAGCTTCAGGAATTCCGTATGCCATGGGAGTTGTAAAAAATAAATATATCGGAAGAACTTTTATTGCTCCGACTCAAAAAGACCGCGAAAATATGGTTTTTGTAAAACTGAATGCGTTAAAAAACGATTTGTACGGAAAACGCGTTATTGTAATCGACGATTCAATAGTCCGCGGAACTACAAGCCGCCGTTTAGTTCAGATTTTGAAAAGGGCAGGCGCAAAGGAAGTTCATTTCAGAGTTAGTTCTGCTCCTGTAAAATTTCCGTGTCATTTAGGAATTGATACTCCAACAAAAGCGGAATTAATTTCTTCAGGTCATGATGTTGAAGAAGTCAGAAAAGAAATTGGTGCTGATTCCCTTGCTTTTATTTCTGTAGAAGGAATGTTTGAAGCGTTACGCTCATGTAATAAGGAACAGTACGGTTTTTGTAAAGGCTGTTTTACCGGAGAATATCCTATGGCAATTTTAAATCAGAATTAAAATAAAATGTTAAAAATTTTATTTTTTTTATTGACGAATAATACAGATTATTTGTAAATTTAAAATGACTAAAGAAAAAAGGATTTGTTATGTCAGAAGAAAACAAAAATGAAAATGCAGAAACTCAGGAGCAGGCATCTTGTGAAACTGAAAAAAATGTTTCTGAAAATTCTGCAGAAACTTCAGAAAATGCCGGAGAAAAAACAGATTCTGCAGAAGAACAAAAAGAATTGACTGATGCAGAAAAAATCAGTGCTCTTGAAAAAGAAGTTCAGGATTTAAAAACTCAGGCTCTTTACAAAGCAGCCGAAAACGAAAACTGGCGCAAACGGATGATGCAGCAAAAAGATGATGCAATCGCTTATGCAAATGCTTCGCTTCTTTCAGATTTGCTAGATAGCCTTGATAATTTTGACAGGACAATTGATGCGGCAAAAGATGCAAAAGATGTAAAATCAATTGCAGACGGAATCAAGATGATTAATAAGAATCTTGTAAAAATGCTCGAAGATAAATACGGATTGTCAAATTTCGCAAAAGAAGGCGATGAATTTAATCCTGAAGAGCACGAAGCTATCGGTCGTGTAGAAGACGAAAAAGCAAAAAAAGAAACTTTAAAACAAGTTTATTTAAAGGGTTACAAATTGAACGGAAAAATCATTCGTCATGCAAAAGTGATGGTGAGTGTTCCTGTTTCAAAATAGCATATAATATCGAATATAGAGGTTAGAAAAAATGTCTAAGATTATTGGTATTGACTTAGGAACAACAAACTCTTGTGTAGCCGTAATGGAAAACG
>JAEDFA010000077.1 GCA_016293005.1 Treponema sp.
TTTTCTTCTTCAGATTTTTTTGATTCTTCTTTTTGCTTTTCAGATTTTAAATCGTCAGGCACAATAAGTGCAGGTGAAAAAGAAGGCGCATTTGAAACTTGATTTGATGAATTTTGAAGCGGCCATGAAAAAATTGTTCCTGAAATTGTTGCAGAAATATTTACAGGCGTTATCTGCGACGGATAATAAAATTTTCTGTTCGGGGAATAAGTTTTCCATGCGCTGACATCTTGAGTTTGAATTTCTTCTGTGTCAAGAGTCTGCGTTGTATAAGAAGAAAAAGCGACAGAAGAATTAAATGAAATAGATGCCGAATTTAAATACGGTTTTATTACCTTAGGAAGTGGAATCGTATAAGAACCTGAAAGTGCCCAGTTAAAAGAAGAAACTTCGTTTATAGTGCGTTCTTCAGTGCTTTGGTCAACAGAAGAAGTTAAAAATCCAATCCAGTCCATCGTTTCATTTCTGGTTGAAAAATCATCATTAAAATACGGATCTGAATAAAGCGGAACATTCAAATTCAATGTAAACGGCTTTGTCAACGCAAGTTTTAAGGAAATTCCATACCGAAAAGGAAGTTTTATTCCCAAAAGGTTTGATTTATCGTAATATTTTACACCCGACGGACTGAACGGAGAATATTTTGCACCGTTTCTAAAAACAGTATCAGTAAAACCCACCCTTGTTGAAAATTCAACACTTGAAAAAACTGCTTTTGGTTTAAAAACACCTTCAAGCCCTACAAGCCAGCCTAAATTTGAATAATAATCGCCTAAAAGTTTTAAATAATCAGTTGTATTTCCCGAATAATTTGTATCAAGGTTGTGCAGAACAAGCCCCTCAAGTTTTTGTTCCTTTAATGTTGACGGACGGATAAAATTAAAAAGCGCTTTAAGTTTTTCTGTTCCATCGCCGTCAGACGAAGATGAATTTGAAGATGTGTCGAGAGGCTTTCTTCCATAAAGATATGTTGTAGTCTGAATAAAATAGCCCTGCCTCTGATCGATTCCAAAAACAGGATTAAAAATAAGTTCGTCTTTAGGATAATAAAAAGCAGGAAGATAAATTACGGGAACAGGACCTACAAAAAGAAGCGCATTAAAAAATGAAAATTCACCGCCGGGAAGAAGCCAGATTTTTGACGCTTTAATTTTCCAGTGTGGATTTATATCGTTACAGAATGTCAATACACCGTCTTTAAAAGCAATCGTATTCGACTGAGAACGACCGAAAATATCGCTTGCAACTATCAAAGTTGAACCACTAGGAAGATTAATCGCATCGGACTGAGTTTGAACTACCCGCCCATCATCAAAAACGCCTTCAAGAGTTGACGCATTGAACATAAGTGAAGATGCCGTAACAGACTGAGAGCCTGATGTTGAAGTCGTCTGCTCAAGATGAACAGAACCTTCTGCATAAAGCATATCGCTAGTTCTATCAAATTTTATTGATTCAGCGGAAATTACATTTTTATTTGAACCTTTTTCAACTGTGAGTTTTACATTCCCAGAAAGAATTATGCAGTCATTTCCAGTATCTTTATCTTTTTCATAGCGTGTTGAATTGGCATTGTCGATTGTAATTACAGTTCTGTTATTTTCCTGTGAAAAAAGAAACCCAGAATGGAAAAATATGAGAAAAAAAAGAATGCCTTTTATTTTATACAAAAACTTCATTAAAATGAATTTGATTTTATCACAAATATATTTTTTTGTCATTTAAGCCATGAATACAAGTTTTGAATGCTAAACTCACATCGAGGCTTTTGTAAGCATTTCTTTTATAAATTTTCCAGTATAAGAGACAGAATTTTTTGAAACATCTTCAGGCGTTCCTTCTGCAATTATAGTTCCGCCTCTAAAACCACCTTCAGGCCCGATATCGATAATCCAGTCTGCCTGACAGATAACATCGAGATTGTGTTCAATCATTAAAACTGTGTTTCCCTGATCCACAAGCCGCTGAATTACATTCATCAGAAGTTTTACATCTGCAAAATGAAGTCCGGTCGTAGGTTCATCCATAATGTACAAAGTTTTTCCTGTTGAAACACGAGCAAGTTCATTTGCAAGTTTTACCCTTTGAGCTTCTCCACCTGACAAAGTTAAGGCATTCTGACCTAATTGAATATAACCTAGCCCTACAGATTTTAATGTTTCAAGTTTTCTGGAAATGTGAGGAATTCCCTGAAAGAAAGAGCAGGCTTCTTCTATTGACATATTAAGCACATCATTTATGTTTTTACCCTTGTACATTACATCTAGAGTTTCCCGATTAAAGCGTTTTCCATTGCAGACATCGCACTGAATAAAGACATCTGGAAGAAAATTCATTTCTATAGTGATAGTTCCACTTCCCTGACAATTTTCACATCTTCCGCCTTTCACATTAAAACTGAACCGTCCCTTTGAATAACCTTTTGCCTTTGCTTCTGGAAGACTTGCAAAAAGATCTCTTATAGCATCAAAAACGCCGACATAAGTTGCAGGATTGCTTCTTGGAGTACGACCGATTGGACTTTGGTCAATATTAATTACTTTATCGATGTTTTCTATTCCAGAAATAGAACCGTATTTTCCAACAGGAAGATTTGACCGCATAACTTTATTTGATACAAGCGGAAAAAGAACATCGCTCATAAGTGTAGATTTTCCGGAACCTGAAACGCCTGTAATACAAGTAAAAGTACCAAGCGGAAGTTCTACAGAAACATTTTTAAGATTGTGTTCAGTGACGCCCTGTAAATTTATAAAAAGACCGTTCCCCTTCCTGCGTTTTTCAGGAATTTTCATATTTAAAGTGCCTTTTAAATACTGACCTGTAAGACTTTCTTCGATATTCATAACTTCACAAGGAGTACCAGAAGCGACAACCTTTCCGCCATGAATACCTGCACCCGGTCCTATATCGATTAAAAAATCTGCCGTACGCAAAGTCTGCTCATCATGTTCAACGACAATAACAGTATTTCCCTGATCCCTTAAATAAGTAAGTGTGTCAATTAATTTCTGATTATCTCTCTGATGAAGACCGATAGAAGGTTCATCGAGAATATACATTACGCCAGTCAAACTTGAACCAATTTGAGTTGCAAGCCTGATTCTCTGTGCCTCACCGCCCGAAAGTGTTTCTGCAGGACGCTCAAGAGTAAGATAATCAAGACCGACATTCTTTAAAAATTTAAGGCGTGAATTTATTTCTTTTAAAAGCTGACAGGCAATTTTTTCTTCTGACGGAGAAAGGCTTAAGTTTTCAAAAAATTTTATTGATTCTTCTACAGAAAGCGCAGAAAGTTCCATTATGTTTTTTCCACCAACTGTAACACCAAGAGCTTCTTTTCTGAGGCGTTTTCCATTACAAACCGTACATTCGGAAACTGACATAAATTTTTCTTCCATTTTTGTACGCTGAGTATCTCCCCACGCTTCCTGATAACGCCTTTTTACATCATTTAAAAGTCCAAGCCACGGTCTATTGTATTCACTGAAGCCTTCTCCACTCTGCTTCTTATAAATCCAGTGAAGATTTTCATTTGGATTTCCGTTTACAAGATAAGAATACTGATGTTCCGACAACTCATTAAGCGGCGTATCAAGAGAAAAGCCTGCATGTTCTGCAACTGCTGAAAAAATACAGTGATTCCAGCTTGAAGACGGATTGTAAAACGCAATTGCTCCTTCATTAAAACTTAAAGATTTGTCAGGAATTATCTTTGAAAAATCCCATTCCATTTTTTGCCCAAGCCCGGTACATTCAGGACAGGCGCCAAAAGGATTATTAAAAGAAAAAAGACGAGGCTGTAATTCTGGAATTGAAATTCCGCAGTCAGGACAGGCATTTTTCTGGCTGAAAAAAACTTCTTCATCTTTATCTTCCGTTCGCTTTAAAACGATTATAATTCCGTTTGAAATAGAAAGAGAGGCCTCAACAGAATCAGAAAGCCTTTTTCTTGAATCCTGAGATATTACGATTCTGTCAACTATGATTTCTATTGTATGCTTTTTCTGCTTGTCAAGTTTAATATTTTCATCAAGGCTTGTCGTAACTCCATCGATTCTTGCACGGATAAAGCCCGATTTTTTTGCATCTTCAATAATTTTTTGATGCTCGCCCTTTTTTCCACGAATTACAGGAGAAAGAATCTGAATCTTTGTTCCTTCTGGCCAGCTTAAAATTGAATCGATAATCTGGTCAACGCCCTGTTCGCAGATTTCCCTTCCACATTCAGGACAATGCGCATGACCTGTTCTTGAAAACAAAAGTCTGTAATAATCGTAAATTTCTGTAATTGTTCCCACAGTTGACCGGGGATTCTTATTTGTAGATTTTTGTTCAATTGCAATTGCAGGACTTAAACCTTCTATCATATCTACATCAGGTTTATCCATGCTGCCTAAAAACTGTCTTGCATAAGAAGAAAGGCTTTCCATGTATCTCCGCTGACCTTCTGCAAAAAGAGTATCGAAAGCGAGGGAACTTTTTCCGCTTCCTGAAAGCCCTGAAATTACAACAAGTTTATTTCTTGGAATATCGATATCAATATTTTTTAAATTGTGCTCCCTTGCACCGCGGATTATAATTTTATCGTTTTCAAACATTTTTACACCTACATTGGCATCACAATAACTTCAGCACCTGATGAAAGACCTGAAATTATAGACGAAATTGCCCCAAAAACACCTAAACTTGCAAGAAGCATAATTATTCCTGCAAGAAGAACGCCTAAAGTTACGGCAAGAACAGTCGATTTAAAATTCATATTTAAAAAACTTGCAGCAAGAGTTCCAGTCCATGCACCTGTTCCCGGGAGAGGAATCCCTACAAACAAAAAAAGCGCAAAAAAAAGTCCTCGTCCAACTTTTGACTGCAATTTTTCACCGCCTTTTTTACCTTTTTCAATAAAAAACATACACATCTTTCCGATATAGCGTTTATCACATCCCCATTCAAGAAATTTTCTTGCAAAAAGATAAATTACAGGAACAGGAAGCATATTTCCAAGTATACAAATAGAATAACAGAAAATAATTGAAAATAAATCATCAGTGTTCATCAGATTCCATGCTGCTGCAACAGGAATTGCACCACGAAGTTCAATCAACGGAACCATCGAAATAAAAAAAATCAAAAGATATTTCATAGATAAAACAATACAAAAAAACGAGTAATTCAGTCAACATGAAACTAAAATAAAAAATGCTGAAAAAATGAAAACCATCTGTTCAGCATTTTTATTTTTAAACCCGAAAAAGCATTTTATCGGATTTATTTTTTAATTCATTTTAATGTTCAAAATTATTTTGTTGCAAGAATAGCAATTCCAGGAAGTGTTTTTCCTTCAAGGAATTCCAAAGAAGCTCCACCACCAGTTGAAACGTGACTCATTTTGTCAGCTAGGTTGAATTTATTTACAGCAGCAACAGAATCACCTCCACCGACAACAGTCATTGCACCGCGTCCTGTAGCTTCTGCAACAAGCTGAGCAACAGTAGCAGTTCCTTTTGCAAATG
>JAEDFA010000078.1 GCA_016293005.1 Treponema sp.
TTTTTCCACCCATTACAGACGCTTCGGCAACTCCATCGGCCTGTTCAAAAATATCTGAAATCGTATCTTCGGCAATTTCTTTTATATCTGAAAGAGATCTGTTTCCCCGAACTGCAATTCTCATAATCGGCTTTGAATCTCCATTGAATCTGAAAATCGTTGGAGAATCAACATCATCTGGAAGCTGGCGTTGAACGCGCCCTAATTTATCACGAATATCGTTTACCGCGGATTCTATGTCGATTCCATAATTAAATTCAAGCTGAATTGAAGTTCCTGATTCTGTAGAAGTGGAATACAAATTTTTTAATCCGTTTACGCTGATTAAGGCGCCCTCAAGAATTTCTGTTACAGTTTTTTCTACTGACTCAGGTCCTGCGTTTGCGTAAGTTGCAGAAACCATTACATAAGGTGAATCAATATCCGGAAATAGTCCCAGTGCGACATTTTTCAATGTAAAAAGACCTACTGCAGCTAAAAGTGCAAATACAATTAATACTAGAACAGGATGTTCAAGATTTTTTCTTGCTATACTCATTAGTTAAACCTTTTTAACCTTATAAAATACAAAAATCGTTTTTAAGATTTGTAAAAATAAAATATCCAAAAAATTAAATCATTTTAAAGATTGTTTTTAACATCAGATGAAGGTTCTGATTCCTCTTGATTTAAAGCAGAATTTGAAATGTCATTTACCTTTATTCCATCAGAAACAGAGAGCATACCTTCAACAATAACTTTTTCACCAGCGTAAAGCCCTTCAAGAATCTGAATTTTTGCGTCAATTAATTTTCCAGTTTTTACATTTCGTTTTTCAGCGATAGAATTTTCATCAATGACAAAAACATAAGAATATTCGTCATCAGAAACTACAGCATCAGAAGGAACTACGATTTCACCTGAATAAAGCGATGTATAAAGTTTTACCTTAGCAAACATTCCGGCGTTTATTCTTGTATCTTTTTTTGAAAAATTAAGAATTATTTCTTTTGTTCGGCTTAATTTGTCAACAACAGGACTTACACGACTTACAAACGCTTCAAACACTGCATCTGGATAAGACTGAAGGAAAATATCTGCCTTTAATCCTGTTTTTAATTCAGAAACATAGCGTTCAGGAATTGATGCAGAAATCTGAAGGTTTTCTATATCACCAATCATCGTAATTTCAGAATTAACAGTTACTGTCGTTCCGATTTTACTTGGAATTGTAAGAATACTGCCGCTTATAGGCGCTTCAATAGGATTTAAAGCATAGCGAGTTCCCGGTTCTGAAGGATCGACTTTTGCAATCACATCGCCTTTATTTACATGAGAACCTAAAGTAACATCAACTTCTGCAATTTTTCCTCCCATTGTTGGATAAACTGCAACAGAACGCTGAGATTCAACTTCGCCATTAGTTAAAACATAATCCTGAAGACTCAAAATTTCTGCTGTTTGAGTGCGCACAGTAGGATTAGAAGTTGCACGTTTTCGTTTTGCATTTGAAATTGACTTTTTTGAAGTTAGAGAAATTACAAAAACAGAAGCCAATGTTACAATCACAGCGATTATAATAATTAAAACAGTTAAAGATTTTTTATTCATTTTCATTTTAGAAACACCTCCGTTTTATTCTGTTGAAAGTTTTAATATTGTTCCGAACTCAAGCCCTAAAAGATATTCAGTATCTAAAAGAGTTTCCATTAGAGTTTTTGCCTGATTTTTTAAACTGACTTCAGCATTCAAAACATTATCGCTTGCATTTTGCAAAGTAAGAAAATCTGTTTTTCCATAATTGTAAGCAGTTTCCGTCATCTCATAAGTTTTTTTTGCAAGAGCAACAGTTTCTTTTGAAACTTCAAGCATTGAAATAATCTGATTTATTTTTCTAAGAGCATTTTCAGTATTCACCCGAATAGACTTTTCTGCGTCTTCTAAATTTAATTTTGCAGATTCAAGAGATTCTTTTTTTGAATTAATAGAAACAGCACTAGAAGACCATGGAAGATAACTGTCAAGCGGAATTGAAACTCCAACAGAGAGAGAAGATGTTTCATTCCACAAAGAATTATCAATATTTAATGTCTGACCGTATTTATAAGTTCCGGTAATGACAGGACTATAAGAAGAAAAACGCTGCGCTAAAAGATTATTTTCCGCAATCTCAACAGCAAATTTTGCAGCCTGAACATCAGGACTAGGATTTTCTTTAGGAGGAAGTTTTATGTCTTTTAATTCGAGAAGAAAATCAAGTGAACCGTCGAGTTTTATTTCATCATCAAAATCGACACCTATAATGTTCTTAAAAAGCTCTAAATTGTTTGTCAAATCAATTCTTGCTTCTTCTAATACAGGCTTTTTCTGTTCATAACTTACACGACTTGACATAACATCAAGTTCACTAATTTTGCCGTTTTTGAATTTCTCAAGATTCTGTTCATAATTTTTCTTTGCAGTTAAAAGGTTCTGAGACTGAAAAGAAAAATATTCGGTTTTATAAATTAAATCGTAAAAAGTTTTCCAGACGCTCATCTCAATCTGCTTTACAGCCTGATTATAAGTTAAAAGACCGTTTTCATAATTTAATTTTGCGCCCTTGATAGTGCTGTAAAGATTTGTAGAAAGCGTTAAACCTAACGAACCTGAAATGGCAAAACTTTCAGTTTTATTTACAAAATCGTCTTGAAACGCAGCGTCTCCTTTTATTGAAGGACTTACGCTGTTCCATGAAGTTTCATTCTTTCGTTTTAAATCATTTAAAGTATTCTTGTGAACTTTAATCGAAAGATTGTTTTCTTTTGCAAGAGAAATACATTCCTCGAGAGTAAGAATTTTTTCTTTTGAAAGTTCGTCATTTTCCGCAGAAAAAACATTCCATGAAAAAACTGAAAAAAGAATGAATAAAAATAAAATTTGCTTTAGTTTCATTTTCCTTACCGAAAATAAATTAAGTTACATTTAAAATGTCTGTCATTTCTAAAAGACAAAAATATCTTTTAAAAGTTACAAAAAAAAATAAAAAAAATTAGACAGAATAAATCCAAGTCAGTTCATGCTTATTATAATTCAAATGAACTATCCGACTGTTTGGAATTTCTTCGAATTCTTTTATAATAGACCAGTTAATTTCTCCCTGCATTTTTATTGTACAAATCATATTTTTGCACAAACCGCTTTCAAGCCAGATTTTTACCCATTTTAAAAGCCTTTCAGGATAACAGATTACATCGCTGAAAACCCAGTCGCAAAATCCGATTTCTTCAGGCTTTAATGTAAAAGCATCGTGACTTTCAAACTGAACGAGCGGATTTTTCATAAGACTGTCGCACAACGGAGAACGATCAACTGCATAAACACTTGCACCAAGATTCGTTAAAACCCAAGTCCAGCCGCCGGGACACGCTCCTGCTTCAAAACACCTTTCACCGCTTTTTGGAAAATCTTTCCCCGTGAAAAGGTTTAAAAGCGCAAGGCTTTCCTGAATTTTTAAATATGCCCTGCTTGGAGGATTTTCGTGGTCTTCTTCAAAAACAATATTTCCTGCTGGAAGCGAATTTGATGTTTTTTCGCTGAACAGAATAGTGTTTTCGTCCGTCAAAGTGTAAATGCCGATTGGACTTGAAGGAATTTTACAGGGGAATTTTCGCGTCTTTAAATTTATGTAGGGAAGTTTATCCTGAATAAGAGATGCTCTCCTGAAAAACTGATACTGATAAGGTGCCCAATTTCGCTGGATTGATTTTAGAGAATTTGCCGCATTTGAAATGGAAGAAAATCGCATCGTTTTAGGCTCAACAAAAACCGCCTTTGCCCAATAAGGAAACTTTTGAGCGGACGGCCATGAAGAAAAATACAAAACATCGCCATAAATTGCTTTAGGCCGCTCCGTGAAGTCAAACCGATTTTTTAATTCAGAAAGAAGCATATTCTGCATTTCGGGAAAAGACAAAAACGCAATTCCCGGCAAATTTTTAATTTCTGAAAGATTTTCTGATTTTAAATCTGGCATACAAAAGTTTGATTTTTAAATTCGTTCTCTAAATCTTGTGAATTCTGGTCTTCTTCTAATTCTTCTATATATTTTGATAAATTTGAAAAATCTTGCGAAGGCAGAATCTGAAATCCAATTTCCGTAGATTCTCCGACATTCAAAACCCATCTAGGTCTGCATAAAAGCCGATATTGCCCATTCATTGCCGAACGCGCGAAAGTTATTTTTGCATTATAATCGCATTCAAGATCAACATTTACAGGAAAATCATACCGAATTTTACAACCCTCGCGGCTTATGTTTACAAGAGCTCCCGGAAGCGCACACAATTCAGATACTTCAAAACGCCCAATATCATCATAACGGGAAAAATTTCTCTGAGTTTTCATAACTTTTCAATTCTAACATAATTTTTATCTGTTTTCAATCAGACGAAATTCAGCAGAATCAAAAGAATTAAAACTTTAAATTTTCAAAGAATTTTTCCCGAAACCGATTAGTCCTCCACTAAAATTCTTGATGCAATTTTTGACTTTGTGTCAGTCTCAAAAACCGAAACAATCAGCCAGTCGCCTTTTTTAATATCCGAAACAGAAAGCTTTTCAAATTTTTTCTCTGAATCAGAATTATCTTTACGCTTTTCAATTCTTGTAAAAGGAGTAATTTTTACAGATTTTTCATTTTCATCAGCGTCTTTAAAAGAAATTGAATCAGATGTAATTTCTGTTACCTGTCCGATTGAAAAGATTTCTCTTTTGCAAGGACCTTGTCTTCTTTCAAAATTTTCACTTCTTTCTCTTCTTCCCCTCTTTTCAGGGCCTTTTTTTACATCCGAAGATAAAACTTCTTTTACATTTTCATCTTCAGGACCTTTCTTTAATTCTTTTGCGCTTAAAGAACAAAGACAAAGTGAGAACACAACAAAAGAAGAAAGAACAACTTTTACAAATTTTTTCATATTTACCTCCAAAAATAAAATTTGCATAAAAGTGTGGTCTGTTTAAAATTTAAAAAAGTTTTAAACAGACCGAAAAAACTTTTTTATATCAAAGGCTTTTAAACCTGAAAGCCTTCAAAATAATACTACAATCAAAAATATATACTCTTGAAAAAATTGTTTCATTAAAAGAAAACTAAAGAATTCTTAAAGTTTTTTAATCTAAAATTTCAGATTTTTTTATTTTTTTTCGGAATACCCTTGAGGCTCTGTAACTGTTGGTTCTTCAGGGTTACTTGACGGATTTGCGCAAGAGAAAAGTACAAAAACCATCACCAAAATACTTAAAATCTTAAAAATCTTCTTCAGTTTTTGTATTTTTGATACTTGATTTTACACTTCCGAGAATGTTTTTGTCTTGAAATCCTTAATTCAAAGTTTTTAGGAAGTTTTCCCAAAAGTAACAACAACAAATTTGACAACAAATAAGTTGTAATATATAATACAAATAGTTACTAGAGGTGGCATTATGAAAGCAATGAACGCATTAAA
>JAEDFA010000018.1 GCA_016293005.1 Treponema sp.
CCGAGTGAAAGATTTTTTAAAGTTTCTTTTAAGAGTTGTAACTGACTTGAAGAAATTTTAGCGGAAACTTTAACATCGCTTAAAAATGTTTCTTGTAAATCCCAGATTTGAAATTCTTTCATGGCGTGTTTAATGGTTTTGTACATTGAATAATCGCATGAAAATGAAAAATCTGATTTTTGTATATATTCTTCAAAAAGATTTTGTTCTGCGGCTGATTTTATAACTTGTTTTGCGCCGTCTGAATACGCTTTCACAAGTCCGCCGGTGCCTAAAAGAGTTCCTCCAAACCATCGTGTGACAGTTAAAAAAATATTTGTGGCATCAAGACCTTTTAAAACATCTAGAACAGGTCGTCCGGCAGTTCCCGAAGGCTCGCCGTCATCGCTCATTCCGTTGATTTCTTTTGAAAATCCTGTAACAAATGCGTGAACTACATGCGTGGAATCCGGATATTTTTGTTTTTGTTCTTTTAAAAGATTTCTCGCTTCGCTTTGGTTCTGGCAAGGAAAAATTTCAGCAAGAAAACGCGAATTTTTTACTGTGTACGAAAAAGAGCAGGGAGCGTTTAGAATTTTCATATTATTTTTCGATTACGAGGTCTTGAACTTCTTTTTGAACAATTCTTGTTCCTTGCGCTTTAAGCCCTTTTTCAAGATATTCGTCTGTTTTGAATGACTCGGAAAGAACTTTCAGGCGCGGTTTTGGAACATAATTCAGCGTGAATTTGAAATTTTTTCTTGTGTCGATGTGAAGAACTTCCATTCCGTCGGGTGCAAAAAAATAATCGCGGTTCATTATGTAAGACGGAATTTTACAGCGTTTTATGTATACATATTGAGTCTGCGGGTCGCGGTAGAAAATCGTGAAGAGAACTTTTGAAAGCGAGTCTTTGTCTGCAAACCCACAGAAGCGCATTTCAGGTCCAACGAACAGTTTTTGAGGTGTTTCCGTGACTGAATAAATTCCGCTTTTTCGCACATAAAGAATTTTGTCGTACGGTGAAACTTTTAAGACTTCTGTGCCGCCGCTTACGCTTGTTCCGAGGTAACCTGATTTTTCATCGTATTTTAACGGAGTGTCGCGTTTTACTACGGATTTTACATCTACGGTTTTTATGTTTGTAATTGCAGTTTTTCTTTTACAGAGGACAGGCGAAAGTTTTGTTTTTGTTGCTTCAAGATAAGAAACTGCGTATTCTACAAGGTGTTTTAAGTGGCGGTCGATTTCTTTTATTTGCGCGTTTATTGCTTCGACTTCTTTTCTGTTTTTGTTGATGTCGTAAAGAGAAATTCGCCTGATTGGAATTTTTAAAAGATGCTCTACATCCTCGTCTGTGATTGCCCGAATTAATTCGTCTTTAAACGGAATAAAACCTTGTTTTACAGCTTTGTTGACGCTTGCTTCGGTTTTCATTTGTTCGATTGATTTGTAAATCCGCTCTTCGATGAAAATTCTTTCAAGCGTTCGAAGATGTTTTTTTTCGGTTAAGTTGGCTTTTTCAAGTTCGAGTTCCTGTTTTAAAATAGATGTCAGCTGTTTTGCGTGGTATTCAATGACTTGCGTACATGTCATCTGAACAGGCATATTTTCTTTTATTACAAGAAGGTTGCAGTAGATTGTTTTTTCACATTCTGTAAAGGCATAAAGCGAATCTACGACATCTTTTACATATATTCCACGAGGAAGTTTGATTTCTATGTTGAGGGATTTTGAAGTGTGGTCATCTATTGAAGAAATTTTTACTTTTCCGCTTTTTGCAGCTTTTTCGATTGATTCGATTAGACTTTCTGAAGTTGAGCCATACGGAAGTTCTGTGATGATGATTTTTTTGTCATCGCTTGTGTCCATTTTTGCCCGCGTGATGAGTTTTCCAAGCCCGTCTTTGTATTCGCTGACATCGATTAATCCGCCGGTTTGAAAATCAGGAAAAAGCTGAAATTTCTTTTTTTGAAGGCATGCGATTTCTGCATCGATTACTTCAATTGCATTGTGGCTCATGATTTGAGTACTCATTCCGACGGCAATTCCTTCTGCGCCCATTATTAAAACCAGAGGAAGTTTTGCCTGAAATGCAACCGGTTCAACATCGCGTCCGTCATAAGTTTCTGTGTATTGCGTAATTTGTGGATTTGTATTTAAAATTTCTTTTGTGACAGGTAAAAGCCGGCATTCGATGTATCGTCCTGCAGAGGCTTTGTCTCCGGTGTACATATTCCCGAAGTTTCCCTGTTTTTCGATGAAGATTTCTTTGTTTGCAAGATTTACTAAAGCGGTATAAATTGAAGCGTCTCCGTGTGGATGGTAGGCCATTACTTTTCCGACAACATTTACAACTTTTGTGAATCTTCCGTCATCATTTTTTAAAAGTGTGTGAATGATTCGTCTTTGAACAGGTTTAAAACCGTCGATGATGTCTGGAATCGCCCTGTCACGGATAACATAACTTGCATACTGAATGAAATTTTGTTCAAAAAGATTTTTTACGAATGCCACAGTCCCACCTGCTGCTTTTATAAGATTTTGTGCCCGAAAATTGCTGGCACTTGTGAAATTTTAATTAACTTCTATATTATACACCGAAATTGAAATTTTTTCTATTTATTTATGAAACCATTAAAAATTCAGTTTTTTAAAGCACCTTTATGTTAAATTTACAAGCCATCGTTCTTTTTTTAGCCAGAAATGCGCAACCAGTGTTTTTGGTAAATCAGAGAATTTTACAATTGCGTACATTAAAACCGGGTTGAATTTTGTGCAGAAAGTTAAGATTAACATTCCGCCGATGAAGAGAATGTTTCCGATTGTATCGCACAAAACGCCCATTGTAGTGTCGCCGCCAGTTCTTGAAATTGCGTATTGCCCGTTTAAAAATGCCCAGAGCGGAAGGTAAACGGAAGCGATTATAATAAGTTCACGGGCATAAGTCCGGCTTTCTGGAGTTAAATTTTTGAAGACGATGTTTACAAGAAATGTTGAGGCTAGTCCGATGAACATGAAAAAAAGCCCTAGGAACGCTGAACCGCTTAAAATCCAGTTCTTGTATTTTTTACATTCTTCTATGTGGTTTGCGCCCAATTCCTGCCCGATTATTACGCCGGTACTCGTTACGATTCCGCCCATGCAGATGAAAATTAAATTTGCGATTGCAAAGCCGCTTGCCATTCCGCTTACGACTTCTGCTCCGCCGCGAGTATTGTAGAGGGCGTTTGAAATTGTTTCGCTTACTGCCCAGAAAACTTCTGAATAGAGAATCATTCCTGATTTTTTGATGATTGTTGCAAAGAGGTTAAAATCAATATGGAAAAATTCTTTTATTTTGAAAAGAAAAGCAGGTTTTGTTTTTATTGCGTAAACTGAAAAAGCGATTAATTCGATGATTCTTGCAATTACAGTTGCGTATGCGGCTCCAACGACTTCAAGTTTTGGGGCACCAAGATTTCCGTAGATTAAAACCCAGTTTAAAAAAGTATTTACCAAAGTTGCTGCAATGCTGATTACAAGCGGCGGACGGACGATTTCGATTTCGCGAAGGCTCGTTGCAATGCACTGACTTAAAATTGCAAAAATCCATGAAAGCGCAACTGCCCGTGAGTATAAAACTGTCTGGTCAAGAATTTCATTTGCGTCGATGTTATTTTTTACCATTAAACCGAATAAATTGCGCGGTGCGAGGAAGCATAAAATTGTAAAACAAAGACCGCAGATACCGCAGACGATGAGTTTGAATTTAAAAGTCTGCTGCATTCCCGATTGTTTTTGCGCGCCTTTAAATTGGCTCATGAAAATTCCTGCAGAAGCGCAGATTGTGTTTAAAATTACAAAAAAGTTGAAGAAAATTTGACCTGCAATGTTTACGCCGGACATTTTTATGTCACCTAGACCGGCAACCATAAAATTATCGATAAGTGAAACAAGATTTTGAATCAACTGCTGCGACATTACAGGAATTGCAATAGCGAGAAATCTTTTGTAAAAACTCCATGTTCCGAATAATGAATTCTTAAAAGTCATAGTGTAAAAAATGATAATTGATTTAAAATATAATGTCAAAGCCTAGAAAAATGTTCGGGATGACAAGTCTTTTAAAATGGGTTAAAATAATGGAATGGAAAATAACAATGAAAAACCGCAGAAAATTTCTAATGCGCTTGTTGCAATTTTAGGTCGTCCTTCTAGCGGAAAGTCTACTTTTGTGAATACGGCATGTCAGGAACCTGTTTCAATCGTTTCTCCAGTTCCGCAAACAACAAGAAACGCAATTCGCGGAATTGTAAACACTTCTTTTGGTCAGCTTGTGTTTGTAGATACTCCCGGCTACCACGAATCAGAAAAAAAACTCAATTTAAGGCTAAAAACCGTAACAGAAGAACAGCTTGACGGCGCAGATTTAATTCTTTACATAATCGACACAACGCGAAAACCTTCTTCAGAAGAAGAAATAAATATAAGTCTTGCAAAAAAATATTCAGAAAATCTTGTGATTGCGCTCAATAAAATCGATTCAAAAGAATCAAAGCCTTCTGTGATTTATAAATTCCTTGAAGAAAATTTAAAAGGTTTTCCCAAAGAGCGGATTCTTGAAATGTCAGCGCAAAAAGACATCGGCATAAACGAAGTTTTAAAAGCTCTTTACAAAATCGCCCCTCAAAACGAAGCACTTTACCCGGATGAAGTTTACACTGACCAGAATATCGAATTTCGTATTTGCGAAATAATCCGTGGAGAAGCGATTAACCGTTTAAAAGACGAACTTCCGCACTGCATTTATGTTTCAGTTGCTGATTTAGAACAGCGCGGTCAAAACGGAAAATACTGGGTTCGTGCTTTTTTATGCGTTGAACGGGAAAGCCAGAAAGGAATTGTAATCGGAAAAGGCGCTTCCATGATAAAAGAAATACGACAAGCATCTTTACAAAAAATGAAAGAAATTTTTCCGTTTAAAATTGACCTCGATCTTCAGGTGAAAGTAAGCAAAAACTGGAGACACGAAGATTCCGTTATTTCTAAAATAATTCCATGATGTTTTATTCTGTAAAATTGAACGGAGTCTGCTGGTAAACATAATAGTTTAGCCAGTTGCTGTAAAAAAGATGCGCTGTGCTTCTCCAGTATGAATGAGGCATTATGCTCGGATTGTTGTTGGGAAAGTAATTTTTTGGAAGGTCGATGTCAAGGCCTTTTTCGATGTCTCGGAAATATTCGGAAGCGAGAGTGCCTGTATCGTATTCAAGATGACCTGTCATAAAAATTTCGCGGTTGTCTTTTGATTTTACAAGAGTAATTCCGGCTTCTGTTGATTGCGCAAGAACTACAAGATTTTTGTTTGTGCGAATGTCTTCTTTGCGAAATGTTGCGTGTCGTGACTGCGGAATAGGAAAAGCGTCATCGAAACCGCGGACTAAAGGATCGTTTTTTATGAGAGTTTGATTCATAAATATACCAAACAGTTTTTTTGGAAGCGGATATTTTCTTACTCCGTAAAGGTGATAAAGTCCTGCAAATGCCCCCCAGCAGACATAAAGCGTTGAAAATACATTCTTTTTTGCGTAGTCCATAATCTTGCAAAGTTCATTCCAGTAGTCGACATCTTCAAATTCTAACTGTTCTACAGGAGCACCAGTGATAATCATTCCGTCGAATTTTTTGTTTTGAAGTTCGCTTGAAGGAATGTAGAATTTTTTAAGATATTCTGTGTCGGTATTTTTGCTGAAATGACTTTCGATTCTTATGAGTGAAATTTCAATTTGAATCGGCGTATTTGCAAGAAGGCGTAAAATCTGAGTTTCCGTTACTTCTTTTGTGGGCATTAAATTTACAATAGCGATTTTTAAAGGCCTTATGTCCTGCGTGAGAGCCCGTTTTTCTGTTATTGCAAAAATATTTTCTTTTTCTAGAATTTCGTTTGCAGGTAAATCTGAAGGAATTTTTATAGGCATAATTCACCTCTTAAACTTTTTCAAAACCGCCCGACCATCATCAAAAATTGATTTGACCGTATATGCTGATTTTGAGTATAGCAAAAAATGATTTAATTTGCTATATTATTTTATTATGGCATCAAGAGATAATTATAAAAAAGGAATAAAAAAACTTAAACTTCTTGTTTTTAATTCTAAATCTGATGTGGCAAATTTCCGTTCAAAAATTGAAGATGCTTTTTATTCGCCATTTCTTCCAAATCATGTTGAATGTACAGAAAAAAATTACGGTGCAATAAAATGCGATGTGCTTTCTCCAGAAATTTATTCTTCGCGTAGAGTTGTTTTTTATGTTCACGGTGGATGTTTTGTAGGCGGAAGCCGTCGTTCTTACCGTGAATTTTGTTCTTTACTTGCAAATAAAGTTTATTCCCGCGTCGTAGTCCCTGAATATCGTCTTGCACCAACTCACGCTTTTCCGTGCGCAAACGAAGACATTCAGGCTGCTTTCAGGGCTCTTTTTACAGAAGAACAGATTGCCCGCGCTCTTGAACAAAATTCTTCAAAGCAAAATACAGATTCTTCTGACGGTGAAAAACTTTTCCCAGAAATAATCATTGCCGCAGATGGAGCCGGTTCTGCAATTGCTCTTTCCCTTATTTTAAATCTCCGTGAAAGATACAGGCAATGCATAAAAAAAGTTGTGCTTTTTTCGCCGTGGCTTAACATTTCAAAAACTTCCTTTGCCCGTTCAGTAAAAAAATCAGAAGATGATGTGATGACTCAGGATTGTCTTTCAGCTTCTGCTCTTTCATATACTTACGAATCAAATTTAGAAAATCCGATGGTTTCACCTTTTTTTGCTTCCGACGAATCTTTAAAAGGTTTTCCTTCTGTTTATATTCAGATGGGTTCAAAAGAACTTCTTTTAAAAGATGCTTACGCTTTTAAAGAACGCCTTACATCTCTTGGAAACGACTGCACAATCGCAGAATACGAAAAGCTTCCTCATCTTTTTCAGCTCGATGATGAACATTTTTTTGAAGCTCACGATGCGATTTTGGATTTTGCAAAACAGATTTCAAATTCAGCGTTTCAGGACGAAAAAAAAGAACTTCGTTTTGAAAATAAACCTCGACTTGAACAGAGTATATAAATTTCTAAAATTTAATTTAACTTTTTTTTAGAGATTTTTTTCAGGTAATTTTAAAATTGGAGTGTAAAATGGTAGAATTGCTTTCTCCTGCCGGAAATATCGAAAAACTTTATTATGCCTACGCTTATGGCTCTGATGCTGCCTACATTGGCTTGAAAAAATTTTCACTTCGCGTAAAAGCTGACAATTTCTATGAGGATGAATATAAAAAAGTCATCAGTTTAAAAGAAAGATTTCCCGGAAAAAAACTTCATTGCGCTTTAAATATTTCTTTCCACAACCGTGACATCGACAATTTTCTTTCTAACATCGATTATTTTAAAATGTACCCGATTGACGCTTTTATCGTTCAGGATTTAGGGCTTGTTCCGATTTTGCAAAAATATTTTCCTGAAGCAGATTTGCATGTGAGCACTCAGGCATCGTGTATAAATCGTGAAGCAGTAAAAATGTATAAATCTTTAGGTTTTAAAAGAGTCGTTTTAGGCCGTGAAGTTTCCTTAAAAGAAATCCGCGAAATAAAAGATGCAGTTCCAGATATTGAACTTGAAGCGTTCTGCCACGGTGCAATGTGTATCGCTTATGCCGGACGATGCCTTATGAGTGCGTATATGACAGGACGAAGCGCGCAAGGTGGAGAGTGTTCTCACAGCTGCAGATGGGATTTCAATGTTCTTATGGATTCTCAAAAAGCAAAAGAAATAGCATCTTCAGGCGCTCTTGTTTTAGAAGAAAAAAAACGACCCGGAGAATATTTTCCGATTTTTGAAGGCGATGATTTTACGGCAGTTTTGAGCAGTAAAGATTTGCGTATGGTTGAACATTTAAAAGATATGATTGACGCTGGTGTTGATTCTTTAAAAATTGAAGGCCGAATGAAAAGCGTTTATTATGTTGCGCTTGTTACCCGTGCTTACAGAAAAGCCATAGATGCCATTTATGGAAAAATTTCTTCGAAAGAAGCTGAACCTTTTATTGCTGAACTTGAAAATGTAAGTCACCGTGAAAGTGGAACTGGTTTTTATTACAACGCATCCGATGCCGATAAAACCGTAACTGGAGCAACGGACAGCCGTTATATTCTTGCCGCAGAAATCACAAAAAAACTTTCCCAAAATGAAGAACAGGAAGTTTTAAAACTTGCAGACGATTTTGAAAAGGCTCGCAATGAAGAATTTGAAAATCTTCATCCAAGCGCAAAAGAAGCCCGCCTGCGCGACAAAACTCTTCATCCTGAGCGTTATCCGTCTTGCGCAACTGAACAAAAAGGCTGGTTCATGTATGAAATAAATCCTCTCAACATGATAAAAAACACTGATACAATCGAATTTGTTTCTCCTGATGTCTGCGGAATAAAATGCCTTCCGTCTTCTTTCCAGATAATCGACGCAGAAAACGGAACATTGCGCACATGGGTCTGTGATAGTCATAAATCTTACATTTACACTCCTCAAAATCTTCAGGAAGGAACTTTAATACGAATCGAAGACCCCGACTACATTTCTGGAAAAATCCGTGATACCGGAAGGTAAAAATATCGTTAATTTTTGCATGACAGTTTTTCTTGAATTTCTTTAGTTTTTTTGCAATAATCGGGATATGAAAAAAGGATTAGCGTTTGTTTTCAGCTTTTTTACATTTTTTTATTTTTCGCTAAACGCATTTTGTGAAGAGGCATCTCAAAATAATGTACAGCCGCTAGAATTTGAAGACAGTCTTCTTCAGAATGAAAACATTTCAGAAAAATCAAAAAAAATTAAATTTCCTGATGTTGAACTTCTTTCAAAAAATATCAATTACAGTTTAAAAGGCGCAATCAGCCTTTACAATGAAAATGACTGGATTCCTCGAAGTCTTATTTACGATTTAAATTTTAATTTCGATATGCATGAACTTGAAGCAAATCTTGGAATCAGGCATTTTGAAGACGAAGAAAATCTTACCGCTTCCATTCGTTATTCTCCAACTTTTTTTGGTGCTTTCAGTGCGGGGCTTGAAGGACGCTTTCATTTTCTTCTTGTTCAGGATTCGTTTACAGAAATCGACTGGCTTTCAATGGTTTTTCTGCGGTTTGAAACAGGAAAGCATTTTAAAATTTCAGGTCGCGGCGGTATCATGATGAAAAGTGCGAAAATCTTCAATATAGAATCTTCTGTTCCGTGGCTTAGAAATTACAATCCTGTTTTTGACCTCAATATTCAGTGGGATTTTAATAAATTTATTTCAATTTTCTTTGAATTTGATTCTTTTACACAATATAAATACAATCTCTTTCTTGCGCCGTCAATTGTCACTGGAGTCTGTTTAAATCCGTCAAAGCGCCTTTCAATCGGTTCAGAGATTGAATTCTGCTACATTGATCTTTTTACTTTGAGCGGCTACTTAAGTTCGATTTATCATAGGGCTTTTATCAAATATCGTTTTTAATTTTGAGGATTTTATGAAAAAAAATCTGAATATTTTATTTCTTTCATTTTTATTTTATTCTTGTTTATTTTATTCCTGCCAATTTAAGGATTATGGACTTGAGCAGGGATTTTTCAGAAAATATCCTGTAAATAATCGGGCGGGAAGTCTAAAAACACTGAATTTAAAACGCGATGAAATTTCTCAAGAAAATTATCCCGACGCGTATAATAAAATTTTTACAGACAAAAAATATTCTTTTATGGTAATAACTGATGTTCATATTGGTTCAGATAAATACGGAAACGAAGATGAAAATATAAAATCTTTTCTGGATAAAGTAAAATCCCTTCCTGAACTTCCTGCATTCTGTCTTGGTTTAGGTGATTTTGCAGAACATGGAAAAAACGAGGAGTTTACAAAATATAATCAGGAAATCATTTTAAAACTCGATGAACTTGGAATTCGTTCTTTTAGCGTTCTTGGAAATCATGATCTTTATAATTCCGGCTATGAAAATTTTTCAAAAATTTTAAATCCTAAAACTTCATTTTATAAATTTGAAACGCCGTCAATCAGTTTTTATGGTCTTGATTCTGCAAGCGCATCTTTAGGTGACCAGCAGCTGACAGCCCTTAAAAACGCTTTCAATTTTGACATAAAACCTAAAATCATTTTTACACATGTTCCGCTGTTTGCTGAATCAAAATTTTATTTTGTTTTTCAGGATTCAGCTGAACGAAACAGAATAATTTCTCTTTTTGCCGAAAATAATGTTCAGCTTTTTCTTGTAGGGCATACACACGAGAGGCATATTTCAAATCTTGGTTTTTCAGAAGAAAATTTTCTGGCGCTTTTTAAATCCCGGGCATTTTTTGTAATCCACATAGATGAAAGCGACTTTGAAAATATGGTTACAGGTATCGAAGAAATATATTTTTAACTTTTTATTTGACAGAATGACATTTTCAAGTGAGAATAAAAATACATTATATTTTGGAGGCTTTAGATGGCAAGCAAGAAAAAAGATTACTTTGGCTTGGGAAGGCTTTTAAGTATCATTCTGGCAATTATTCCCGTTACTTCACTTATTTTGGGAATTGTAACTCGTTTTCAAGAAAAGAAATTTGTTGCAGCAATTTTACGCCTTGTTTTAGGCTGGAATATCATCTGGGTGCTTGATCTTATCCTTATGATTTTCACAGGAAAAATTCTTCGCCTTATTAATTTCTAATTTCTTATAGAAACTGTTTTTCCGCCCCATAATTTTGAATTTTCTTTTTCGTGTTGAATTGTTTTTTCAAAATCGGCTTCGGGAGAACAGTTTTTTTCTATTGAAAGGGCAGTCTGATGAAGCCTTTTTATGCAGTCAGATTTGTCGTTGTAGTTCAATTTTGATTTTTCTATGCTGTTGTGAAGAATTCTTATTGATTCATCGTAAATTTTAAGCGGAACTGGAAATGGTTTTCCGTCTTTTCCGCCGTGTGCAAAACTGAATCGTGCCGGGTCTGAAAATCTTGACGGCGTTCCGTGAATTACTTCACTTACAAGAGTCAGCGCCTGAAGTGTCCTTGGACCAAGATTTTTTGTCAAAAGAAGCTCTTCAAAATTTTCAGGCTGATTTTCCCATGATGTTGCAAGAACTCCTCCAAGTCGTTTTAAATCTACATCTGTTTTTAAAACATCGTGTTCAGCGTGAAGTGAAAGATTTCTTCCTTTTGTGTGAATGACGCTGATTTTTTCAGGTTCTTCTAATTCCGGAAAAAGTGAAGGTTCTGTGTTTTTTGAATTTCGTTTTATTTCGATTGACTTTCCGCCTGAAAGAAAAATCATCTGGGACGGTTCTGTGTAAAAACTTTTTATTTCCGAAAGAATTTTTTGCGGGTCAGTTTTTGCAATTTCAAGAATTTCTTTTTTTGTGTTTCTGGCGTTTATGTCAGTGAGATTTAAAATCTGCCCTTTGTTTTCTCCGACAATTCCTGAATGAGGCTCTTCGGTAAAAGACTTGATTTTTTGTGAACACCAGTGATATCGCCTTGCTTTTTTTTGCGAAACATTCATTCCTTGCTGAACAATTGCCCAAGTTCCTGTTGATGAAAGAATAAAATTGTGCTGGTAAAGTTGAAATCCGTCCTGAACGGCATTATTGTCGATTTTTGCAACGAGACGGCTCGTTCTGATTAATTTTTCTGCATCAAGTGAATTTTGTTCTGAAAGAGAGAGAAGTTCTTCTGGCGTTTGTCTTGAATATTTTCCCCTTCCGCCGCAGATGAAAAGGCCTAATTCACGGCTTTTTGGATTGATTCCGCGTTTTAAAGAGTACATTACGCTCGTCGTGATTCCTGAAGAGTGCCAGTCCATTCCCAAAACCGAACCGAAAGACTGAAACCAAAGCGGGTCGCTGAGTCTTCGAAGAACTTCGTCCTGTCCGTAGTTTAAAATTATTGATTCTACAATGCTTGTTCCTAAAATGCTCATTCTTGTAGAAAGCCATGCAGGAACAGTTCCTGTGTGTAAAGGTAAATCTGCGTGCCCTGAATTACGAATCATATTTTAATTTTAAGTGATTTTTAGAATATGGTGAATAGGCGCATTTTAAAAATTGAAATTTTTAGAAGTATCCAATAGAAAAAAATAAAAGAAAAATTTTAAAAAGTCTGTTTTATTTTATGATTTTATGATAAATTTTCTTCAAATAATTTGCCGGGTAAATTCTGTCTTTTTAGAGGTAACCATTAATTTACAAGTTTGAGTTAAAAATTTCCTTATCGACGGAGGTTTAAAATGAGTAAGAATACAGATTATTCAGTAGATGAAAATGATAAATCCGGTTTAATAAATGAATTTATTTCTTCTTTTGATTATTTTACTGAAGAAGATAAAGCAAAAATTCTTTCAGCGTGGACTTTTCTTTGCGAAAATACTCAGGGAATGTTGCGCTCGTGTGGAAAGCCTTATTATCTCCATCCTTTAAGAATTTCTTATATTCTTGCTCAGTGCGGTTTTGACAGTGATTGTATTGTAAGCGGAATGCTTCACAGCTGTCAGGATTTTGATGTAAATTTTGAACAGATTGAAAAAAGATTCGGTTCAGATGTAAAAAAAATTATTGATGGTACAAGCCGAATTATGAATCTTTCTACAAAAACGCAGAATCTTCATCAGGCTGATGCAATAAGAAAAATGCTTTTTGCAATGGTTGACGATGTGCGCGTAATTTTTGTAAAGCTTGCCGATAAACTCGACAGAATGCGAAATATCCGGAATCTTGAACCTCTGTACCAAAGGCATCTTGCCAAGGAAGCTATCGACATTTGGGCTCCTCTTGCAGACAGACTTGGTATGAGCACGGTAAAAAATGAACTTGAAGATTTGAGTTTAAAATATACAAATCCCGATGCGTTTCAGCAGATAAAGGCTGTTATAAGTCAAAAAAAAGAAGAAAGGGCAGCTTATCTTGAATATGCAGTTTCTTCAATTCAAAAAGAAGCACAAAAAGCCGGAATCAATGTTACAATTTCAAGCCGTGCAAAACATTTTTATTCGATTTATCAAAAAATGAGAAAGCGCAATAAGGAACCGGGAGAACTTTTCGATTTGCTTGCGTTAAGGGTAATCTGCGAAAAGAAAAACGAATGTTATACTCTCGTCGGAATCGTTCATTCTTTGTGGAAACCTCTTGAAGGTCGTTTTAAAGATTATATTGCAATGCCAAAATCTAACGGTTATCAATCGCTTCACACAACTGTAATGTGCAAAGACCGCCCGCTTGAAATTCAGATTCGCACGCAGAAAATGCACGATATCGCAGAACATGGAGTCGCTTCCCACTGGCTATATAAAAAGGGAATGAACCACGATTTAGTCGATGTTAAAAATCTTGGAATTTTCAATCAGCTTCAGGAATTAAAAGTAAAAAATGCAATAGATTCTGCGGTTTTCAACAATTTAAAAAATGATTTGCTTGAAGATAAAATCGTTGTTTTTACTCCAAAGGGCGAAGTAAAAGAGCTTCCAATTGGTTCAACGGCTATAGATTTTGCTTACGCAATTCATTCTGCAATTGGTGAAAAAATAGTTGGTGCAAAGGCTGACGGAAAAATAATTCCTTTAAATCAGGAATTAAAAAATACTCAGATAATCGAAATCATCACAAATCCTAACGCTCATCCAACGCAGAATCAGCTGAAACTCGTAAAAAGTTCTAAAGCGCGTCAGAAAATTCACAGTTATCTTATGGCAAATGATCCTACATTTTCAGAAGCAAATGCAAAGGATGATGCTCAGGATAATTCACAGGCGCAAAGAAGAGTTCATCACAAGGGAACAAAATCTTCAAAGAAAAATCAAGATTTTTTTCAAAGTCAGCTTTCTGGAAGAATCAAAATCGGGAATACTACAAATTTTATGATTACTTTTGCAAAATGCTGTAATCCAAAGCCCGGAGATGCAATTTGCGGCTATGTTTCAAAAATGCGTGGAATTACTATTCACAGAGCAGACTGCTATACTTACAACAAAATTCAAGATTTGAGTAAGCGAGCCGTTGATGTTTCCTGGGAACAGTTAACTGAATAAAATCAGAAAGTTTTGAGTTAAGTTTAAAATCCCTTTTAAGAATTTAATTTTTAAAGGGGATTAAAACAGATTAAACTCTGTGCATTGCAGAAAAAACTTTTTCGTTCATTATGTTGATTTGAACGCCCATTTGTTCTGCTTTTGAATTGAGTTCGTTTCTTACCTGTTCCATGTCTAAATCTGAATGTTCAAGGTTTACCATCATCATCATAACGAAATTTCCGCTTAAAATTGTCTGAGTGATGTCTGCGATGTTTATTTTGTGTTCTGCAAGAAAAGAACTTACATTTGCGATGATTCCGACTTTATCGCTTCCGACTACTGTAATAATTGCATTCATTCTTCAAATATAATGAAAAAAAACGATTTTTACAACAGCACAAAAAGAGTTAAAATGCAGAATGTTGGCAAAAGAAAATTCTACTGATATAATTGAAGCATGAATTTAAAGAAATTTAGAATAACTTACAATGCTCCTGTCGTTTTAACTTTTTGTATAATTGCGACGGTGATTTTTTTTCTTGGAAAATACTGTTTTACGGGGCTTACAGAAGCGTTCTTTGTAGTTCGCGGGAAAGGCTCTCTAGAAATTCCTGATGCTTTCAGTTTTACAAATCCGCTTGATTATTTCAGGCTTTTGTTTCATGTTTTTGGGCACACAGATTTTGTTCATCTTTCCGGGAATTTGTGTTTTCTGCTTCTTTTGGGACCTGTTCTTGAGCAAAAATACGGTTCTGTAAAAATTCTTTTAATGATGATAATTACATCGCTGGTAAGCGGTTTTGTGAATGCTGTTTTTCTTGTTAATCCGATGTGCGGCGCAAGTGACATAATTTTTATGATGATTCTGCTTGTTTCGTATACTTCAATAAATAAAACAGAAATTCCGTTGAGTTTTATTCTGATTTTTATTCTGTATGTTGGAAAAGAATTTTACACCGATGCCGGAACGAATATTGCAACAGTTGCCCACATTGCAGGCGGAATTTGCGGAAGTTTGTTTGCGTTTATTTTTTCACCTGACAAAAAAGAAAAATCTGTTTCAGTTTCAGAATTTTCAAAAAAATCTGCAAAATCAAAGTCTAAAAACGAATCAAGACGCTCTTCTAGAAAAACTCAAAGCGAAAGCTCTTCCGGCGACAGTGATTCAACAATTGTAGGTTCAATCGAACTTTAATCTGCTAAATTTTAATTGATGAAAGAACTTTTCCTATTGATTCGTGGAATACAAGATTTGCTCTGAAATCAAGGGAAGTTGCGCTTTTGTTGATTAAAACGATGTATTTTCCGTGAAAGTAATTTATGAGACCTGCTGCCGGGTAAACTGCAAGGGATGTTCCTCCGACTATCAAAAGCTCTGCTTCGCTTAAAGCCTGAATTGATTTGTCGATTATATTTTCATCGAGGCTTTCTTCATACAAAACTACATCTGGTTTTACAATCGAAGAACATTCCGTGCATAATGGAATTTTTTCTGGCGAATTTTCTGAATCAAGAATGAATTCTACAGGATAAAATTTTTTGCATTTTGTACAGTAATTTCTAAGAGTGCTTCCATGAAGTTCAAGAACATTTTTGCTTCCGGCTTTTTGGTGGAGTCCGTCAATATTTTGTGTGATTATCGCTTTCAGTTTGTTTTTTTCTTCCATTTTGCTTAAAGCGATGTGAGCGGCATTAGGCTGTGCATCTTTTGCGATGAGTTTTTCCCGGTAAAATCTGAAAAATTCCTTACAGTTTTGTTCGAAGAATGTTCGGCTTACGATTGCTTCTGGCGGATATTTCCATTTTTGGCTGTAAAGTCCGTCTTCGCTCCTGAAATCCGGGATTCCGCTTTCTGTGCTGACTCCTGCGCCACCAAAAAATACGATTTTTTCACATTCGTCGTACATTTTCTGAAATTCTTCGATTTTTTCCATTTTTGCCTCTTGATTTTTTATAAAAAAGGCTGCCTTTGTTTATGCCTTACAGTAAAATCTGTTTGCATATTTTAAGGCAGCCTTTAAATTTGTTTAGACTTTAAATCTTTTATTTAGATTTAATTGGAAGCTTTTTTAACTTCCAGATGTCTTTTACATAGTCTTCGATTGTTCTGTCAGAAGAGAATTTTCCGCTGTTTGCAATGTTTTTAAGACATGCTTTTGCCCACTTCAACTGATCTTTGTAGAGCACTTCAACTTTTTCCTGTGCCTTACAGTAAGAATCAAAGTCTGCAAGAACATAGTAAACATCTGCCCGGTTTCCTTCTACGCCGTAAACAAGAGAATCGTGAAGTTCCTTGAAAAGCTGGTGAGTAGGATCATAAGTTCCGTCTACAAGCTGATTTACAACTTTTGCAAGAGCAGGATTTCTTTCAAGATATTCCTGTGGGTTGTAACTGTGTTCGCGTTCGATTTTCTGGATTTCTTCTGTTAAAAGACCGAAAATGAAAGCGTTTTGTTTTCCAGCTTCTTCTACGATTTCGATGTTTGCACCGTCCATTGTTCCCATTGTGAGTGCACCGTTACACATGAATTTCATGTTTGATGTACCAGAGGCTTCAAGACCGGCTGTAGAAATTTGTTCAGAAACATCTGCTGCAGGGAAGATTTTTTCTGCAACTGAAACGCGGTAGTTTTCTACGAATACAACATGGAGTTTGTCGTTTACGCGGCGGTCGTTGTTGATTCTTTCTGCAACTGTGTTTATAAGTTTGATGATTGCTTTTGCACGGCGGTAACCTGAAGCAGATTTTGCACCGAAAATGTAAGTTTTCTTTGCAGCTGATTCCTTGTATTTTGGATCTTCGAGCATTTTGTTGTAAACATACATTACATGGAGAATGTTCATCAACTGGCGTTTGTATTCGTGAAGCCTTTTAACCTGAACATCGAAAATTGAATTTGGATCGATTGTTTCGTTTTGAGTGTATTTGAGGTATTCAGCGAGACGAACTTTGTTATTTGATTTAATCTGAATTAATTCTTTAAGGCTCTTTTCATCGTCGAGATATTTTTCAAGACCTTTGAGGAGAGTTAAATCTTTTTCCCAGCCGTGACCAATTCTTTTTGTGATGAAAGAAGCGAGTTCAGGGTTAGAAGACAAAAGCCATCGTCTTTGTGTGATACCGTTTGTTTTGTTGTTGAATTTTTTAGGATAAAGTTCATACCAGTCGTGGAGTTCAACTTCTTTGAGAAGTTTTGTGTGAAGTTCAGCAACACCGTTTACGCTGAAACTTGCGTGAATTGCAAGCCATGCCATGTAAACTTTTCCGTTGTTGATGATAGACATTCTTCCGTGACGGTCGTAATCATTTGGATATTTTTCCCGAAGTTCGATGAGGAAACGGCGGTTGATTTCTTCTACAATCTGGTAAATTCGAGGTAAAAGTCCCTGGAAGATTTCGATTGGCCATTTTTCAAGCGCTTCGGCAAGAATTGTGTGGTTTGTATAAGCAAAAGTTTTTGTTACGACAGACCATGCATCATCCCAGCCTACATTGTATTCGTCCATGAGAATGCGCATAAGTTCTGGAATTGCAACTACAGGATGTGTGTCGTTTAACTGAATTACATGAAGGTCAGAGAATTTTCTGAAATCTGTTCCATAATCTGCTACATAATGGCGAACTAAATCCTGCAAAGAGGCAGAAGAGAAGAAATACTGCTGTTTAAGTCTGAGCGCCTTTCCTGAAGGACCTGAATCGTTTGGATAAAGAACGGCTGAAACATTTTCTGCAGAATTCTGTCTTTCTACTGCACGGTTGTATTCCATATTGTTGAAAAGCTGAAGGTCGAAACCGTTTGGAGAAGATGCCTGCCAAAGTCTTAAAGTGTTTACTGTTCCAGTTCCGTAGCCAACGATTGGCATGTCGTAAGGAGTTGCAGTGATTTCTTCGGCATTTTCGATGTAATACTGATCTCTTCCGTCTGGAGTCTTTCTGTATGCGATGTTTCCACCAAATTTTACAGTAACTGCAAGGTCTGAGCGTTTGATTTCCCATGGGTCGCGGTGTGCAAGCCAGTTGTCCGGGTATTCAACCTGATAGCCGTTTTCGATTTTTTGTTCAAACATACCGTAGCGGTAGCGGATTCCGTAGCCGTGTCCAGGGTAGTCTAAAGTTGCAAGCGAATCGAGGAAGCAGGCAGCAAGTCGACCTAAACCACCGTTTCCAAGTCCAGCATCTGGTTCCTGATCTTCAATCATGTCGTAATCGATGTTCATGCCTTTGAGAACTTCTTTTACTTTGTCAGAGATTTCTGCATTAATAAGATTGTTGCTCAAAGCGCGGCCCATTAAAAATTCAGCAGATAAATAATATAGCTGTTTTGTAGGTTTCTTTTCATATTCATGGCGGGTTGCCATCCAATTTTCCATGATTACTTCAAGAGCAGAAGCTGAAACTGCATCAAAAAGATCATGTTTGTTTGCCTGAGAAATATCTTTTCCGTATTGTCTTTTAAGACGACCTTCAAGATTTTCCTTAAATTTTTCGGCATCAAATTTCATTTGTTCCCCCATAAAAAGCAAATCATTTTTGAGAAACGCTTTTTATTCACATTTTAAAAAAATCAAAATGTGCATTTGATAAGAGAGTTTGCACCGCAAACCTGTGAAAGTTTTTAAACTTTCCACGATTTTTTTACCTCAAAATTTAATGAGGTTTTTTCTATAGATACAATATAAAAAATAGAATTATTTTTCAATTGTTTCTATCAGTTTTAAGTTCTTAATAAAATTTATTTATAATAAGTTCTATTAAGAGAATTTATTTTGCCATAAGCAAAAGACAACTGTTAGCAGGCAGAACATACCTGTTCTGGTCGTTCATTAATTCTTCTGCGCCGTCTTCTAAAATTGAATCTTCTCCTGAAATTGAAGTATCGATGACGCGAAACCATTTTTTGTTTTTTGACGGAGACGGAATTTTTAGCGTAATGTCGTAAATGTCCGTGTTTGCCGCAAAGTAAAAATCGTTGTCGGCGCTTCCGTTTTCGTGGCGGCATGCTGAGCCGTTGATTTTTAACGCAAGGAATCGCACGAGTTTTTCCCATTCAGGATTTTTTGCATCTGCATCGTACCATTCGATTTCTGGCTTTGAATTTGAGAAAAAGTCTTTTCTGCGGAATGCAGGATGATTTTTTCTTAAACGGATGACTTTTTGCGTGAAGTGGAATAAGTCTGAATTTTTTGAAAGACAGTCCCAGTCAACCCATGAAATTTCGTTGTCCTGACAGTAGCAGTTGTTGTTTCCGCCCTGAGTTCTGCGGAATTCATCTCCGAAAGTCATCATTGGAACGCCTTGAGAGATGAAAAGGCATGTCATGAAATTTTTTAATTTTTGAAGTCTTAATTTTTCTATTTTTGGATTTGAAGTTGCGCCCTCAAAACCGTGATTCCAGCTTAAATTGTCGTTGTTTCCGTCGCGACCTTCTTCACCGTTTTGTTCGTTGTGTTTGTTGTTGTAGGAAACAAGGTCGTTCAGCGTAAAACCATCGTGAGCGGTTAGGAAATTTATTGAAGCAGAAGGAAGCCGTCCTGAATGGTTGTATAAATCTGAACTTCCGGCGATTCTTGTTGCAGCAGCAGTAGAAACTCCTTCATCCCCGCGTATAAATCTTCGGATGTCGTTTCTGTAGCGGTCGTTCCATTCGCTCCATCTTCCGCCCGGGAAACCACCGACAAAATATCCGCCGCCGCAATCCCATGGTTCTGCAATTATTTTTGTTTTTGAGAGAATCGGGTCTTCGGAAATTGCATTTGTTAAAAACGGAAACTGAAGGAACGACGCATTTTGTGAGCGGCATAAAGCGGCTGCAAGGTCAAATCTGAAACCGTCAATGTGCATTTCTGTAACCCAGTATCTTAAACTGTCTAAAATCATTTTTGTTACGACTGGATGACTTGCATTTATGCTGTTTCCGCAGCCTGAAAAATTGTAATAATATTGTTTTTCGTTTTCTGGAAGGAGATAATACGATGAATTTTCAAAACCGCGATAGCAGAAAGTAAGACCGTGCTCGTTTCCTTCTGCGGTATGATTGTAAACTACATCGAGAATGATTTCGATTCCGGCTTGATGCAGGGCTTTTACGAGTTCCTTAAATTCTTTTACAGTCTGACCTGGCGCCATATTGGAAGAATAAGTTGTTTTTGGCGCAAAAAAACCGATTGTGCTGTAACCCCAGTAATTTTTGAGCCTGTCGCCTGTTTTTGGATCAAAATTGCCGTTTTCGTATTCGTCGAATTCAAAAATTGGAAGAAATTCAACGGCAGTGATTCCAAGTTGTTTAAGATATGGAATTTTTTCTATAAAGCCTTTGTAAGTTCCGGGATTTTTAACTCCGCTTGAAGGAGATGCTGTAAAGCCTTTTAAATGTGTTTCGTAAATTATTGATTTTTCAAGTGGAATATTTAAAGGTTTGTCGCCTTCCCAGTCAAAATCTGAATCTGAAATTACGACGCATTTAGGAAAATTTGAAAGGTCTGAGAGTTTGCCGTTTTCGATTCCTGCAAGCCCGCGTTCCCTTTGAAGATTGTAAGACTGAAAAACTGAACCTTTTGTAAAGGCCTTGCAGTATGGATCAAAAAGGTATTTATTGAAATTGAACCTGTGCCCTTCCGGCGGATTGTATGGTCCGTCAACACGGTAAAGGTAAAGAGAATTTGGTTTTAAATCCTGAACATAAACATGCCAGACGCTTCCTGTTTTGTTTACTTTTGGATCAAGTTCGATTGATTCTGCAGGAATTTTGTCTTCTGGAGAATCAAATAAATCAAGCACAATCCGTTCAGCGTTTTTACTGAATACGGCAAAATTGACGCCATTGTGATAAGGCGTAGCCCCCAACCATTTAGGATTTCCGGGCAGAATTTTATGCGAGTTCATAGCGTAAAGTTTAGCAAAAAAAACTAAGAATTTCTATACTAAAACTTCTAAAATTTTGAAACTAGAATTTCAGAGTGAAATTAAAAATATCATTTTTAATTGGAAGAAAATGTTTTTGTATCATTTAAATTTTGTTGAACAAAAAAATAAAAAATTGTAATTCTTATAAAAAAATTGAAAAAAGTTGTTATAAATTAAGGGGTGGGGCTTTCTTACATAAAGGCATCTTTTTAAATTCGTTTTTGTCGATTCTTTAGAGATGCCCTTTAATTTGTGCGCTTTTTCTTATGACAGGAGACTTTTATGCCTTTTTTATCGTCTAAGAAAAATCTGTTTTTATTTTCTGACAAAAAATCATCAGAAATCCTTCCAGAAAATATCGCTGAAAAATTTGATGTCATTACAGTTTCTTCTGATTTAAAGCTGCTTGAGAATTTTGAAACTTTTTTTGAATCGCTTGAAGAAACGGCTGTATTTTTCGATTATTCGTTCATCAAATACGAAATCCTTGAAAACAAATTCTTTAAATGGCTTAATAAAACTTTTGTTCCTGTGATTCTTCTTGTTTATCGAAATGATTTACAGATAATGTTTGAAAAAAATGTGAATCTTTCAAAATTTATAGTTTTACCGGAAGAGCAAACACAAAATTTATATTCAAATTCTGAAGAATATGATGAAGAAAATGAAATTAAAAAAGTCGCTTTTAGCAATGCAAATATCCTTTCAGCGTTTTTCCCGCGCGAACTTAAAAACTTCATAGGTCATTCCCCTGAAATTTATTCATTAAAGCAGAAAATTCTTAAAGTTGCGCCCTCAGATTTAACTGTTTTGATTCTTGGAGAAAATGGAACTGGAAAAACTCACCTTGCAAATATGATTCACAATCTTTCGCCTCGCAAATCCAGACCGTTTTTTTCGGTGAATATGGCTGAAATTCCTGAAACTTTGGGTGAACTTTATCTTTTCGGCTCTGTTGAAGGCTGTTACACTGGCTCAAAGAATTTAAAAGGCTATTTTGAAGCGGCAAATGGCGGAACAATTTTTTTAGATGAAATCGGGGAACTTTCTCTTTCACTTCAATCTAAACTTCTTCGCGTGATTGAAACTGGAAAATATAGACCTGTCGGAGCGGTTTCAGAAAAAGAATGTGATGTAAGAATTATCTGTGCGACGAATAAAAATTTAAAGGAACTTATGGATAATGGCCTTTTCCGCGAAGATTTGTATTACAGAATTGCAGATTTTGAACTTTATCTTGAACCGCTTAGAAACCGAAGAGAAGATATAGTGCTTTTTACGGAATCTTTTTTGAAAAATTCTGGAAAAGTTTTAGATACCGCAGCTTTAACTAAAATTCAGAAATACAGCTGGCCGGGAAATGTCCGTCAACTTTTTAAATGTTTAAACCGTGCGAAACTTCTTTCAAAAGATGAAGAAATCACAGAAGAAGAAATAGTATTTTAACTTGTTTTAAAGACGAATTTGATAATTGACATTGAAGAAATGCGCGAAATTCTTCTATTGAATGAAGATTTATTTTAATGTAAAATAAAAAACATTAGGGGGAAACAAGTGAAAAAAATTTTATTTATACTTGGGCTTTCTGCATTTCTTTTTAGTTCATGTGGTTCAAAACCAAAAACTGACGACGGTGTTTCTCAAAAAATAGAATCTGATATTTCAGAAGCCGTAGAAGAAACAAAAGAAAATGTAGAAGAAAATATCGAATTAACAGACAATTCAGAAATTCTTAAATCTTTAAATTCTGCGCGGGAAGCTGCGTTGTCCAGTGGTTGTGAAACTCTTTGTCCAGAGCAATTTTCACAGGCAGAATCTTTATATAAGACTCTTGAACCGCAGGCAAGCGCTGGAGTAAATTTAGGTTCTGCATTAGATGATTTAAAAGCTCGTTATGAAGCAATGGAAAAATATTCTCAGAGCTTAAAGTTAAAATCTCAAATCGAAGAAAACGGTTTTCAGTCTTACGATAACGCAAACTATGAAAAAGCAAATTCTATTGTAGAAAGTTTTACAGACAGCGCATCTTTATCAAATATTTCCGGAATAGCAATGAACGAAAAAATCGATGAAGCGTACAAAGCGTATAAAACTGTAATTTTTAAGGCATTCCGTGAAAAAGCAAAAGTTTCCAGAACAGATGCATTTAAGTCAAAACAGAATGCAGACAGCGTAAAGGCAGGTGTTGCAGAAAAAGCAGAATACGCAAAAGCCGTAGAAGAATTCAAAAGTGGAGACGCAAGTTTTTCAATTCAGAATCCAGAAGGTGCTTTAGGACACTACGAAAACGCGAAAGTTCAGTTTGAAAATCTTTATCAGTCTGTAAAAGAAAAGCGTGAAGCGGCTCAAAAAGCAATGGACGAAGCTAAAAAACTCGTAGAAGAAAGCAAAGGTTACGCTGAAACTGCCGATGTTGAGTCTCCGCTAGATGGTGAAAACATTCAGGGAATCGAAAAACAAGACGCAGTTCTTCTTGAAGAAGAAAAATTTGAAGATCCTAAAAATGCAGAAGCGCAAATTTCAGAAGAAATCGAAATTTCAGAATCAGAAGAACCTGAATCAAAATCAGAAAATGTAATTCTTCAGCTTGAAAATAAAATTAATGAATCTGGTGAAAAAATCGAAGATGCTGCAAAAGAAGCAGAATCATTTTCTCAAAATTTAAAAGAAGCCATTGAAGAAGGCGGTGAACATTTAGACAATTCGGAGGCAAAATAATGAAAAAATTATCTTTTATTTTCAGTTTGATTTTAGCCGGCGGAATAATTTTTTCTGCAAGTTACACAAACAATACTTATCAGAAACTTGCCGATGAATATTCAAAAAAAGCTCAGAATGCCTTCGATGCCGGGGAATACCAAATGGCTGTTGAATATTCCAAAAAAGCAAGCGAAAATGCCGCCCTTTCAAAAGCGTTTATTGATATGATGAAAAGTCGAGGTTCTGCAGAAGACCAGATTAAACTTGCTCAGAACAAACTTAAATGGGCTGAAAGCATAAATGCAGAACGAAATTTCCCGATGGCGTATACCGCTGCAAAAGAAGCGCTTGAAAATGCACAGAGTTCTTTTGAAAAAGAAGATTTTACTGCCGCTTATGATTACGCAAATCAAGTTATTGCTTCTTTAGACGGAATCCGTGAAGTAACTCCGCTTCCTGAATATTATATTGTTCGTCCGTGGGCAGAAACAAAAGACTGCTACTGGAACATATCAGGTCGCCCATATATTTACAACAATCCGCTTTTGTGGGAAAATCTTTATCAGTCTAACAAAAATTCAATGCCAAAACCAGAAGATCCAAATCTCATTATGCCGGGAATGAAAATGAAAATTCCGAGCATTACAGGCGAATATCGGGAAGGCGTTTACAGTCCGTCAAAAGAATATGAACCATTCGGCGGAAAATAAAACCTGTTTTATTTAATTTTTGAAGTGAAATTTTTGTTATAAAATGCTGTTTCAGGGAATGAGGCAGCATTTTTTTTTGACTAAAACAAAATTCGGCTTTATATTTAAAAAGGATTTAAGGAACTTTAATTTGAATATATTTTGTTCAAAAGTTCTTAATTGCTTATTTGCTTTTCTGGAGGTTTGTATGGCGATTATTGCAATTTCAAGACAGGTTGCTGCGTTGGGAGATGAGGTTGCATCTCGACTCAGTGAAAAATTAAATTATAGATTCATTAATAGAAAAGAAATCGAAGAACGAATTTTAAAACTTGGTTTTAAGCCCGATAAACTTAAAAAATACGATGAAAAAAAACCGGGATTTTTTGCTTCTCTTGTAAAAGAACGAGATGAATATCTTGATTATCTTCAGACTGCAATTTTAGATGCAGCGTCAGAAGGAAACTGTATTTTAATCGGGCGGGGGGCATTTGCAGTTCTTGCTTCTTTGCCAAATTTGCTTTCTCTTCGATTTGTGGCAAGTAACGAAGTTCGCCTTGAACGGCTTAAAAAAGAATTCAACTGGAACGATAAACTTGCTCAGTGCAGAATCGATGAAAGCGATATGAACAGGCGTGGTTTTCATAAAAGTTTCTTCAATATAGATATCGATGATCCAACTCAATATATGGCAGTTTTAAATACAGGAATTTTTGATGTTGAAAAAACATCGGATGCAATAAAAGTTATGGTTGAGCATTTTTCTACGCCAGAAATTGAAAAAGAGGGATTGAAAAAACTTTCAGAACTTCAGAAATGCCAGCATCTTGTAAATAAACTTATTTTTAATCATAAAATAAAAATTGAATTTCTTCGGGCTGTTATGGAAGATAATGTTATTACTCTTCAAGGCGTTGCAGATTCTTCTGTTCTTGTGGAAAAAGCCCTCAATATTGCCAGAACTGAATGTCCGGGTTTTGAAATAAAAAGTTCCGTGAGCGTAATTCAGGATTTTAAAGCTTATTGACTTTTATAAGATAAAAATTGATAATCTAGCAATGAAACTTTCTAATACATTTACATTGTCTCGGGCTCTTTTTGCTCCTGTATTTTTTTTGATTTACAATATTCCGCTCTGGTCAAATAACGAAAACCTTGTACGCATTTCGGCTTTTATAATGCTTCCGTTGTTTTGTATTTTTCAGTTTACAGATTTTTTAGACGGATTTTATGCACGAAAAAGCGGTGAAGTTACAGATTTTGGAAAATTATTTGACCCGTTCGCGGATGTCATTTTAAATCTCACGCTTTTTGTCTGCATTTTAACTTCATCGTACAGCAGTTTTTTTCAAAACGGTTATATGCCGTCGTGGGCGTTTCTTTTGATTCTCATACGGGAATATACGATGAATTTTATAAGAATGATTGCAACTTCAAAAGGAACTGCGATTGCAGCAAGAAAAGGCGGCAAATTAAAGACTGTTTTTTACATTACATCGGGGCTTTTTGCAGTTTTAATCGAAAGTCTTCTTCGGTTAAATGTTGATATTGCTTCCGCTTTGGAAATTATAAAAATTGTCCTTAATGTAATGTTCATTATTTGTGTTGTTTTAAGTTACATTTCTTTTTTTGATTATATAATTCATTTTGCGAAAATTTTAAAATCACCGGAAACTAAATAAGTATTTTTAAAATTTTTTATTTTTTTTTCCAGGATTTTAAAATTTTTTGATTTACAAATTCTTTGAAAGCACTGACAGTGACAAAAAAGAGCGGCACAGAGGGTGTAGCGCTAGCCCGAAAGGGCTATTGCAAAGCAATGAGCGAAAAGCGAAGCGCGGAAGCCGAATTGGAAAAAGGAGTTTTGCCCAAAAAAAACTATCGCTGAACAGATGCTTTTTTTATTTTTTCCATAATTTCTTGTCCGCAAAGAAGCCTTACAAGTTCCATTGCAAATTGTTCAGTGGCTCCAGGTCCACGACCGGTAACAAGATTTCCGTCGGTTACAAAAGGCGATTCCAAATGAATACTGTTTTTTGTTAATAAATCGGCGTTTTCTTTAGTTCCGCAGTATTCTGAAAGATTTTTTTCCATTTGAGGGTAGCATGTCCATTTTTTATTTTTGAGGACACCAGTTTTAGAAAGAACAACTGCAGGAGATGCGCAAAGTGCCGTAACGAATTTGCCGTTTTCAAACATTTTTTTTACGAATTGAATAACATCTTCGCATGAGGCATTGTTCGGGGCACCAGGAATTCCGCCTGGAATGTAGAGTAAATCAGGGAGATTTTCGCTGAATTTTTTTTGGAATTCTCTAAAGGTTAAGTCGGCCTGTATCGTAATGTTGTGCGAGCCTGTTGCAAATTTTTCGTTCTGCATTGTTTTTGATGGAACTGCAACTGTAAAAACTTCGATTTGCGCTCTTCTTAAATAGTCGATGACTGTTACGGCTTCGATTTCTTCAAAACCGTCTGCTAAAAATACTAATGCTGTTTTCATTTTTCTTCCTATCTGTAAATCTTTTAACGCTTTTGTTTTAGAGGGGATTTAAAAATTTTATTTTCTGAAATTTTCCATATTATCCAGGATTTTGTCAAGTTTGTTTCCGTATTCTTTGTCGGCTGCCCAGGTTCCTGCAAGATAAAAAATTGTCGGTGCTTTTCCCCGTGGATTTACCCATTTGTATCGTTTATCGATAAGCGGATTTTTCAGCGTTTTTTCTGAAGTAGTGGCGTATGCGTGAAGGTGCTGAATGTGGGCTCGGACTCCTTCCTGTTCAGTTTTAAACCATTCTCCAGGATGTTCTTTGTCGATTGCTCCAAGTCCGCAGTAATTGTGCATTTCAGGAACTACGAGATTTCCGAAGCGAAGGTAGCCTGTTTCAAGACACATTTGGGCGAATGCAACATCGCTGTTGATTCCTTCTGTTTTTGCTTCTGAAATGTAGAGAGCCGAAAGATTCTGAATCGATTTTTTATCGTATGAAGGATTTTGGCTTAGAAAGTATGAAGAAAGTTCTGATGATGAAAGAAGGCCTTTTCCTTCGATTGCACGGGAAATTTTTTGTGATTTTTCTGTGGATTTTGGAAGCGAAACACATCCCGAAAGAAAAATCATCAGATTTACGGCGATTATTGCTGAAAAAAATGTCCAAAATGGAGAAGAATTTGTGGAGTGGCTTTTTAAAGAGAATTTTTTCATATTTTTCCTTGAAATTTTAAGATTTTATAATTATTTATCGGAAAATTTCCTTAATTTTAAAGCTTTCCCCCTCAAAACCACTATAAAAACCTTTCTTTCCAAAGCGGATTTTAAAG
>JAEDFA010000079.1 GCA_016293005.1 Treponema sp.
TGAATGCGAGTCGATTTTTTTGAGCCTGTAGCTCAGCGGGATAGAGCATTCGCCTCCTAAGCGAAAGGTCGTGCGTTCGACTCGCATTAGGCTCATAAAAAAAACGCCTGTTTTTTCAAACGGGCGTTTTCTTTTTTAAAAGAGGCCGGAGATTATGCCGTTGTCGTCGACATCGATTTCTTGGGCGGCAGGGGCTTTTGGAAGGCCTGGCATTGTCATGATGTCACCGGCGAGGGCTACTACAAAGCCTGCTCCTGAATATAGCTGAACATCGCGTACGGGGAATACAAAATCTTTAGGGGCGCCCTGGAGTTTTGGGTCGTGGCTGATGGAGTTTTGGGTTTTTGCTATGCAGACTGGAAGATTTTTATAACCCATTTCTTCGAAATCTTTGAGTTTTTTTAGTGAAGTGCCTTGAAATTCTACTGATTTTGCGTGGTAGATTTCTTTTGCGATTGTTTCTATTTTTTTATCAAGCGGAAGGGATGATTCGTAAAGGAAGCGGAAGTCTGATTTTTTTGTTTCGATTGTGTTTACGACTTCTTTTGCAAGTGAAATTGTTCCTTCGCTGCCTTTGCCCCAGCCTTCACAGAGAACGGCTTTTGTTCCGTTTTGTTCGCAGAGTGCTTTCAAAAGATTTATTTCTTCTTCTGTATCTGTTACGAATCGGTTTACGGCAATTACGGCTGGAACTTTGAATTTTGCGATATTTTCAAGGTGCGCTTTGAGGTTTTCAAAGCCTTTTTCAAGAGCCTTGCAGTCAGGTTTTGAAAGTTCTGTTTTTATAACTCCGCCGTGCATTTTTAACGCTCTGATTGTTGCAACGATAACGATTGCATCAGGTTTTAAATCTGCGATGCGGCATTTTATGTCCATAAATTTTTCTGCACCTAAATCTGCGGCAAATCCTGCTTCTGTTACGACATAATCGCCTAAGGCAAGGGCAGATAATGTTGCGTTTATTGAATTGCAGCCGTGTGCGATGTTTGCAAATGGTCCTCCGTGAACGAAAACTGGATTTTTTTCAAGAGTTTGAACAAGATTCGGGCGGATAGCATCTTTTAATAGTGCTGCAACGGCTCCTGTGCATTTTAATTCCCCGAATTTTACATCCTGTCTACTGTAATTTTTTGCAATCGTAATGTTTGAAAGTCTTTCTTTTAATTCTGAAATTGAACGGCTCAAGCATAAAATTGCCATGATTTCTGAAGCGACTGTAATTTGAAAATGGTCTTCTCTTGGAGTTCCGTCTGTTCTGTTTCCAAGACCTGAAACGATGTTTCTAAGTTGTCTGTCGTTTAAATCTACGCATCTTTTCCATGTTATTGTTCGCGGATCAATTTGAAGAGCGTTTCCCTGCTGAATGTGATTGTCGATTAAGGCTGCAATTAAATTGTTCGCGATGGAAATGGCATGAATGTCGCCTGTAAAGTGAAGGTTTATGTCTTCCATTGGAACGATTTGTGCATAACCTCCGCCACACGCTCCACCTTTTACACCGAAACAAGGACCTAATGAAGGTTCGCGAAGTGCGATGACAGTTTTTTTCCCGATTTTATTAAGTCCGTCTCCTAAACCGATTGAAACTGTTGACTTACCTTCGCCAGCTGGAGTAGGGGTGATTGCAGTAACAAGAATAAGTTTTCCGCGTTCATCTGGATTTTTTGCTTTTTCCTGAAGAGCGCGAAGTTTTTTCATTGTGATTTTTGCTTTGTATTGACCGTAAAGTTCCAGGTCGTCTTTTTCGATTCCGATTTTTTCTGCAATTTCTGTTATTGGAATCATTACATTTTTTTGTGCAATTTCGATGTCTGTCATAGTTTTCTCCTTATTTATTAAAAAATTGAAGTTTGAAGAGTATTTATTTCTGTTTGCGTTAATGGTCTGTAATCGCCGGGTTTTAAATTTTCATCAAGATGCAGAGAACCGATTGAAAGTCGTTTTAAATAAATTACTTCGTTGTTGACACTGCGGAACATTCTTTTTACCTGATGAAATTTGCCTTCGGTTATTGTAAGAAGACATTCGTCTGATGATTTCCAGACTGTTTCAGCCGGTTTTAAAAAAGCTTCAGATTCGTTTCCTTCCGGCGGAATGTAAAGTCCGTCTTTAAATTTTTGTGAAACAGTATTTTGTTCTTCCTGTGAGATTTTTTTTGCAAGCTGAACAAAATAAGTTTTTGGAAAATGAGTTTTTGGCGAAGTGATTTTATGTGTAAGACTTCCGTCTGTTGTAAAAAGTAAAAGTCCTTCTGTGTCAATGTCTAGCCTTCCGATTAAGTGAAGGTTTTCTAAAATCCATGGAGTGCGGTATTTTTCGTCGAGAATGTCAAAAACTGTTCTGTGTAGTCCGTCTTTGTTTGCGCTTACCGTGTTAGAAGGTTTGTTCATCATAAGGTAAATGTTTTTTTCGATGAAAACTTCTTGTTCGTCGATAAAAATTTTATCTGTGTCGGTGTTTACTTGAAAGGCGGAATCAGAAATTTGTTTTCCGTTTACAGTAACTGTAGAAACGCGGAGAAGTTTTTTTATTCCTTTTCTTGTACCGAATCCTGCATGACTTAAAATTTTGTCAATCCGTTCAAGGCTCATTATCGTTTGTCCAGAGGAATATATTTTTTTTGCTCGCAGACATTTTTGTAGGCAGGACGGTAAATTCTTCCGCCGGCAACTGCTTCTTCGATTCTGTGGGCAGACCAGCCTGCGATTCGGCTTATGGCAAAAATTGGAGTATATAATTCACGCGGAATATTGAGCATTGTATATACAAAACCTGAATAAAGGTCTACATTTGCACAGATTTTTTTGTCTGAATGATGAACTTCCATTAAGATTTCAGGAGCAAGTTCTTCAACCATTTGGTATAGATTGAATTCTTCAATGCAGTTTTTTTCTTTTGCAAGAACTTCGGCTTTGTTTCTTAGAAGAAGGGCACGAGGGTCGCTGATTGTATAAACCGCATGACCCATTCCGTAAATGAGTCCTGTTTTGTCGAAGGCTTCTTTTTTTGCGATTTTGTAAAGATAATCTTTTACTTCTGATTTATTGCTCCAGTCTTTTACATTTGCTTTGATTTCGTCCATCATTTCTACGACGCGGATATTTGCTCCTCCATGCCTTCGACCTTTTAATGAACCAACTGCTGCGGCGATGGCAGAATAAGTGTCTGTGTCGGCTGAAGAAACTACATGAACTGTTAATGATGAGTTGTTTCCGCCACCGTGTTCTGCGTGAAGAATCAAGGCGAGGTCTAAAATTTCTGCTTCAAGTTTTGTATATTGACCATCTGCACGAATTAAATGAAGGAAATTTTCTGCGGTAGATGCTTCTGGAAGCGGATTGTGAATGAAAAGGCTTTCGTTTTCGTAATAGCGCCTTCTTGCCTGATAACCGTATGCTGCAAGCGTTGAAAAACGGGCGATTAATTCTATGCACTGTTTTAGAATATTTGAAATGCTTCGGTCTTCGGGATTGTCGTCGTAAGAATAACAGGCTAAAACTCCGCGGGCAAGTTTGTTCATGATATCCTGAGACGGCGCTTTTAAAATCATGTCTTCTGTGAAATTTGGTGGAAGAACGCGGCTTTGACCTAGCAGAATTCGGAAATTGTTTAGTTCTTTTTGCGTCGGAAGTTCTCCAAAAAGAAGAAGGTAAACACACTGTTCATAGCAATACTGGTCGTTTAGTTCTGCATCTTTTATTAAGTCTTCGATATCGTAACCGCGGTATAAAAGTTTTCCGGGAACTGGAATTTTTTCTTTATTTGGTCCAATGCTGTAACCGACTACATCTCCAATACGGGTTAAACCTACAAGGACACCTGTTCCGTTTGCGTTGCGTAAGCCGCGTTTTACATCTAATTTTGTGTAGAGGTCGGGATTGATAGGGTCGTTGGTTTCTGCAAGTTTAGCAAGTTTGTTAATGAAAGTTTTTTGATTGAACCTGAATTCCATGAGCACCTCGAAAGTAAAAATTTTCTCTAATTATACAGTTTTATAGGGGTCGTTTCAAGGAAATTAAAAAATATAATTCAGGTAGAGTAAAAGTTTTTTATTTTCAAAACAATAAATTCGTGTTAGAATCAACTTATGATTATGGAAAAAGCGTTGGCATATTATTGTAAAAGCGTGAAAATAAGACGGATGTGGGGGGGGGATACAAGCTTAACTTGTTTTTCATCTGTAGTAAATAAATTTAATTCCCCGTATTTTTTAACAGAAACAGAATTATATAATACTAAAAGGACGCATTTTTTTTGTCTTTAAGGCAGAAAAAGTGAGTCCTTTTTGCGTTTAAACGAATTTTTCGATTTCGGGATTTTCCCAAAGAAAGATTTAACGCTTGGAGAATGTTCGGGATTTTCCCAAAGGAAGACTTAATGCTTGGAGAATGTTCGGGATTTTCCCGAAGAAAGACATAACGCTTGGAGAATGTTCGGGATTTTCCTAAAGGAAGACTTAACGCTTGTAGAATGTTTGGGATTTTCCCGAATGTTACATAGATTATAAAAAGTTTCCTGGGAGAGATGGAAACGGAAGGAGTGTTTGTATGAACAAACTTAATTCAAAAATGCGCGTTACAGAGGTTGATTCTTTAAGTGACGCACTCGTTCGGATTTACAAGGCAGATTCTAAGATTCAGGAAGATGCGTTCTTAAAAACTGTCATGGATGATGTGGAAAAGTTATCTTCCAAGCTTACTACTGCCATCAGACAGGACAAGGTTTTAAGCAATCTTGAAGATTTGGATTCTGTGCGGGATGAGGCTGTAAAGGGACTTGGAACGCTGCTTGACGGCTATGCGGCAATTCCTATTCCTGCAAAGAAAGAGGCGGCTGAAAAACTGCGTGCAATTTTTGCAAAGTACGGAAAGTCGATTACATCTGCAAATTACGCAAGCGAGTCATCACTTATTGAAAGTCTTTTAGAGGATTTTTCAAAGGCTGAGGCACAGGAAAGCGTAAAGGCTCTTGACGGTGTTGCAGAAATTTTGGGACAAATCAGGACGGCGCAGGATGAGTTTGTTAAGGCAAGCGATGATTTTACGGCAGCGTCAAGTGCAAAAACAGAAAGCGCATCGTCGGTAAAAAAGCCACTTGTTTCTGCAATAAACGACAGACTTGTTCCTTATCTTACTGCAATGGAGATGGCAAACGGCACTGTTTACGCAGACTTTGCCCTAAAAATCAAAAAAGAAATTTCCCGCGTAAACGAAACAGTTTCACGCCGTGGAAAATAAAAATTCATAACAGGAGGTGTGAAAAAATGAAGAAAACACACAGCTTGATTTCAGCCTTTGTGTCAGTAGCGCTGGCGTTTGCAGTTGCAGGATGTCAGATAGATTCGGACAGACACGAACATAGTTTTTCAAAAGACTGGACAAGCGATGC
>JAEDFA010000019.1 GCA_016293005.1 Treponema sp.
AGATAGATTCGGACAGACACGAACATAGTTTTTCAAAAGACTGGACAAGCGATGCGACAGACCACTGGCATGCGGCAACTTGCGAACATACAAAAGAAGTAAGCGATAAAGCAGCCCACACATTCGGTGAGTGGAAAACAACAGTTGAAGCAACAGAAGAAACTGAAGGTAAGAAAGAGCGTAGTTGTAGCGTGTGTTTGTACAAAGAAGAACAGAGTCTTGCAAAACTTGACCATACGCATAAATTTTCGTCAGACTGGACAAGCAATGCTACAGACCACTGGCATGCGGCAACTTGCGAACATGCAAAAGAAGTAAGCGGTAAGACAGCCCACACATTTGGCGAGTGGAAAACAACAGTTGAAGCAACAGAAGAAACTGAAGGTAAGAAAGAGCGTATTTGTAGCGTGTGTTCATATAAAGATGAACAGAGCCTTGCAAAACTTGACCATACGCATAAATTTTCGTCAGACTGGACAAGCGATGCGACAGACCACTGGCATGCGGCAACTTGCGGACATGCAGAGGAAGTAAGCGGAAAAGCAAAACATACTTTTGGTGATTGGACTGTAATCAAAGCAGCCACAGAAGAAGCGGAAGGTAGCAAAGAAAGAAGTTGTAGTGTATGTGGATATAAAGCAACAGAAGCAATTGAGAAATTAGCACATACACATAAGTTTGCAACAGATTGGACAAAAGATGAAACAAACCACTGGCATGCGGCAACTTGCGAACACACAACAGAAGTAAGTGGTAAAGCAGAACATACATTTGGCAACTGGACAACAACAAAAGCAGCCACCGAAGAAGCGGAAGGTACTAAAGAACGAACTTGTACAGTATGTGGATATACAGCAACAGAAGCAATTGAAAAACTAGCACATACACATAAGTTTGCAACAGACTGGACAAAAGACGAAACAAACCACTGGTATGCCGCAACATGTGGACACGACGTTACAGACAGCAAAGCAGAACATAGTTTTGGCGATTGGACTGTAACCAAAGAAGCTACTTGTACAGAAAATGGAGAAAGAAAAACTACCTGTACAGTTTGTGGTTACGAAAAAACAGAAGTAACTGATAAAGCAGAACACACTTTTGGTGAGTATGTTTCCAACAACGATGCCACAACAGAGGCTGATGGTACTAAAACAAGAGAATGTAGCGTATGTGGATATAAAGACACAGTAACAGATGAAGGTAGTAAAATTATTGTACCAGAAGGCTTTGTATTTGTAAAAGGCGGCACTGTAACAGGTGCAGCTTACACAAACAATTATGAAGGTGTATTTATAAAAGGCAGAACAGTAACCTTAAGCGATTTTTACATGGGCAAATACGAAGTGACTCATGAAGAGTATGCAAGTGTAATGGAAGGGCAAAAAGTAACAGTAAACGGAACAGAATATGCATTAGAAAGTAACCCAAGTTATTGTACAGAAGATAGTACAGACTACACATTATTTAACGGCGATGTACAAGAAAAACGTCCAGTAGAAGGGGTAACTTGGTATGACGCAGTATGGTATTGTAATGCTTTAAGCGAAAAAGAAGGCTTAACAAAAGCATATAATATTGAAGGTACAAAAGTTGTACAAACAAAAACAGGATATTGTATATCTAGTGCAAATGTAACACTAAACAAAAATGCAAAAGGCTACCGCTTACCAACAGAAGCAGAATGGGAATTCGCAGCTAGAGGTGGAGACCCAACAAAAGATGATTGGAACTATGTGTTTAGTGGAGCAAACACAGCAGAAGGTGTTTCTTATAATAGTTCAAAAAATGTAGGCTTAGATAGTGTAGGTTGGTATGGGTATAACAGTATAAATGGAACAACAGGAGATACATGGCCTTCAGCTGGTGAACAAGGATATGGAACCCACCAAGTAGGTAAGAAAGCCCCTAACAGACTAGGTTTATACGATATGAGCGGAAATGTATGGGAATGGTGTTATGACTGGATGGGAACAATAACTATAACTACCCCTGCAGACGGTGCTACCTCGGGCTCTCGCCGCGTTTTCCGCGGTGGTAGTTGGGGCGACAACGCTCGCGGCTCGTCTGTTTCTAACCATTTCAACTACGCCGGCCCGGACGTCCGCTACTACAGCATTGGTTTCCGTGTTGTGCGTTCCAGTTCTAATTAAATTTTAAAAAAGCCCTAGTAGCAAGGCTTTGCCTTGCTAACGAGTTTTGAAAACAAAACTCGCAGAGCTAAAAAACAATTAACGGAACCGCCAAGAGTAGGTAAAAGCTAACCGATAGTCCCAGAAGGACTATCGGTTTTAACGCTTTTGCAATATACAAGCCTAAAGCAGCACATAAAGGCGGTGGAGTAAATTGTTTTATTTTTGAGTGCCGCGTCTTCTGGTTCTAACCGCGTCAAAGACGCAAAACTTACTGAGTTTTTATAAAAAATCGTGCGGCGGTTTTTAAAGCGGTGATGTTTTCTGCTATGCCGTGTCTTACCGTAACTATTTTATCCTGTACTACTGTTTCTTTTTAATTTCTCAGGCAAATTTTTGATTTTCTTTTTGATTTTCTTTCTTGTATTCTATTACTTTAAAATTTAAACTTTCAAAATCGGAAGGGGCGGGCTCTGAAAAAATGAGTGGTTTCCATGAAGATGCTGTAAAACTTTTCCAGTCGCTTTCAAAATCGATTGTGCAAACTTGATAGCTTAAAGGAAATCCTGAATTGTAAAAAATTACGACTGATTCTGAAGAAATTCTTTGCATTTCAAGAATTGCAGAACAAGGATTTAAAACTGTTTCCCACGAACCGACAGCGGCTACAATGTCAAACTGTTCATTTTTAAATGGAAGGCATTCAGGGCGGATTGTTACAGCGTATTCTGATTCAGTTACTGTAGAAACGGCACTGACATTTTCAGGAAGTTCCCAGTCTTCAGGAAGGTAATTTGCGGTTATGAAAAGAATTTTTTTTGTTTCGTCGGAAATGGATTTATAAAATTGGATACACGCTTTTCGTTCTGCTTCTGCGCGGAAAATTTTTTCAACATCGCAGGAATCCTTGTATTTTTCGAGAATGTCATTTACTTCAAACCTGTAAGCATCGCAAACTTTATTCGCCCAGTTTTTTGAAATCATCTGGTAAAAATAAAAATGCGCTTTTACAGATTTTTGCCACGAAAATTCTTTTGCAGTCTGAACGGCATTTTTTCTAAGTAAATTGAGCGAAGAAAATTTTTCGACGGCTTTCTGAATCGTTTTTGCCATTCCGTCAATTTCATTCGGGATTTCAAGCGAATTAAAACCGTTTTTTATAAAAGACTCAAGGGATTTTTCTTTTGATGTAAGGACAAGGCAGCCTGACGCCATCGCTTCAAGCGCAGAAATAAAAGAACTTTCAAATGAATCCTGAATTACGGCGATTTCTGTGTTTTTAAAACACTCTGAAATTTCTATACTGGAAAATGAAATAATCTTGTCGATGAGATTATAATCTAGCATTAAAGAAAGAGAGCCGGTACCGTAAATTGTGTATTCAATTTTGAATTTTTCTTTAAAATGCTTTCCGAGCGAGTTTACGGCGAAAACGAAATCATTTAAATTCTTTTTTTCTGTTTCAAAATTTCCAAAATAACTTATTTTAAGTTTTTCACAATTTTCAAAATTTTTTCTCTTAAATCGCTTGAAATCAACGGCACACGGAATAAGGAGCGGAGATGAAAGATTTTTTGTATAAGACATAAGTTTTTTCCCTTGAGATTTTGAATAAACGGCTGTAATTCCTTTTGTTTCCAGACAGATTTTTTCAAGGCGCGAAAATCGGCTTGAAGAATTTTCCAGAAAGTGAATCTTTTTTAAATCAGAACAAAATGAATAGAAAATATTGTTTTCAAGCCTGAATGGAAGGTATGAAAAAATATCTGTTGCATGGATTATATCGGGGTTAAAAACTTTGAGAAGCATTTGGAGTTTTATTCTAAAAAAATCTGAAGTTTCCAGAATACGCTTTTCAGAATCAAACGATTTGAATTTTAGTGGCGGCGACAGAATTAAATCAAAATATTTTTTTTCTTCTTCGGAAATTTCTGTTTTTTCTATATTAAAACAGATTGATTTTACGTCACAGACTTTTTTAAGTTCGTCTAAATAACCTTTTACAAAGAATTCAAAAAAATCTGCGGAATTAAAAACTTTTGAAAAAACAAAAAGAACTTTCATAACTTACCTCCCATAAAAAGTCAAGAAGATTGTTTCAACAATCGAGTGACTTTTTATGCCTCTTCGCAATGCAATGAGAAGAGGCATTATATAATAAAGTTTGCAACGCAAACTTGTGAATAAAAACTTTGACGCTATTTCAGTCAAAGTTTTTATTACACCCTCTTTGATGAAAAACTTAATTTGAATCTATTATTTAAATATGCGTAAATTTGAGTTTACGGCAGGATTTTTTGAATTTTTTTTTATTTTTTTTGCTAAAGTTTTGTTTTAAGGTTTATAATGAGAAAAGACTTTTAATTTTTAAATTTTTAAGTCTGATTTTATTTAAGGTTTTCTGCCTTTCGGAGTTTTCATGATTAATACTTTCTGGTCTTTGGTTCCGGCAATTGTTGCGATTGCCCTTGCGCTTATTACAAAAGAAGTTTATTCCTCGCTTTTTGCAGGGATTGTAATTGGCGGTGTTTTTTATGCATGTTCTGCGGCAACAGGTTTTACTGTAAGCGGTTTTTTAACTCATATTTTTAAAGACGGTCTTGTTGCGCAGTTGTCTGATTCTTACAATGCAGGAATTTTAATTTTTCTTGTAATTCTTGGAATTCTTGTTTCGCTTTTAAATAAAACAGGCGGTTCTCAGGCGTTCGGAGAGTGGACAAAAAAGCATATAAAGTCAAAAGTCGGTGCTCAAGTTGCAACTATCTGTCTTGGAATTTTAATTTTCATCGACGATTATTTTAACTGCCTTACTGTCGGTTCTGTAATGAAACCTGTAACTGACAAGCACAAAGTTTCAAAAGAAAAACTTGCATATTTAATCGATTCGACAGCCGCCCCAATTTGTATAATTGCACCAATCAGTTCCTGGGCGGCGGCTGTTTCCGGGTTTGTTGAAGACGGACAGAACGGAATTTCACTTTTTATAAATGCAATTCCGTATAATTTTTACGCTCTTCTTACAATTTTTATGATGTTCGCTCTAGTTTTCATGAAAATGGATTATGGTCCAATGAAAAATTTTGAGCATAAATCAGAATTAAAAAAACTTTCAGATGAAATTGAAAAACGCACTGAAAATGAAAAAAATGCAAAAGTTTTTGATTTGATAATTCCTATTGCGGTTCTGATTGTAATGTGCGTAATTTCAATGATTTATTCAGGCGGATTTTTCTCAAAAGAAAGTGAAAATTACCTTCATTTTATAAATTCGTTTGCTTCAAGCGATGCTTCAGTTGGACTTGTAATCGGTTCTTTTGCAACGCTGGTAATTTCAATAATTTATTTTGTTTTGCGCCGGCTTGTTTCTTTTACAGATGCAATGGTTTGTATTCCTGAAGGTTTTAAGGCAATGGTTCCTGCAATTTTAATTCTTTCTCTCGCATGGACTTTAAAAGGAATGACTGACAGTCTTGGCGCAAAAGAATTTGTAAAAGGCGTTGTAGGAAGTTCTGCTTCGGGCTTCCAGCTTTTTCTTCCTGCAATAATTTTTGTAATTGCGTGCTGTCTGGCATTTGCAACAGGAACTTCATGGGGAACTTTCGGAATTTTAATTCCAATCTGTATTGCAATTTTCCCTGCCGGAACTCAATTGAATATCATTTCAATTTCTGCCTGTATGGCTGGTGCGGTTTGCGGAGACCACTGTTCTCCAATTTCTGATACGACGATTATGGCAAGTGCAGGTTCTCAGTGTAATCATGTAAATCATGTTTCAACTCAGCTTCCTTATGCACTTACAACAGCTGCCGTTTCTTTCGTCTGCTATATTGTCGCCGGAATTATAAAAAATCCTGTAGTTCCGCTTTTGTTTGGTTTTATTTTTATGTTTGCAATTCTTTTTGCCATTAAAAATTTTCAGAAAAAAAAGTGATTAAGATTTTTTTAAGAAATATTGGCATCTGCATTTAGTTCAGGATGAATTTTTAGTTTTACATAAATAAAGGCAATTTCGAGTTTTGAAAAATGATAAATTTTTATCTTAAATTAGAAATTCGATATTTGCTTAAAAAAATATCAGCCTGAACTTGAATCGTTTTCTCTAGACTTTTACTTTGTTTTCGGTGATAATAAAAAAATGCAAGGTACGATTTTAGCAGGAACAAATAATACTTTTGAAATTGAATGTCCCGACGGTGTCTCCAGAAGCTGTTCAATAAAAGGAAAGGTTTTAAAATCCGATACTGAATATTATAATCCTTTGGCACCCGGAGATGTCGTTGAACTTGAAGTTGATCCAATCGATAACGAAAAAGGTCAGATTCTTTCATTAATTCCAAGAAAAAATGCATTTGTAAGGTGGAATGTTAAAGGGCGGTGTCCTCAGTTACTTGCATCAAATGTTGATAATTTAATTCTTGTGACAACCCCTGAAGAGCCTCCGTTTAGACCAAGATTTATCGACCGTGAACTTTGTCAGGCTGAAATGCAGAATTTAAATCCCGTAATTGTCTGCAACAAATATGACTTAATCGAAGAAAATCCCCAAACCGAAAATTATCTTCAAATCTGGGAAAGCCTTGGCTATAAAGTTTTGCGAATTTCTGCAAAAACCGGTGAAGGTCTTACAGAATTTGCAGAACTTCTCGAAAATAAACTGAGTGCATTTGTAGGTCAGTCTGGAATTGGAAAATCAAGTCTTGTGAATGTTCTAGATGATTCCTGTGTTTTAAAAACAGGAAGTCTTTCTAAAAAATATGGAAGGGGAAATCATACTACAACGAAAGGCACTTTGAACAGAATTGAATTAAATACTTCTTTAACAGGCGGCGTTAACGGAAGAGTCGCTTCAATAATTGACACTCCGGGAATCAGGCGTTTTATGCTCCATGACATCGATTCAGAAAATCTTGCGTTTTATTTTAAAGAATTTAAGCCGTTTCTTGGAAAATGCTCGTTCGGGATGAGTTGTACGCATACACATGAAAAAGGCTGTAAAATTATTGAAGCCGTAAAAAATTCAGAAATTTCCAAGGAACGATACGAAAGCTGGAAAAGAATTTCTGAGCAGATTAAAAACGGAACTTGGGACGACTAAAACATTTTATGGACAAAAAAACTCTTTCAGATTTAGATTATTACACCGTTCGTGATGAAATTTCAGGTTTTTGCGTTTCTGAAGAAGGAAAATATTCTTTTTTAAAGACTGAACCTTATACCGATTTACAAAAGATAGAAAATGCAAAGCAAATTTCAAAAGAATGGATGGCTTTGCTTTCTTTTACAGTTACAAATCCGCTTTCGTCGTGGCCTGAAGTTTTTGAAATTTTAAAAATCTTAAAAATTCAGGGTTCTTCTATAAGTGTTTCTCAAAGTTATTTTCTTCTGCTTTTTATTCAGGAAGTGCAGAAAATTTCTTGTACAATAAAAAGCGCATCGGAAAAATTAAATATAAAAAATCTTCTTGCGCTCGTTGAAAATCTTCCGTATTTAAAAAATGCTGAAGACGAAATAAAAAAAATCATTAATGATAAAGGCGAATTAAAAGAACTTCCATCGCTTCGTGCAATAAATTCAAAAATCGCTTCGTTAAATTCTAAAATCCGTGAAATAATGCGAAAATTCACAAGCGATGTAAAATATTCAAAAATTCTTGAATCGACAGTTCCTGTTTTAAGTGCAAACAGACAGGTTCTTGCCGTAAAATCAAGTCAGAGAAATGTAATTCCGGGAATAATTCACGGTTTGAGCAATACTGGTCTTACAGTTTTTATTGAACCTGATGAATGTGTAAGATGTTCAAATGATTTAATTGAGGCAGAAGCGGAACTTGAACTTGAAAAGAAAAAAATTCTTCTTTCTCTTACAGATTTTTTACGCGGTTTTAAAACAGAATTTTTTACGGCTCTTGAAATAATGAAAAAATTCGATTCTGCTCAGGCTGTAAGTTTGTGGGCGTTAAAAAATCATTGTACTTTTGCGCAGACAGTTTCTTTAGAAAACGATTCTCTTACGCTTTTAAATGCCCGGCATCCGCTCTTAAAAGAAAAAGCTGTTCCAATCGATGTTCAGTTTCTTCCCGGGAAAAAAGTCTTAATTCTTACAGGTCCGAATACAGGCGGAAAAACTGTCACTTTAAAAACGATTGCGCTTTTTGCTCTTTTAAATCAGAGTGGTTTTCCGATTTTAGCTTGTGAAGGTTCAAAACTGCCAGTTTTTACAAAAATTTTTGCAGATATCGGGGATGAGCAGTCGCTTGAACAGTCGCTTTCGACATTCAGCGGTCACATGAAAAATATTTCAAAAGCTGTAAAGTACGCAGATTCTTCTTCGCTTGTGCTTTTAGATGAACTTGGAAGTGGCACAGATCCGCAGGAAGGTTCTGCAATTTCTATGGCCATTCTTGATTCGCTTATAAAAAAAGATTCTTTTGTTCTCATAACGACTCATCAGGGAGTTATAAAAAATTACGGTTACACGCACGAAAAATGTATAAATGCGAGCGTAGATTTTAACAGCGATACTTTGTCTCCAACTTATAAAATTCTTATGGGAATCCCAGGCGAAAGTCATGCGTTAAGTATTGCCGAAAAAAACGGAATTCCAAAAGAAATTGTAAAAAACGCTAAAGAATACATTTCAACAAAAAAAGCCGATGTTTCAAGCCTCATAAAAGGACTTTCTCAAAAGCATAAAGAAGTTCTAGAGTTAAAAGAACAGATTGAAAAAGAAAAACTTGAACTTGACCAAAAGCTTTTAAAAACTGAACAAAAGGCTCTTTTATTAAAAGAAAAAGAATTTGAATTAAAACAGAAAAGTCAGGACGAGGCGGATGATTTTTTAAGTGAAACTCGGAAAAATCTTGAAAATCTTGTCCGGGTTTTAAAAGAAGGCGAAATTACTCGTGAAAAAACTTTAAGCGTTAAAAAATTCATCAGGGATTTTGAGCAGAAAACAAAAGAAAATGCGATTTATCTTGAACAAGAAAAAAAAGGACTGGAAAGCGATTTCATAAGAATTTCAAAACTTTCTGAAAAGATTCCTGTTTCACATAAAAAAACAAAAAGGCGCATAAAAAATTCTCAGGCGTTAAAAGACGCAGAACCTCTATACTTTCCTTCGCAAAAGACTACGCCTCATCTTTATTTTAAAATCGGTGCAAAAGTTCAGGTAAAAACTTCAAATCAGAGAGGAACTATAATTTCTTTTGTAAAAGAAGGAATATGGCAGGTTCAGTTTCAGAGTTTAAAAATGAATTTAAGCGAAAATGAGTTGATTTTGCTTCCTCCTGAAAATGTTGAAAAATCTGCATCGTATTCAGTTGAATATTCTTCTGATTCTTCATTTATGGATGAAAAACCGTGTTTTGAACTTAGACTTTTGGGGTTGCGCGAAAACGAGGCATTAAAATCGCTTGAAAAACAGCTCGATTTGTGCGCGATTCATAATTTGAAAAATTTCAGCGTAATCCACGGAAAAGGAAACGGAATTCTTCAGACGGCAGTTCAGCATTATCTTTCTTTAAGTCCGCTTGTAAAAGAATTTTCGTTTGCTCCTCCAGAAGACGGCGGAAGCGGGAAAACTTATGTTTCTTTAAAATAATTGCGTGATACAAAAATTGCATTTTCAAAATCAGGGCTTTTAGTATTATAGTCATTCTTTAATGTAATTTTTTATAATTCGAAAAGTCCTGTCATTTTTTTTTGATTTATTGTTTATATTCTCTAAATTCTATATAATGCTTTTTAAGAGTTTTCTCTCTAAATTTAAAAATAAATTCAAGATAAGAGGCTAAAAATGGCTACATGGGTAAATGCAGACACACTTTCTTCATGGAAAAAGTTAATGTCGTTAAAAGGAATGGTTTCTGTAAAAGACGAGCTTTCTTCGGAAAATGCAGTTAAAAGAATTACGGAATATTCAATTCCAATGGCAGAAGGACTAACATATAATTTTGCGGCAAAACAGGTGAATGAGCAGATTTTAAAAACGCTTCAGGATTTATCAGACGAATCTGAACTTCTGCAGAAATTTGAAGAACTTTATAACGGAGCGGTTGTAAATACTGGCGAAAAACGAATGGTTTTGCATCAGCTTACACGCGGACAGCTTGGAAAAGATGTAATTGCTGACGGCGTAAACAAGCGTGATTTTTATATAAACGAACAAAAGAAAATTGCTGAATTTGCCGAAAAAGTTCATTCTGGTAAAATCGTAAACGAAAAAGGAGAAAAATACACTCAGGTTTGCCAGATTGGAATCGGAGGTTCAGATTTGGGACCTAGAGCAATGTATCTTGCGCTTGAAAACTGGGCAAAAGCAAACGGCAAATTTAAAATGGAAGCGTATTTTATTTCAAATGTTGACCCGGATGACGGAGCGGCAGTTGTAGAAAAACTTGACCTTGCGCATACGATTTTTATTCTTGTTTCAAAATCTGGAACAACGCTTGAAACTTTGACAAACGAATCTTTTGTAAAAGATTTCATAAAAAAAGCAGGTCTTGAAGTTTCAAAACACATGATTGCTGTTACTTCAGAAACTTCTCCACTTGCGCATAATCCTGATTATATGCAGGCATTCTACATGGATGATTACATTGGCGGAAGATTTTCATCTTGTTCTGGAGTAGGCGGAGCGGTTCTTTCACTTGCGTTTGGTCCTGAAGTTTTTGCAGATTTTCTTGACGGCGCAGCACAAGAAGATAAAACTGCACTTGAAAAAAATATTTTAAAAAATCCTGCTTTAATGGATGCTTTAATCGGAATTTACGAGCGAAATGTTCAGGAATATCCGTCAACGGCAGTTCTTCCGTATTCTCAGGCGCTTTCACGATTTCCGGCTCATCTTCAGCAGCTTGATATGGAATCAAACGGTAAATCTGTAAACCGAAACGGTGAAAAAATAAACTATGTTACAGGACCTGTAATTTTTGGTGAACCTGGAACTAACGGTCAGCATTCGTTTTATCAGCTTTTGCATCAGGGAACAAATGTCGTTCCGCTTCAGTTTATTGCGTTCAGTGAAAATCAGACAGGAAAAGATGTCGTAATCGAAGATTCTACAAGTCAGACTAAGCTTTGCGCAAATGTTACGGCTCAGATTATCGCTTTTGCCTGCGGAAAATCAGACAGCGACCCTAACAAATCTTTTGAAGGAAACAGACCGTCTTCGCTTATTTATGGAAAACAGCTTACACCGCGGACTTTAGGCGCTTTATTGTCTCATTTTGAAAATAAAGTTATGTTCCAGGGCTTTGTATGGAATATCAACAGTTTTGACCAGGAAGGTGTTCAACTTGGTAAAAAACTTGCAAAAGCTGTTCTTTCAAATAATATGGAAAAACCTCTTGAAGCCTACGCAAAACTTTTGATTTCATCGTCAAAATAAGTTTTTTTTCTAAAGTAATTTTTAAGAAACTTTCTAATCCCTGCTTTTTTTAAGCGGGGATTTTTGATTTTAAGTTTAATAAAAAAATTAAAAACGAGGAAATAAAGACTTTAAGCGCAGAAAGAGTTAACTTGATGTATTTTAAATGTCGTCTTTAAAAATTGGAATAAGATTTTTTTGTTTATAGGCTTCTTTTTTTTCTTCAGAAATGTTTTTTTCTAAAAAAATTAAGTTTCCGTTTGATTTTAAATTTTTATGGAGAATTCCTGCGTGTTTGTAAATTTTTTCTGCAATTTCGAGAGCCGTATCGCAGTTTTCCGCTGTAATTTTAAAAGCGAAGGCAAAATGCTGATTTAAAAATCGTTTTGAATACGGAGATTTTATTTTTTTCTCGTAAAGTGATTTAATTTTTTTTATAATCTCTTCTGTGTGTGCTCTTTTTTGCTTTTCTTCAAGGTATTTTTCAACGCTGATTTTTGAATCTTTGTTTTTTGAAATCAAGTTTTCAAGTGAAAGGTTTTCTTTTTTGCAGAATTCTTTTAAAACTAGCATTGTAAGTTTTGCATCGTCAACGCTTTTATGGAGTCGAAAAGAATCTTTTTTTATATTGAAAAAATCGCACCATTCTTCAAGTTTTGCATCTTTTTGATAGAATTTTTTTAAAATGTTTCTTATATCAAATGCGGCATAATTTATTTCTGGAAGGCTGTAGCGTTCACAGGCGCTTTGAAGAAAACCTATGTCATTTTTTACGCTGAAACCGAAAATTTTTCTGAAAGGAGTTTCAAAAAGTTTTTTTATTTCTGAGTGATAGCTTTCAAAATTGTGCTGCATTCTGAAATAATCTTTTGAGTAGGCAAGAGTGCAGTCGTTTTTTGGCTCGAAAAGGTACCAGTCAAATTCTGTTTCCGGGTTTATTACAACATCGTCTTCGTCTAAAATTTCAAAATTTTCATTGATTAAAACATAGCCAAGTGAACACATTTTCCCTATGCCGTTAAAGCAGTTTGCACATTCAATGTCAAAAAATAAAAAAGTATTGTCCATAAAAATTTAGTCTTCCTATTTATAGAGTAAAAAAATTGTCGGGATTTTATTTATATCAGGAATTTTAGATTTTTTCCATTCTGAAATAGTTTTTGTCTTAATAAATTCTGTGTCCGTTGTAATTCCAGAAGCGATGCATAATTTTGTCTGAGGCTGAAGCGCCGATAAAATTGCCTCCAGCATTGAAAGATTTCTGTACGGCGCTTCAATGAAAATCTGAGTCTGGTTTTCCCGGTAAATTTTTTGTTCTATTTTTTTTAGTTTTGAAAAGCGTTCGTTGTTTTTTGCAGGAAGGTAGCCGTTGAAACAGAAACTTTGACCGTTAAAGCCACTTGCCATAAGACTTAAAAAAATCGATGAAGGTCCTGTAAGCGGAATTACAGGAATGTTTTTTTTGTGAGCCATTTCAACGATTAATGCTCCCGGATCGGCAATTCCAGGACAGCCTGCTTCGCTTATGATTCCCATTGGAAAGCCGTTTTTAATTGGGTTCAGGTAATTTGAAATCGATTTTATGTCTGTATGTTCGTTCAGTTCAAAGAATTCTGCATCATCTAGATTTATGCCTTGTATTTTACATAAAAATCTTCGTGCAGAACGGATATTTTCAACGATAAAGTGTCTTATCTGTGAAATGACTTGAAAATTGTAATCTGGAAGAACTTTTGAGTATTCAGTTTCGCCTAAAGTTACAGGAATAAGGTAAAGAGCATTTTCCATAAAAATCCTTTTTATTGCTGAAATTTGAGACCGCGTTTAAATTGTGGAATTCTTGCGCAGCATGTCGTGTTTAATGGAGAACGGTCTCCGCGTGATAAAAAGTTCCATGCAAGGCCTGCAATCATTGCTCCATTGTCTCCGCAGAGTTTCAATGGTGGAAAAATGCATTTTAAGTCTGTTCTGTTTGAAAGCATTTCCCGAAGCCTTGAATTTGCTGCAACTCCGCCACCTGCAACGATTGTTTTTAATCCTGTGTCTTTTACAGCTTTAAAAAGTCTTGAAGTTAAAGTTTTGCACGCAGTTTCCTGAAAAGATGCACACATATTTTCTATTGAATGTTCATAGCCTTCGTTCCAGAATAAATCTCTCTGGTGAATTACGGCGGTTTTTAGTCCCGAAAAACTCATGTCATAGCGATGGTTTTCTCCGTTCAGTTTTGGAACTGGAAAGGTAAGCGCATGGGGATTTCCGTTTTTTGAAAGTTTGTCGATTACAACTCCTCCAGGGTAGCCGAGATCGTAAAATTTTGCAACTTTGTCAAACGCTTCTCCAACAGAATCGTCAACGGTTGTTCCTAGAACTTCGATATCATCGAAATTGTTTACTTTGCAGATTATTGAATGACCTCCGGAAACTAAAAGTCCTAAATACGGATAAGGAATGTCATTTTCAAGATGAGAGGCATAAAGGTGCGCAAGTATGTGATTTACTGCGATAAAAGGTTTATTTATTGACCATGCAAGTGTTTTTCCGAATGTTAGACCGACCATTAAAGAACCCATAAGACCAGGACGATTTGTTGCTGCAACGGCATCGATTTTGTCTAGGGAAAGGGATGCTTCGTTTAATGCTTCTTTAACTACCGGTAAAATCCATTCAGCATGTTTTCTGCTTGCAATTTCCGGTACGACGCCTTTATAAATCTGGTGAAATGGAATTTGAGTTGCCACAACATTGCTTAAAATTTTTCTTCCGTCTTCGACTATAGCACAGGCTGTTTCATCGCAGGAAGATTCTATTCCCAAAACACGCATATTTTTACCTCCGAATCAGTTTAAGGCATTATTTAAAACTGTGAAATTATTCCGCCGGAATTTGACACAGTTGTAAAAACATATCCTTTTTCTTTTAAAAGCGGATACATTTCTTTTAAAATATCAGGAAGAACTTCACTTGACCATACATGACCTATCATGATTGCGCTTCCTTTTTTATTTGCAATATTTACGCCTTTCATAATTTCTGAAATTATATCGGTTCTGTTTTTTGTATTATCTAAAAAAACATTTCTTTCAAAATACCCTAAGCCAAGTTCTTTTGCAACATAAGGAACTTTTGTGTCAGCATTAGTCCGTGAATCAAGAAAAAATATACCACAATCTGAAGCAAATTTCAGTACATAACTGATTTTTTCTGTGTCGGCTGTTATAAGGGAGCCTTCGTGATTGTTCATTCCAGAAACAGGAGCGATTTCTGATATGTTTTCAAAAAGAAGTTTGCGGATTTCTTCTTCGTTCATAGATGGCGTTATTGCTCCCGGACCTGGATTTACAGAAAGATTTACTGCCTGCATTGGCTGATGAAGAATTACTTCATTTTTGGAGTTTCTTATCATATCTGCTGCTTCTTTTGAGTGAGGAAGTTTTGGAAGAACTGCAACTGTTACGGGAAATGGAAGAGCGAGGCATTTTTCAAGTTGAACTAAATTTTGTCCGCCGTCATCGAAAACTACTGAAAGCCGCGCATTATTTTTTGCAACTGGAATGTTTGGTATGTCGGATTTTTTTTCACGCGGAATTTCAGTTTTGTTCTGGTTTGAAGCAGCTTTTTTTTCAACTGGATTGGAAGTCGTTTCTTTTTTTTGAACGACAGATTTTTTTGTTTCTCTTTGTATGTTTTGAGTATTTTGTGAGACATTTTTTTTCTGGACTGATTTTTTTTCAAAATCGGTTTTTATGTTTGAAACTTGTTTTTCTGTTTTTTTTGAAGGATTTTGGTTTTGCTCATTTTTTTTTGATAGAGTTTGAGTTTGTTTTTCCAGTTTTTCTATAGATTCTTTTTCTGTGGAAAGGACAGCTTTTTTTAATTTGATGTAATCAGAGAAAAAATATATTAAAGTGCATGCTGCAATTATGCTTAGACAGAATACGAGCGCTTTATCAAGTGGAATAGATATTGTTCTGGATTTTTTTTTGCGCCTTGAATTTGAAACTCTTTTTTTTGTTGAAGGACGGTTTTTTTGTGCTTTTGAAGATGATTTTGTATTTTTTTGTTTAGGATTAGATTTTAACATAATAAAAAAAAGAAACTGTAGAAATAAATTCTACAGTTTCTATAATAATGATAAACACTTCTCCTGTCTATAAGAAGAAAGATACTTTAAAAGTTAAAAGTGTCTTCCTCTTATAGACAAAGATCTCTCTCTTGCAAGCCTCTCCAATGCCAGCGTTTATCGTATATGAATATAAGAAATCATCTAAAATAATAAAAACTTTTATAGATTGATACTTTTTTTATTTGCAATATTTATGCCAAAAATATAAAAAATTTAAGATATTAAGTGGTATTTTTATTTTAAAGCTGATTATAGTGTTGTAAAATTTATGAAAGATTCTGTATTTAGCGTGCTTTTTCTAGTTTTAATAAAAAATACACTTCATATAGCGTTTTTAGTTAATTTGAATAAAAAAATGAAGAAAAAAAATATTTTTTTAGAATTTTGAAATTTATTACTTTCTGCTTGGCAAATCTTTGAAATTCCTCTGAAAAAAGACATATTTTATTAAAATTTAGTAAAAATTTTAAAATAAGTGTATGAATTTTTATACACCACACTTTAAAAATTCTCCTATGGTATATAATTTTCATAAAAAATACCATAAATGTTAAGTATTTTTACCATATATTTTCTACTAAAAAATACCTGTTATTGTTCTTTTTTTTATAAAAAAATTACCGGAAAATGAATTGTATGTCTTAAATTTTATACATGTATAATTTTATGTACAGTTTGTAATTCTTCTTTTAATTGAAGTAAATTGTTATTTAGTGTAAAATAAGGAAAAATTTATTTATTTGAGGAATTTTATGTATATTACTTGTTTAGATTTAGAAGGTGTTTTAGTTCCAGAAATCTGGATTGCATTCGCAGAAGAAACTGGCATCGCAGAATTAAAAAAAACTACGCGCGATGAGCCTGATTATGATAAATTAATGAAATATCGCATTAATATTTTAAAAGAACACAACCTTGGTCTTAAAGAAATACAGAATACAATTTCAAAAATCGAACCGCTTCCGGGGGCAAAAGAATTTTTAGATGAATTAAGGTCACAGATGCAGGTTATAATTTTGAGCGATACTTTTGAACAGTTTGCAATGCCGTTAATGAAAAAACTCGGTTACCCTGCAATTTTTTGTAATACTCTTGAAGTTTCGAAAACAGGGGAAATTACAGGTTATAAAATGCGTTGTGAAAAATCAAAACTTACGACAGTGCGCTCTTTGCAGGCCTGCGGTTTTAACACTATTGCTTCAGGAGATTCTTTTAATGATCTTGCTATGATAGAAGCCTCAAAAAAAGGATTTCTTTTTAGGACAACTGAACAGATAAAAAAAGATTATCCGCAATATAAGTCTTTTACAGAATATAGTGAACTTCTTGCAGCGATAAAAAGTGCAGTTTCTGAATGACATTTTGGAATTTTTAAAACTTGTTTTTAAATTTCCTACTTGAATAAATTGTGAAAATATAATATAGTGATTCATACCGCCGGGATGGTGGAATGGTAGACACAAGGGACTTAAAATCCCTCGCTGGTCAAACGGCGTGCCAGTTCGAGTCTGGTTCCCGGCAAAGCCTGAATTCTAAAAGAATTCAGGCTTTTTTTGTTATTAAAAGTTACAATTAAAAACTAAAGTTTTAATATGTTTATTTCTGTAAAAAAAAGGCACTTTAAAAAAGTGCCGTAAGAATTAACCCCAAGTTCTTATTAAATCGTAGTTGTCTTCGCGAATTTCAAAATAGCAGTTGTATTCATCACAGACTGAACAGTATTCAGGTGCTGAAGGTCCTACAACTATATGTCCGCATTTAAGGCATTCCCAGATTTTTACAGAGCTATTTTCAAGTTTTTTTCTGGCATCCTCATTTTTTAGAAGAGAACGGTATCGTTCTTCATGGCGTTTTTCAACATCTGCAACGGCTCTGAATTTTTTTGCAAGTTCTGCAAAGCCTTCTTTTTCGGCAGTTTCTGCAAAGCCTTTGTACATATCGGTCCATTCATAATTCTCGCCGTCTGCTGCATCTTTTAAGTTGTCTTGTGTAGTTGAAATTCCGCCTAATTCATTGAGCCAGAGTTTTGCATGCTGTTCTTCGTTTGCGGCAGTTTTTGCAAAAATGTCGGCAATTTCACTGTGACCTTCTTTTTTTGCAACGGCAGAAAAATATGTGTATTTGTTTCTTGCCTGAGATTCGCCTGCGAACGCTGTTTTAAGATTTTTTTCTGTTTCTGTTCCTGTGTATTTATTCATCGTATTGACCTCCAAAACTGTTCTATTATAAACCTAATTGAATTTTTTTTACAAGAGAATGTTTTATTTCATTTTTCAACTTTTAAAAGAAAAAATATTTTACAAAAAAAGTGTGATTTTAAAATAAAAAAAGTCCGTTCTCTGAAAAAAAATCATGAAAACGGACTTTAAGCCGATTGTCGGACTTGAACCAACTACCTACGCGTTACGAATGCGTTGCTCTACCAGGTGAGCTAAATCGGCTTATTTATTAACTGAACAAAAACGCGAATCAACAACGCGCTTAAATTCAGCAATATTCAAAACTAAAATATAACTGTCGTGCATTTCGATACGCCTTTTTTCTACGAGTTTATTTAATTCGTCTCGCGTTGTTTCAAGCGACAGTCCTGCCCAATGAGCGATGTCTTGTAATGATACATTAAATTTGCGCATTCGGTCAACAGGATTTAATGGCGGATTCATTTCGTCTAGGAGTAAAAATACATCACAAAGCCGGATATAAAGGTCTTTCATGCACAAAATTCTGAAACGCCTTTTTTGATCGTAAATCCTTTTGCAGAAAAGTTTTAAAAGACTTAAGGCAAGCTGAGTATTTCCAGTTATAAGAATTTCAAAATTTTCTTTGCTGAATTCGAGACATTTTACGGAAGTTTTTGCCATACAAGTTGCAGAACGCGGAGAATTATCGAGAATTGCCATTTCACCAAAAAATTCGCCGGGTTTTAAAATGTCTATGTTTTTTGAAGAACCGTTTACGCATTTTAAAAGCTGAACTTCACCTTTTTGAATGAGATAGAAAGTGTCTCCTGGTTCAAATTCTGAAATTATTACTTCACCTGCTTCGTAAGTTTTTGCAAAACGCTCAAAAGTCGGAAGGGCAAACTGTTTAAATTCTTCTTCTTGCGCACAAGGAAAAGGTTCTTCAAAACCGCTAGTCATCTTTTTGATTTTTTGAAGTCGTAAATTTGATTCCTTATAAAGTTGTGCAACTGATGAAGCGTATTCTGAAGAAGGAAAGCGGGTTAAAAATTTTTTACAGACATCGCAGCATGAACGGTAAGATTCGTCTTCGTAGAAAGATTTTGCAACATTAATCATTCCGTTCTGCTGGTCTTCCGGGATTTTATTTAAAATCGCTTCTGTTTTTTTGTGAATCTGACGAAGTTGATTTGAAAACACTCGAAGCATTTTCATTACAAGTTGTTTGTTTTCACTGAAAAGTTTTTCGAATTCTGAAATTGAAAGAGAAACGACTACACTGTCATCTAAAATAGAAACAGTTTCTTCTCTTGGAAAATGACCTAAAGCCGATTTAACACCAAAAAATTCGCCAGGTTTGACTTGATCAATCTGAACTGTGCCGGTTTCTGTATCGGTAGATTTTAAAACTGCAAGCCCATTCTGAAGAATAAAAACTTTATCGGCAATATCTCCTTCAAAATACGGAATTGAACCTTTTGTATATCTTATGACTTTTGGCATAACAACTCCCACATAAAATCAACAAATGCTTTTATATTAAAACTTAAAGTTCATCGATTTCAGTCTGAAAATATTATATCATAAAACTAAAATTTATGCTATTATCATTTTCATGATTGATTTACATTCTCATTCTACTGCTTCAGACGGTCAATATTCTCCTTCTGAATTAATCGAAAAAGCATACAAAAGAGGTCTTTCTGTTATTGCGCTGACTGACCATGATACAATAAAAGGGCTTGAAGAAGCTGAAAAAAAAGCAAAGGAACTTTCGATTACTTTTGTTCCCGGAATCGAAATTAACATTCATCGGCCTGGAAGCGAATTTCACCTTCTTGGACTTGGAATCAACAGGCAAAGCAATAGTCTTTTAAAACTTACAGAAAAACTAAAGCAAAATCGACTAGAACGCAATATTCAGATAATTCAAAAACTGAACGAAAATGGAATAAACATTTCTCTTGAAGAAATAAAAAAAGAGTATCCGCGTGAAAGTTTAGGCCGTCCGCAGATTGCAGAATTTTTATACACGCACGGATTTGTAAAAAATGTTCAGCAGGCGTTCGATAAATTTCTCACTCGCGGAAAATCCTGCTTTATAGAAAAAAAAGGATGCGATTTAAGTGAAGCGGTTACCGCAATTTATGAATCACAAGGAATCCCTGTTATTGCGCATCCTCTTTCGCTTTATCTTTCATGGCCAAAACTCGAAGAAACGCTTAAAAATTTTAGAAATCAGGGAGTTTTAGGGCTTGAAGCCTATCATCCAGGTGCAAGAGTTGTAGAATGTGAACGCCTTGAAGAAATTGCCAGACGGAACGGATTTTTCGTTACTGCAGGAAGCGATTTTCACGGCGAAAAAATAAGACGCGACAGGTATCTGGGGCTTACATGCGGGCAGAGAAGAATCGACGATAGATTCTACACCGATGAGCTTCTTGTTGAACTTGAAAAACGCAGATAAAATTAGAAATCTCCATATAACTTTTTTTATTAATTGAAAATTTTTGAAAAGTAAATTAGAATAAAGGTAACCCTAAAACTAAAAAATTTAGAGGTTCTTGTAAAACTAACTGAATTTTTACATTTTCATAAAGTAAATTCTGACTTTAACCTGCAAAATGGTGTTCTGTTAATAAATGAAGTGATTTTATTCACAAGTTTGCGTTGCAGACTTTTATTCCACTTATATGGGAGGCGTTTTATGGACGGTGGCAGTAATAGTTCCAGTTATCCCATATTAAGTGTATGTCATACACGCATTTATCACATTTCAGGACAAAATTATGATTACATATTGGCAGCAAGAAGCAGAAAAAATCTGTCGCATTGAAAAAGATTCCCTTAATTCAGAATTAAAAACATGGGTAGATGCAAGAATCGTTACAAGAGATGATGTTGAACTTCTTCAAAAAGAATTTCAAATCGACCCGGAACACATTCTTGATATTCTTGACCCTGATGAACAGTCTCGACTTGAAGACGGAGATGGTTATGTTCTTACAATTATTCGTCTTCCAATTTATGACCCTAATGCCGAAACTCAATATTGGACAATTCCACTCGGTATCATAATAAAAGATAATTATATAATCACAATTTGCTGGACCGACTGTGAAGTTTTAAAAGATTTTTCAACTGGACGCGTAAAAGAAATAAATTTAAACGATTTTCCTTCTTTTGTGATGCGCATTCTTTCCCGTTCAGATTTAACATTCCTTCGCTATCTTAAAGAAATCAATAGACGAAGTATCGGAATCCAAAATGAATTTCAGCTTTCAGTTGAAAATAAAGAAATCCTTCAGCTTTTAAGCCTTGAAAAATCACTTGTTTATTTTACGACATCATTAAAAGCAAATCAGATGCTCCTTGAAAAATTTAGGAAAACAAAATTAATCAAACTTGATTACGATGATATCGACTGGCTTGATGATGTTGAAATCGATAATCGTCAGGCAATTGAAATGGCAGATACATACAGAAATGTCCTTGTTGGAATTCTCGATGCATTTGACTCGGTAATCAACAACAATCTCAATATGTACATGAAAAGGCTTTCAATTTTAAACATACTTATGATGGTTCCTACATTTATCACGAGTTTTTACGGAATGAATATTGAACTTCCGCTTGCAAATCTTGGAAAACTTTCCTGCCTCATAATAAGTGTTCTTTGTATTCTTACCGTAGTAATCACAAATGTCTGCCTTGGTATTTCAGAACGCCGTTATCCTAATAAGAAAAAGCGACTTGGCAAAAATAAATATAGATATATGAAAAATGCGCAGAAAAACGCACGAAGACTAAAATCAATTGAATCTGCGCTTCAAAATTAGATTTTTATCCAAATGGGAGAATTAAATGAAAAAAACACTTTTTATTCTTTTAGCATTGTTTTTTACTTTTTTTTCATTTGCAACCGATTTTTCAAAACCTTTAAGCGATCTTGAAATGGTTTCAATCGATACAAAATCAGAATCTTTTATAATCGGTGAAAACATTCAGTCTTTTACGGCAAAAAGAACGGTTGAGCCTTTTAAAATAAATAAATTTGAAACTACATACAGCCTCTGGTATTCAGTAAGAATTAAGGCAGAATTAAGCGGTTATGTTTTTCAAAATCCCGGTCAGGAAGGCGCATACGGAAGGCGGGGAAAAGCACCTACAGAAAACGGTTTCGGTCAGCCTGTTACAATGATAAGCTGGTATGATGCAATTGTCTGGTGCAATGCGTTGAGCGAACTTCAGGGAAAAACTCCGTGCTATACATATAAAGGACAAATTTTAAAAGATTCTTCAAATACTTCATCGTGCGACCTTGCAGAATGTAACTGGAGCGCAGACGGTTATAGGCTTCCGACAGAAGCAGAATGGGAATACGCTGCAAGAAAAACAAAAAACGGTTTTCAAAAAGGAGATCTTGCAAGTGGCCAGATTTCTCAAGATTTACCAGAAACAGATTATGCCTGGAGTTCAGAAAACACAAATCAGACAATGCCTGTAGGAACAGCCGGAACAGTCTTTACAGCTGATACAAAAATTGCAATCGGAAGCGGAAATGCAAATGCGCTTGGACTTTTTGACATGAGTGGAAATGTACTTGAGTTTTGTTGGGACTGGTTTTCGGAATATTCAGAACAAACAGAAAAACGTTCTCAAGGCCCTGAATACGGAAGTCAGCGTGTAAGCCGCGGTGGAAGCTGGTCAAAATACACAGGTTTTTTATTCACCGCAGACAGATACACTTTCGACCCTAACGAATTTTATAATTACATGGGCTTTAGAATCGCGCAGTCAGACTAAAATTATAAAGAAAAAAGTTCTGCGCTTGAAACCTTAAATTTTTTATCTTCTTTTAAAACTTCGATAATTGCATATTTTCCGTCGGTAAGAGGGCCTGGATTTACAACAATAGTTTCCCCGATTTTATCGATTCCGACTCCTTCGTGGATGTGACCGCAGACAACAAAAAGCGGCTTTTTTTCTTCGATGAATTTTCTGAAAAGCAGAGAACCTGCATGAACATCTTTGTTTACAGCGTCGCATACAGTATCTTTTGGCGGATTGTGCGAAATTACAATAAGATTTTCAAGCGAAGAAGCACTTTCACAATTTAAAATTTTAAAATCATCGATAAGGTCTTCTTCTGTGCGTTCATTTGGAGTCTGTTTTGTAAAAATCTGACCGCCGCCAGAACCAATTATAGAAAGTCCTTCTGTAAAATTTAAAATTCGTTCAGCGTTTATTTCTGCATCTTCAAGTTCTTCGATAAAATCAGGTTCATCGCAGTTTCCTAAAACGGCATAAATTTCATCGTGTTTTTTTATAAGGGCATCAAGGGCAGGTTTTCCTGTTTCTGTCTTAAAACATTCACAAAAATCACCAGCAAATAAAACTGCATCAACGGATTTAAAAACTGAATCAAGTTTATCCAAAACAGAAACATTTCCATGTAAATCAGAAATCGCTAAAAATTTCATAAAATCTCCAATTTTTTTTAATTTTAAGAATTTCAAATAAAACTAAAGAACAGTTTTAGAAGTTGCTTTATTTTATTTTTTTCATAATTTCTTTTAATTTATCCATTTGTTCTTTTGTTCCGATTGTGATGCGCACATAATCAGATATGCCGTTTGTGTCAAAGTGTCGGACTAAAATTCCATTTTCTTTGATTTTTGCATAAACTTCTTTTCCGGAAACAGATGAGTTTTTCACAAGAACAAAATTCGTTTTGCTGGGAATATAAAACCAGCCGTTTTCCTCAAGAAATTTTTGAAAACTTTCGCGCTCAGAAACAACTTTTTTGGCACATTCAGCATAATACCATGCGTTTTCACAGGCAATTTTCCCTGAAATTTGAGTTAAGGCATCAAGCGGAAAATGATTCAGCGAATTTTTGACAGTCGTAACGCTTGAGATAATTTCCGGATTAGAAACAATGTATCCAAGCCGAAGTCCCGCGCCGGAAAGGCTTTTACTGAAAGTCCTTACAATTAACAGATTTTTAAAATCTTTGAGAAGCGGAATGCAGCTTTCTCCGCCAAAATCGCAGTAAGCTTCATCCACAACAAAAATTTTATCAGGGTCAGATTTTTCAAGCATTTTTCTGACATTAAGCCTTGAAAGCGATATGCCGGTTGGCGCATTTGGATTTGCAAAAATTAAGCCGGAACCGTTTTTCTTTGCAAGAGAAAGCATTTTTTCAATGTCGAGACTCCAGTCATTTTTCATGGGAACAATATCAGTTTCAATTCCGTAAAAACCTGCGTAAACCGGATAAAAGCTGTAAGTAAATTCTGGTAGAACAAGAGTATTTTTGCTGTCAAAAAAAGCATAAAATACAAACGACAGAACTTCATCGCTTCCGTTTCCTGTGTAAATCATTTCAGGCGTAATTTCAAAACCAATTTTGTCGCTTTCAGAGGGAGAAACATTTTTTTGTGAAACTGAACACCTTGAAAGAACTCCGCCAGTTTCGTTCAGCATTTTTGCAATCGCTTTTTTTAGTTCATTTGAATCCGGGTCAGGATAAAGCGAAAGTTTTGACGGAAAGTCAGAAATTTCTTTTTTTAAACCGTCTAAAAGTTCTTTGCAAGGCGGATACGGATTTTCATTTGCGTTTAATTTTATATACACTCTGTCTTTAGGTTGTTCGCCTGGAATATACGGGTGAAGGTTTTTCATTCTTGAAGTTAACATAGACATTATTTTAGTGATTTTTTTTAAATGCAACAACAGAATTTTTAATCTATATTTTTTTTCGGGCGAATTTTTGTGCATCGCACAAAAACCTGGCTTTTCGAGGTTCCGCTTGACGCTCATTCTATGCTTTGCATAGAACGCTTTGCGCCTCTACAATCCATTTCGCATTTCAAAAATTAATTATTTCTTTAAATTTAAAAATAAAAATAATGTCAGGAAATTTTTAAAAATTCGATTTAAAAGTTTCCAAAGAAAATACTTGCCGAAGTTCCCTTTGCTAAGTATATTTAAAAGTATGACTGAAAATGATGATTCAAAAAAAGATGAAATTGAAGAAAAACTTGAACAAGTAAAAGATGCGCTGGATTCAGCCTTTGAAAAATTTACTGATGAAGAAATAAATCCCAGATCAAAGCTTATGGTTCCGGTTGACCAAATGCTTCCAAATAAACTTCCTATAATTCCGCTTCAGGTGCGCCCAATTTTCCCAGGAATTTTTACGCCTCTTATGATTTCTTCTTCGGAAGATGTTAAAGTAATAGAAAATGCTTATAGTTCTGACGGTTATATCGGACTTGTTCTTACAAAAAACGATGAAGACAGGCCTTCTGTGAAAGATTTATATCAGGTTGGAACAGTTGCAAGAATCGTAAAAAAAATAAATCTTCCTGATGGAGGAGTAAATGTTTTTATTTCAACTGTAAAGCGTTTTAAAATCCGTAAAAAAATCAGTTCTTCACTTCCGATTGTCGTTGCCGTAGAGTATCTTGAAAACGAAGAGACTTCTTCTTTTGAAGTAAAGGCGCTTACTCGGGCTTTAATCAGTGAGATGAAAGAAATTTCAGAAAACAATCCGCTTTTTTCGGAAGAGATGCGCCTTAATATGGTAAATATTGACGATCCTGGAAAAATCGCAGATTTTATTACATCAATTTTAAATATTGAAAAGACCGAACAGCAGAAAATTCTTGAAATTTTAAATGTTCGTCAAAGGATGGAACAAGTTCTGCTTTTTATAAAAAAAGAACAGGAAGTTTTGCGCGTTCAAAAGAAAATTCAAAAGGAATTAAACGAGCGGGTTGAAAAAAATCAGAGAGACTATTTTTTGCGTGAAGAAATGCGTTCGATTCAGGAAGAGCTTGGAATCGATGCTGACGGGAAATCTTCTGATTACATAAAATTCTTGAATAAAATCAACGAATTCAACTTTCAGGGCGAAATAAAAGAAACTCTTGAAAGTGAACTCGATAAATTTAAACTTTTAGAGCCAAATTCGCCTGAATACATGGTTTCAAGGAGTTTTCTTGAACTTGTAACGCAGCTTCCGTGGAACGATAATTCAGAAGAAAATTATGACATTAATTCTGCAAAAAAAATTCTTGAAAAAGATCATTTCGGGCTTGAAGATGTAAAAAAAAGAATCATCGAATTTCTTTCAGTAAGAAAATTAAAACGCGACAGTAAAGGTTCAATTTTGATTCTTGTAGGACCTCCTGGGGTTGGAAAAACAAGTGTTGGCCGCTCGATTGCAAATGCGATGAATAAGCCGTTTTACAGATTTTCTGTAGGTGGTCTTCGCGATGAAGCGGAAATAAAAGGTCACAGAAGAACTTATATCGGTTCAATGTGCGGAAAAATCATTCAGGGATTAAAACTCACTCATTCAAAATCACCGGTTTTTCTCATTGATGAAGTTGATAAAATGGGTGTGAGTGCACAGGGAGATCCTGCAAGCGCTCTCCTTGAAGTTTTAGATCCGGAGCAAAATGTATCGTTCCGCGACAATTATCTTGATCTTCCGTTTGATCTTTCAAATGTTTTCTTTATTCTTACGGCAAATACTTTAGACACAATTCCTGAACCACTTTTAGACAGGTCAGAAATTATTACGCTCTCAGGTTATATTGATCAGGAAAAAATTGAAATTGCAAGGAAATATCTTATTCCGAAAAACCTTGAAAAAAACGGCTTGAAAAAAAATCAAATAAAATATTCAAAAGAAGTGATTTTAAAAATTGCTGAAGAATATGCCCGCGAAGCCGGCGTTCGTAATTTTGAGAAATGCGTCGATAAAATAAATCGGAAAGTCATAACCGAAAATATGTCTTATGCAGAAGAAAAATTTCAGAATGCAAAGAAAGAATTCAAGGAATCGTTAAAAAATCTGAGCGAAGAAGAAAAAAATCAGAAAAAATCTGAAGAGTCTAAAATTAAATTTGAAAATTTCTTTGATTCAGATTTTGAAAAAGAAATTCTTCTGTCTGAAATCGAAAAGTATCTTGGAAAGCCTGTTTTTGATGAATCAGAAATTAAAAAAGCAGATATTCCAGGAACGGCAATCGGTCTTGCCTGGACGAGCATGGGAGGAGATACTCTTTTGCTTGAAGCAGTTTCATTTGCTGGAAAAGGTGATTTAGTTCTTACGGGGCAGATGGGCGATGTAATGAAGGAATCGGCTGAAATTGCATTTAATGTCGCAAAAAAAATTGCTGTCGAAAAGAAAATTAAAAAGCCTGACTGGTTTGAAAAAAATACTGTTCATCTTCACATTCCTGAAGGTGCAACTCCAAAAGACGGACCTTCTGCAGGAATTACGATGCTTACAGTTTTTTCTTCGCTGTTTTCTGGAAAAATAATAAAAAAATCTCTTGCAATGACTGGGGAACTTTCTTTAACTGGAAAAGTACTTCCAATTGGCGGTTTACGGGAAAAAACTGTCGCTGCCCGCAGAAACAAAATCAAGACAATCATTATTCCAAAGGCAAATTTGCGTGATTTAGAAGAAATCCCTGAGCATGTAAAAAAAGGCCTTACATTTATTCCTGTTTCATCGGTTCAGGAAGTTCTTGAAAATGTTTTTACATCGTTTCCAAAATAAAATTTAGAGATTTTCGAATTTTTAGATAAACGAATCAAATTTATTTTCTGTGAAAGTCAAAAAGCTCTTTGATAAATTAAAATTTTTCAAGGAGTGTAAGATAAAACCGCTAAAATAGCGCGGCTTTATCTTACACTGAACTGCTGTTCCTCATTACATTACGGAACAGCGTAAAAAG
>JAEDFA010000020.1 GCA_016293005.1 Treponema sp.
AAACATTTACAGCAAAAATTGTTTCAGGTTTTTCTTCTTCTGCAACGCTTGAAGCAGATTTTTTTGAACAGCCGGAAAAACTTAGAGCGAGAAGAACCGACATACCGATTATAAATAACTTATTTTTTTTCATTTAGATTACACTCCTGTTTTTGTATTTTTAAAAATTCCATAGCATCAAAATAAATCTCTGCTAATCCATAATTATTTTTTGTTTTGAAGTTTTATATTCAGTTTTGTTTCCAAATCGAGAACCGCTGAAATATAATTGTATTTTTCATTCATAAGACCGAGCCGCGACTGATTGAGAGAAGATTCAGAATCTTTTACAGCAAGAAGTTCCTGAGTTCCGCTGTTGTAAGCGCGCAAAGTTGAATCGTAGGCTTTCTGCGCAAGTTCAACATTTCGTTCCATCGCCTTGATGTTTTCTCGTGATTTGTTAAGATTGTCCACGAGTTTATGAACTTCGATTTCCATGTTTTGTTCCATCTGCGAAAGTCCGAGTTGTGCTTTTTCGATATTCTGCTGAGTGTCTTTGATTTTCTGCATATTTGCGCTGAACGGAAGCATGTCGATTATGTTCGGATAGACAAGAGTCAGCGTTAAGTTTCCGTTGTCCGAAAAATTGTCTTTGTCGAACCAGTTTTTAGTGATGTTCATTACAGTCGGTTGAAGCCCCCAGTTTACAGAAAGACTTGGTGTAAATGTCGAAAGTCTCTGAGCCGTAAGTCCTGACTGTGCAACTTCAATTTGTTTTTTAATGTTCTGAATTTCAAGGCTGTTGTCGCAATATTCCTGATAAAGTTTATGAGCATCTACATCGATATATTCAACATCGATTGTTCCGCTTAATTCAATTTCTTTTCCAAACGGAATTCCAAGAAGGAATGCAAAAGTATTTTTCTGCTGAATTATCTGCTGTTCAAGAGAAAGAACTGTCGGTTTTTGATTTTCGTAGCTTACCTGACTGTTCAAAACCTGAAGTTCCGGAACAAGACCGTTTCTGTAATTTATTAAAGCCTGTTCATAACGCGCTTTTGCATTGTTAAGGCTGTCAATCTGAATATTAAGATTTTCCTGCTGCAAAAGAATTCCGTAAAAAAGTTTTCGGATATTTGTTTCCATTTCTTTTACAGACTGTTCGTAAGAGATTTTTCCAGCTTCGTACTGTTTTTTTGAAAGTGAAATCTGTTCGATTAATGCCGCATTGAACGCCCATGAAACGCTCAGACTTCCTACAGGATGCCACAATGTCGCTTCTTCAGAACCGTAAGTATCGTTTATAACGGAAGAAGCACTTGGTATTTTTCCCATTTCTAAGAATCCATTTCTTAATGCAGCATCAGCACCGCTTGATATAGCAGATGCCACTCCTCCTAAAAATGCTAAAGGTTTACCTGCGTTAAGATTGCTCTCTATTGAACTAATCACATTGTCTTTATCATTTGACCGTGCAAGAGAACCGCTCAACTGAAGTCCTGGAAGAAGCGAATTCCAGGAGTAATCGCTGGCTCGCTTTTGAATTTCCAGGTCGATTGCCGAACTTTTTAAGGTTTTATTATTTTCAAGCGCGAGTTTTACTGATTCTTCAACGGTGAGAACAAGTTTTTCGTTTACCTGCGATTCCTGCGCAAATAAAAAAGCAGCGGAAAAAATCAGAATAAACGCTGAAAAATATCTTTTTATTTTCATTTTAATCCTCCAGTAAAAATTTAATATTTGTAGATGACACAAATTTATAAAATTTCCAGAATGTACACAGCCTTGTGCACAAAACTAAACTCCGCACGACAATTTTTGCCGTTTCCCGATTAATTATTTTAATTTTTTTATATTCAAATACATTTTTTCAAATAATTTTTCTCCCATTTCTAATTCTTCTTTTGGAATACCTTCTATTATCAAAGAAAAAGTATCATTTAAAATCACTTTACTTTCTTCGATTATGGAACGAGCTTTTTCCGTCAACATTATTTTATTGCTCCGTCTGTCATTTTCATCTGTTTCCTGAACAATAAAACCGCGTTTAAAAAGAGTTTCCACAATGAAAGAAATGTTTCCCCGTTTCAACTCACCTAATCCTGAAATCTTTTTTGCAGAATTTAATTCAGGATAAAACTCTAAAATCAACAGAAATATTAATTCTGACTTTTTTAAATCATATTCTTTCTGCACTGTTTTCATTCTTTCTTCCAGCAGAATTCGCAGAGAATATGAAAAATTCATAAAACAAGTTTGTGTATTATTCATAATTTATTCCAATTTTGGATTATCTACTTTTGGAATATACAAATTTTTTCAACAAATGGCAACATTTTCAATAAAATTCATAACTTTTCTAACAAACATTTATAAAACATATTTTTAGAAATTTTTATATTCCTGATTTAGAATGTGCTCTGTATTTTTTTAGATTTTTTATGTTATACTTTGTAAATGCTAAAGGTACGAAAGAACTTTTTTCAGAACTAAAAACATCGTAAAAACCGGAGCCTCTTTTTCAGCAAAAGAGCGTAACTTTTCAGAATGGAAGATATTAAAAAATTTGATATAGAAATTATTCAGCCTCCAATGGTTCAATTAAATACGCCTTATCCGTCCGGGGCATATTTAAAAAGTTTCTTTCAGTCAGAATTCAAAAATCTGAATGTTGTCTGGCATGATTTTTCAAACGAACTTTTTCATAAAATTTTTTGCCGTGATGGACTTTCCCTTATTTTTTCACAATCTGAACAAAAAGCTTTAAAACTTGCAGAATCTTTTGAAAACAACGGCGACGATTATTCTGCATTTCAAATCAGGCGTTTTATTTCAGAAAGCGAAAAATGGATTTCCTGGATTGACAAAATTGTTTCTATGGTTTGTCAGAAAAGTTCTTCAGGTGAATCGAGTGGGCGAGAATCTGTTCACGAATTTATCCGTTCTGCACATTCTCCGCGTGGGATGCGGGTCGAGCATTTTCTTGAAAATCTTGGACGCGAAGTTTCTGCCGATGATTGTCAGATTATTGCAACGCTTTCTCTCGCAGATTTAACGGATTTTATTTCAACAGTTTACGATAAAAATTTTTCATTGATTCAGTATGCGCAAGGAATAGCAGCGAGTCAAAAAACATTTATTGATATAGAAGAAAATTTAAATTCGCCTGTTTTAAAAGAATTTTACACAAAAATTCTTCAGGAAAAATTTCCAGAAAATCAAAAGCAAGAACAAAAAATTTTTCTCGTCACAATTCCGTTTGCGGGTTGTTTTGAAGCAGCGGTTTTTACGGGGAAATTTTTAAAATCACTTTACGGTGAAAATTGCATCGTCGTTTTTGGCGGCGGTTTTGTAAATTGTGAAATTCGCGACATTCAGGAAGAACGGCTTTTTAAATATGCAGATTTATTAAGTTTTGACAAAGGATTTGGAAGTTACAAAATTCTTCTTGAAATTCTTTTAAAAAAATCTGAACAAAACGATTTTCGTCCTTTGCAGCAGCTTTTTCAGCAAAACGCAGACGGCAATTCTTTTTATAAAATCCGATATTTTTCAAATGCGCAGAACAAAATTATTCCGCAAAAAGAACACGATAAAGAAGCTGAAGAGGCGGAACACAAAATTCTTCGGACACTCGTTCCTGATTATTCTGAAATAGATTTCAAAAAATATCCAAAACTTTCAGATGATAAAAATCCTATGCACAGAATTTGGAATGACGGTTCATGGCTGAAAGTTTTTCTGGCATACGGCTGTTACTGGCACAAATGTGCTTTCTGCGACACAAATCTTGATTATGTAAAAGATTATTGCCCTGTAAATTTACAGAAAATTTTCGACGGAATTTATGAACAGGCAGAAAAAACTGGAATTTACGGACTTCATTTTGTTGATGAAGCGTGTCCGCCAAAATATTTAAAAGAATTCGTTATTTTAAATTGTAGAAAAAAAATCGAAGGAAAAAAATCGCTGACTTTCTGGGGAAACATTCGGTTTGAAAAGACTTTTTCCCGCGACTTTGCAGATTTATTAAGTTACGGCGGAATGACGGCTGTCAGTGCAGGAATAGAAATTGCTACAGGATGCGGTCTTCAATCGGTAAACAAAGGAACAAATCTGGAATCAATTGTTCAGGCGTGCTGTGCATTTAAAGAAGCCGGAATTCTTGTTCATTCATATATGATTTTTGGTTTCTGGAATCAAAGCGAACAGGATTTAATCGATTCAATGGAAACTTTGCGCCAGATGTTTCAGAATTCACTTTTAGATTCAGCGTTTTTCCACAAATTTTCACTGACTAAAAATTCTACAGTTTACCGCGAATGGAAATCAGGAAAAATTAAAGGTCTTCAACCAATCGAAAATCCAAAAAATGCGATTTCCCAAAACGAAATTTCTTTTAAAGGCGAAGAAAAAAGTTATAAATACGCAGAATCATTGAACATTGCGCTTGAAAACTGGATGCACGGCGAAAAAATTGAAAAATCAGTTCAGTCCTGGTTCAATTTTAAAATGCCTTCTCCGTCAATTTCAAAAGATTTCGTTTTAAAACTCGTCGAAAAATATGAAAAACGACGCGATGAAGAATATTTTCAAATTTTTCCAGAATCAGAATCTTTTAATAAGAAAAAATTTGTCTGGCTCGGCGGAAAAATTCTTATTTTAAAAACAGAAATTTGCTGGACATTTATGGGAGAAATGTTTTATTTCCCGCGACCAGAAAATTCTCAAAAAATTGCAGAATTTCTTGATTCAATAAAACCCGAAAAATCCTCTGCCCAATTCAGCGAAGTATACAGCATTCTGGGCAAAAAACTTTTCTTAAAATTACGGCCAGCCGGTCTCTGTTGCATCGATTTTTAGCAGAATAATTGAAGATTGTTGAATTTTAAGGTAAAATGAAATTATGGTTTATCCAGTTTTGGGTCAGATTCTTATTCTTTCTATTGTAATAATCAACTGCAGCCGCATTTTTTTTCTCAAATTCGGGAAAATTGATTCGCTTACGGTTCTTGCGCCTCTCGCCGTAATCTTGAGTTTTATTCAGATTGCCGCCTGGAAAGCAGATTTTTTTTCTTTTATAATTCTTGCAATTTCAATTTTGAATTTTTTTGTAAATTTCAGGGCATTTTTAAGATTTATCTCTGGACTTTATGTCGACCATTACAGTTTAGGTTTTAAAATTGGTGAAATTATTATAATAATTCTTTCTGCATTCGAATTAGGAATTTTAATTTACTTTTTCCCAATCTCAATTTTTGACAATAAATTCAAAAGTGAATGGGAAACGATTCGCGTAACGGGAAGTTTTAGAACAGGTTTTTCAAAGGCGCCGGTTTTTTCAAAAGCGTCTGGAGAAGTCAATGTTTTTACGCCTGTTTCAGAAAATCTTCCGCAAAAAGTTGTGATTTTTTTCCCAGATAAGCGCGCAGAAACTGAACGATACATTCCGTTTTTAAAATTTCTTTCTGAACACGGATTTTATGTCGTTTCGTCAGATTTGTATTCAAGCGATGTAAAATGGTTTTATTCTTTTAGAGATATAAAATTCTTGCGGCGGGCTTCGATGATTCACAGTTATTTAAAAAATCCTGTTCAATTTGAAAGCGAACGCGAATTTTACATTTACAACACGCTGCAGGAATGTGAAGGAATTTACAATTTTGCAAAAGATTTTTTCTCGGCGGAATGTGAATTTTTTATGCTCGGCGACGAAATGACTTTTTCTGGCGTAAAGGAATATGCAAAAACGAACAAAAATATTTCTGCGGTTTTTAATCTTGCGCAATTAATAGAATACAATACGAAAGGTTTTGGTTTCATCGAAAATCTTGAACCGATTCTTGCTGCATATTTTGAAACACCTCGAAAAAAGAATTTCGACAATATTCGCGCGTGTGCAGAACAAACGGCTTCATTTTTTGAAGAAAATTCAAAATCTTTAAAAAAGGCGGAATAATGACACTTTCAGAATTAGACAAATTTTTCAGGGATTTTTTAAAACCGGAAGAATATTTATCAGATCCGTCAAAAAACGGAATTCAGATTTCAAATTCTTCCCCAGAATCAAAACAAATAAAAAAAATCGGTTTTGCTGTCGATGCCTGCGTTGAATCTGCAAAAAAAGCGGCAGAATCAGGATGCGATCTTTTATTCGTTCACCACGGACTTTTTTGGGGTGATTGTAAAACAATTACAAGTTCATTTTATTCCCGTATTTCAGAATTTATTAAAAACGACCTTGCACTTTACGCAATGCATATTCCGCTCGATGCAAATATTCCGTATGGAAATAATTTTGCGCTTGCACAACGAATCGGTCTTCAAAATATTGAACGCTTCGGAAAGTGGCGCGGAATGTCAATCGGTTTAAAAGGAAAACTTTCTTCACCGTGTTCTGCGCAAGAGCTTTCTCAAAAAGTTTTAAATCCAGATGAAAAACCGCTTGCAATTCTTCCGTTCGGGAAAACGCTAATTGAAACTGTCGGAATTATTTCCGGTGGCGCTGCAGAAGATGTCGAAGATGCAATTCTTGAAGGGCTTGACGCGTACATCACAGGTGAACCTTCGCATGAAAAATTTCATGTTGCAAAAGAAGGAAAAATTAATATGATTTGCGGCGGACATTATCAGACTGAAACTACAGGAATTAATCTTGTCCGTCAAAAAGTTGAAAAAGAATTAAAAATTCCGTGTGAATTTATCGATATTCCAACAATGCTTTAAATTCGGTGTGGCTGTCTAAAATTCAGCAGCGCCTTCTGGAGATTTTATGAACAAAAATATTTTTACAAAAGAAAAACTTTTACCGTTTATTCTTACCGCTCTGATTCTGATTGCCGATCAGGTAACAAAAGCCCTCGTGGTAAAATTCATTCCTGTAACGCACGCGATTTCCGATAATCTTATAAACATAATTCATGTGAAAAATCCTGGAATCGCGTTCAGCATGGGAGATTCTTTTCCGATTTTTATCAGAAAACTTCTTTTTATTCTTGTTCCAATCGTAGTAATCGCTCTTGTTGTTGTAGTTTATTTCAGGAACAATGATTTTACAAAACTTCAGCGATGGTCAATCTGCGGAATCGTTGGTGGCGGACTTGGAAATATAATCGATAGAATTTTCAGACCGGACGGCGTAATTGATTTTATCGATGTAAAATTTTTTGGAATTTTCGGGCTTAACAGATGGCCTACTTTTAATGTTGCCGATGCATCTGTCGTTGTCTGCGGAATTTTAATGATAATTTCGTTCTGCATTACATTTTCAAAAGATTCTAAAAAAAATAAATCAGAAAAAGGCGAAAAAAATGAATAAAATCGGAATTATCGGCGCAATGGATGTTGAAATTGCAATTTTCCGCGAAGAAATGCAGAAAAACGGCTCTTTAAAAGAATCTGCTGCAGGAAGTCTCGTTTTTTACGAAGGAATTCTTTCAGAAAAAAATGTTGTCGTTGTAAAAAGCGGTGTCGGAAAAGTAAATGCAGCGTTGTGTGCCCAGCGTTTGATTCTTCAGTTTGGTGTTGATGCCGTAATAAATACAGGAATTGCCGGCGCGATGGAAAAATCTCTCGGAATTTTTGATATGGTTGCCTCAACAGAAGCGATTTATCACGATGTCGATGCAGTTGCTTTCGGTTACAAAATTTGTGAAATTCCGCAGATGAAAGAAAGCGTTTTTAAGGCGGATAAAAAACTCGTTTCCGCGGCAGAAAACGCATTTCATTCGTTGAGTGGCTTAAAAGGAAAGCAAATTCTTTCAGGAAGAATTGCAAGCGGTGACCAGTTTATCGCCGATAAAGAAAAAAAACTCCACATTCAGCAGATTGCAAATCCGTTCTGTGTTGAAATGGAAGGCGCTGCGATTGCCCATGCCTGCTACCTGAATAAAATTTCTTTTGTAATTTTAAGATGTATGAGCGATATGGCAGACGAATCTTACGAATCATCATACAGTTTTAACGAAAAAGATGCGGCAGAAGAAAGCGCATCGGTAGTTCTTCAAATGTTGAAAAATTTATGAGGTAAAAATGGAACACACAGAAGGAAATTACAAAGTCGACAGTTTTAATCTTGACCACACAAAAGTAACCGCTCCGTTTGTAAGGCTTGCCGGAAAAAAAATCGGACCAAAAGGTGATGTCGTTACGAAATTTGATATAAGATTTTGTCAGCCTAACAAAGAATTTATGTCGACCGGCGGAATTCACACACTTGAACATTTGATGGCAGAATATATCCGCGATGAAATTGACGGCGTTATCGATTTAAGTCCGATGGGTTGCAGAACGGGATTTTATTTTACAGTTTTCGGGGACTGCGAAGAATCTTTCATTGCAGAAAAAATGATGAATGTTTTAAAAAAAGTTTCAGTTTGGGATAAACCAGTTCCTGCGACAACAGAAAAAGAATGTGGAAATTATCTCGACCACAATTTAAACGATGCAAAAAAATACGCAAAAAACTGGGTAGACGGAATTTCAAAAAAAGGCTGGAACTGCTATATAGATTAAATTGTCTGGAGGTGAGCGGTGAATTTATTTTCAAAATTTAAGGAAACTGCCTCTTCTGTTTTACCTGTAATGGCAATCGTCCTGTTTTTAGGTTTAACAGCAGCTCCTCTTGGTGCCCTCATGATTGGAAAATTCATCGTTGGAGGAATTCTTCTGATTGTCGGGCTTACATTTTTTCTTTTGGGCGTCGATATAGGAATTCAGCCGATTGGAGAACAAGTTGGTTCCGCGCTTGTAAAAAAACGAAATCTTTTTCTTTTGCTTACTGTTTCATTTTTCATCGGATTTCTTGTGACAATTGCAGAGCCGGATATTCAAGTTTTTGGAGACCAGATTCACAACGCAATTTCTTCAGTAGACAAAATGCAGCTCGTCCTGATGATTTCTCTCGGCGTCGGAATTTTTATCGTAATCGGGCTTGTGCGTTCTGTATTCCAGCTTCCGTTGAAAATCGTTCTTCTAATCTGTTATATTCTTCTTTTTCTGCTGACATTTTTTACATCTTCAGTTTTTCAGGGAATCGCATTTGATTCAGGTGGAGCAACAACAGGTCCGATGACAGTTCCGTTTATTCTTGCGCTCGGAGTCGGAGTCTGTTCTGTTAAGGCAAATTCCAAAAACGATGATTCTTCTGAAAACAGTTTCGGGCTCACAGGAATTACTTCAATTGGACCGATTACCGCAGTTCTTGTTTACGGAATTTATTTAAAACTTTCAGGTCGTCTTGCTGCTTCAGAAAGTTTTGAAAAAATCGAAAACGCTGAAGAAGGCTTTGAAGTTTTTCTGAATCTTTTTCCGTCCGTTGCAAAAGAAGCGTTTTTTTCAATTTTGCCACTCGTTGTAATGCTCGTTATTTTTCAGATTTTTCTTTTAAAATTGCCTCCGCGTAAATTAATGAGGATTTTTATTGGGCTTTTGTGGAGTTTCATCGGACTTACAATTTTTTTAGTCGGTGTAAACGGCGGTTTTATGTCAGCAGGGCAAAAACTCGGTATGATTCTCGGGCAAAAATCTCAAGAATTCGGTTCGCTTTACAAAATCATTCTGATTATAACTGGATTCGTTCTTGGTGCCGTCGTAGTTTGCGCAGAACCGGCTGTCTGGGTTTTAACTGAACAGGTTGAATCGTTAAGCGGCGGTACAATAAAACGAAAATTTATGCTGATTTTTCTTTCGATTGGTGCGGCAATTGCAATCGGTCTTACAATGATTCGCGGAATTTTTGGATTCAACTTGATGTACATAATTGTTCCCGGATATGTAATTGCGCTTTTATTGATGATTTGGTGTCCGGAAACTTTTACAGCAATTGCGTTCGATTCTGGAGGAGTTGCTTCAGGTCCGATTACTTCAACTTTTGTACTTTCGTTTGCGCTCGGTTCAAATTCTGGTGCTGGTGGAACTTCTGATGGATTTGGTGTAATTGCGCTCGTAGCCATGACACCGTTAATTGCGATTCAGATTTTAGGAATAATTTACAATGTAAAATCAAAACGAATAAAAAAAGAAGTTCAAGTTTTGAATGAGAGGAATTTATGAGTTTTAAATTAATATGGGCGATTGTCCCGCGAAATTCCGGGGAAATTCTTTCAAAATCGGCAATTGATGCAGGTGCAACTGGCGGAACGATTTTAATGGGACGCGGAACTGCTTCAAATTCGTTTTTGGAACTTCTTGGAATTGGTGATTCGTCAAAAGATATTGTTTTTGTTCTTGCGGAGAAGAATTACAGTCAGATTTTTTCTGCGATGAAAAATTCTTTTAAAAGCAAATTCGGTGTTATGTTCAGCATCGAAGTCAGCAATTTTTTGAAACAAGGAAAAGAATTCAATCAGGAGTTTAAAATGGAAAATTCGACACATCAGTTAATAAGCGTTATCGTAAATAAAGGTTTTGCAGAAGATACAATGAATGCTGCAAGAAAAGCGGGAGCTAACGGCGGAACTATTATGAATGCACGCGGAACGGCAAAAGAAGGAGATTCAAAATTCTTCGGAATTCAAATTGTCCCGGAAAAAGAAATGCTCTGGATTGTCTGCGAAACAGAAAAAACGGCGGCAATTGTCGAAGCAATAAAAAATCTTGACTGCCTTAAACAGCCGGGAAGCGGAATCACATTTACAATGCCGGCTTCAGACTTCACAATTCTTGGAAAAAACGCTGAATAATGAAATAAAAAATATTTTCGAAGTTCAAAAATATTTTATTTTTTCGTTGTAATGAAACAGTAAAAACTTTAAAATAGAGAAAATCTGAATTTAAATAATTTTATAGGGGTTAATATTATGGAAGAAATTCTTGATTTGTTGCGTGAAAATGCGAGACTTTCAGCAGAAGACATTTCTGCAATGACAAAAAAATCTATTGAAGAAGTCAAAGCAATCATTAAAAAACTTGAAGATGACGGAATTATTTTAAAATACGCGGCGATTGTTAATCCAGAAAAAATTTCAGATTCAAAAAACAAAGTAAGTGCAGAAATTCAAATTCAAGTAACTCCGGAAAGGGAACACGGTTTTGATGCTCTTGCAGACAGAATTTACAGATTCCCGCAGGTAAAAACTCTGTATTTAATGAGCGGCGGATACGATTTTAAAGTAATCGTTGAAGGCGACAGTCTTCAGGAAGTTGCATTTTTCGTTTCAAGCAAACTTGCTACATTGGAAGGCGTTCGTTCTACAAAAACAAGTTTTATTCTTAAAACTTACAAAGAAAATGATATCGTTTATGTTATTGATGACAGGGACAACCGTGAAGGAGCAATGGCTTAATGAATACAAGAAAAGATAAATTCAGCCGCCTTATGGAAGAAATTCCTCCAAGCGGAATCCGAAAATTTTTTGATATGCTTATCGGGCATGACGATGTAATTTCGCTTTCTGTTGGTGAACCAGATTTTTCAACGCCGTGGTGTATGCGCGAAGAAGCGTTTTATCATCTTGAAAAAGGTCATACTTCTTACACGAGCAACAGAGGTTTAATCGAACTTCGTCAGGAAATCTGTAAATATATGGAACGATACAATATGTATTACAATCCAGAAACAGAAATTCTTGTTACGGTTGGCGCAAGTGAAGGCGTTGATGCATCTCTTCGTGTAATTTTAAATCCAGGCGATGAAATCATAATCTGTCAGCCTTGTTATGTAAATTACGAACCTCTTGCAAAACTCTGTGAAGTAAAAGTAATTCCAGTCGATACAAGCGTAAATGGATTTTATCCAACCGCTTCTCAAATTCAAGAATTAATTTCTCCAAAGACAAAAGCGATTATGATGTGTTCGCCGAATAATCCTACAGGAACTATGATTCCGGCAGAAGAATTAGAAAAAATTGCTAAACTTTGCGTAGAAAATCAAATCTGGTGTATTTCCGACGAAATTTACTGCGAACTCGTTTACGAAGATGCAAAACATGTTTCTATCGGTTCTTTTCCAGGAATGAAAGACTATTCAATTATTCTCAACGGATTTTCAAAATCTTTCGCGATGACTGGTTGGCGAATCGGTTATATTGCAGCACCTTCAGATTTAATTTCGCAGGTAACAAAACTTCACGGCTACAATTCAATTTGTGCACCGATTTTCAGTCAGTATGCGGCTACAGAAGGACTTAGAAACGGCTGGAAAGATGTTGAAAAAATGCGCATCAGTTATCAGCAGCGCCGTAATCTAATGGTAAAAGCCCTGAATGAAATGGGACTTACAGTTCCTGAGCCTCGTGGTGCATTTTACATTTTCCCAGATATTTCAATTACAGGTCTTTCAAGCGAAGAATTTGCCACACAACTCTTTCAAAAACACAATGTCGCAGTTGTTCCGGGAAGCGTATTTGGACTTGGTGGAGAAGGGCACATCCGATGCTGCTATGCAACTTCCGTAGAAAAAATTAAAATCGCTCTGGAACGAATGAAAGAATTCGTTGATGAATGTGTAAAAAATGTAAAAAGTTGAGGGTAAAATATGAACGGAATGCTTGGAATTCTTATCGCAATAATTGCTGGTGCACTTCTCGTTATAATCTTGATGGCAATAACAGGAATGGCAAAAAAACGCAAGCAGGGCGAATCTTCAGGGCTTTCAAAGCATAAAAATAAAAGCAAATCTGTCATCGTAAAAGAATGTAACAAAAAACTCTTAAAAGACCCGAATAATATTACTGCACTTACATTGCTGTCGGATTTGTATTTTGAAGAAAAGAATTTCGAAAAAGCGGTTGCATTTTATAATCATCTTTGCAATTTGACACGCGCTCATCCTCAGATTGACAAAAAGAAAGTTTTTCTAAATCACGGAATTTCAAGTTACAAATGCGGAAAATTAGATGATGCAGGTCGTTCTTTAGTTACAGTTTTAAAAGAAGACCCAAAAGATTTTTCAGCAAATTTATATATTGGACGAGTCTTCTATGGAAAAAAAGATTTTGAAAAAGCGCTGACATGTTTAAAACGCGCTTACATCGTAAATCAGAATGATACAGATGTAATTGAATATCTTGGAAAAACTCTTTACGAATTAAAAAGATATCGAGAAGCGTCAACTTTGCTTAAAAAAATTCTTGATATCAATCCAGAAAATAAAGAATTTGTCTTTTTATATGCTTCATGTTGTGAAGAAACGAATTATCTCGACAAGGCGCTCAAACTTTTTTCACATTTGCGGCTTGACCCTGAATACGGCTCGCAGGCATGTCTTGCTTGCGCAACAATCCACGAAAAACAGAATCAGCCCACAAAAGCAATTCAGGATTATGAAATCGCTTTAAAAAATGAAGGAATGCCAAAAGAGAAAAAACTTCCAGTTTTGTACAAACTCGCGAACAATTACATTCAGATGCACAACATTCCAAAAGGACTTAATTATCTTCGCCAGATTCAGATGATTTCAAGCGGATACAAAGATGTTGATATGCTTGTCCGCCGCTACCAGGAATTAAATCAGAATGTAAACCTTCAGACTTACCTTCTTTCAAGCGTAAACGATTTTACACTGTTGTGCCGAAAATTCGTAATGAATTTCTTTTCCGATGCAAAAGTTAAAATCGAAGAAACAAAAGTTAATTCAGAAGGACTTGAAATAACGGCTCAGGTTTTTTCAGACAAATGGGAAAACATCGAAATGTTCAAATTTTTCAGGAGCACAGGTGCGGTTGGCGATTTGTATGTCCGTGATTTTCATTCAAAAATGCGCGATATAAAATGCGAACGAGGTTACTGCATCACGGCTGGCACTTTTACGGAAGAAGCAAAAAAATATGTCGAAGGTCGCCCGATAGATTTACTTGACAAACCAAAATTAATCGTTGCTTTAAAACGAATCGAAAAATAATTCTGTTTTGGGTTAAATATTTTTTTTCACTACCACAAGATTTCGTTCACGACATTCTTTTTTTTCTGTGCTATCTGTTAAAAACGGAACTTCTAGTGGAAAAATTTTGTATTCCTTGATAATCGTTTTGATTGCACTCATTTCTGATTCGATGCTTGATTTTTTTGCTTTAAACGCCGCAAGAAATCCGCCTGGTTTTGTAATTTTTAAAAGCGTGTCCGCGAAATGACTGTCAAGCGGTCTGAAAGCGCGGAAAGTTGTAATGTCGAACGATTCTGAGGCGATTTTTTCTGCTTCAGATTTTATAACAGTCACATTATCAAGTGAAAGAATTGCTTTTTCATTTTCAAGAAAGGCACATCGTTTATCCATTCGCTCCACCAGAAAAAATTGAAATTCTGGTAAAACTATTGCAAGCGGAATTCCAGGAAGACCGCCTCCAGAACCGATATCAGCAATTTTTATTTCGTTTTTAGAAAGACTTTTTGCAAGATTTTTAATTTGCTCCGCTGCCGAAATGCTGTCTAAAATGTGGTTGATTGAAATTTCATCGTAATCGCTCGTATTTGTAAGATTGTACGCTGAATTAAAAAGAATTATTTCTTGAATGTATTTGTCGAGTTTTTCAAAAATTTTATTCTCAGAGTCAGATTTTATCTGAAATTTTTCTAGACCTTTTAATAATTTTTCCCCTGCCATTTAAACGATTCCTAAATCAATTAATAAATCTACAGACAGATTTTCCGATGTATGCTGAAGGTAAACGAGATTTCCTGTTTTTTTTGCTGAAAGATTTTTTAGCGAATCCATTTTGTACAATTCTGAATTTGAATTTGCCTGATTCTGAAAAACTTTTGATTCAACATCGTAGCCGGTTTCAGAAACATTGCTAGTATTTTTTTTGAACAGAAAATAAAAAGTTTCGTCGTAATTTTCTTTTTGGCTTTGAAATTTTCTGTCGGCAGTCAGGAGAAAAGTTCCGTCGTTTTCTGGCGAACTGAAACAGATATTTTTACACGATGAAAGAATGTTTTTTCCGTTTATGGTAAAACGCAAAATTTTTGGTGAAAAAGTTTTTGATTCTGCGATGGAAGATAAGGCGTTTTGTAAATTCTGATAAGGCGAAGCTTTTATTCCGTTTAAAGTCTGAAGAAGGGAATTTAACTCTAAATTTTCTGATGAATTTGAATTTGTTAAATTGTAAATTCCCGTTAATAGCCCTGAATTTTTTAACGATTGAATGTCTTTTGAAGAAATACTGTTTATCGGCTGATTTATAGAAACAGATTTTTCAGGCTTTTTTTCTGATTCTGCAGTGGAAGTTGCTGATTCCGATTGAGTGGAAGTTTTTTTCTGATTAAAAAAAGAATTTCCCGGAACATAAAAACCGCTTCCGAGTGTTGGCGTAGAAATTGAAGGAAACTCCGGCGAAGTTATGACATGCGTTGAAGGCATATTAAGCGGCTCCGGGAAAAGACCCGTCGATGAAAAACCGATTAAAGCGAAAAAGACAAAAATTCTAAAGGTTCGCAAGGCTTTCCTCCACATAATTTAAGCGTTCCGTGAGCTGGCTTATAGTTTTTTCAAGACGATTTTTTTCTTTTTGAAGGCGTGTTTTCTGGTCATCGTTATTCTGGCATTGGCGTTTTTGCTTCATCATTTCGCGGACACCGGCAGGGCTTTTTCCATCGAGAAATTCCTGTTCAACCTGTTCGCGGTCATCTTTTTTGCGCACAGAAGCAACGACTTTCATATTGTCAAAACCGATTGCAGGATTTACTTCTACAGAGGCAACTTTGCACAAATCTTTTGCAGAATTTCGAGGAAGACACAAAATTCTGTCGATGTAATCTTCGTAGCGGATGTCGGCTTTTTCACAAAGTTCGTGCGCCTTGATTAAAAGCTTCCCGAATTCTTGCATGAGAACACCATTTTTTTCGACATATTCTTTTTTGATTTTTTCTGTTAATTCGATTAATTCTGGTGAAGCATCGATAGAAAGTTTGTAATAATTTTTTTCTTCTGCAATGGAAATTAATTTGTAAAATCTTGCCCAAAATGCCTGATTGTGAACTTTTGAATTGTAAGGCGCAGACGGATTTCCTGTTGTTTTAATTAAATCTTCTGCGTTCAAATGATGAGTGTATTCGTGGACGGCCGTGTAAATGAGCTGATTTTCAGTTTTAAAATTTTTATTGTGAAGAAGAATTTCGTGAGTGTCTGGAGCATAAAGCCCGTTTACACGATGACTTTCTTTTCCAGTCTGAATTACCGAAAAATCAAGTTCAGTTGGATGAATATCTAAAAGAATTTCTTTAATTTTTGCATTTTCCATAAGACTTCATCACTACTATATCACAAATTTAAAAAAAATAAAATAAATGCCTGAATTTATTTTAAAAATCCAGAACTTGCAAGAATTATTGAAGATGCAACTGTTGCCGCAGTTTCTGTCCGCATAATCCGTTGTCCCATCGAACATCGCGTGAAGCCAGATTTTTCAAGTAATTGCCGCTCATTATCTGTCCAGCCGCGTTCACTTCCGATTGCGGCAATTACAGGAAATTTTTGCGCGCGATTCTGCATAAACGAAAAAAGATTTTCTGAAGCGTTTACATTATCAAGAGCGATTTTCAGTTCCGCGGGATTTTTGGAAATTTCCTGCAAACATTCTTTTAAATTTTGATGAAGAAAAAGTTCCGGGATATGAGTGCTTGCCGCTTGAACAGTTCCGTCTAAAAGCATTTTATATGCAGTTCCGCGTTCTAAAAGATTTGATTTCATATAGGATTTTTCACCGAGCTCTGTTCCTGTCAAATGAATTTCCTGAATTCCGAGCGCGGCAACATCGCGGAGAAGTCGTTTTAATTGAATCGGGCGGGGAAAACCGATAATCATTTTTAAAGGATTTAAAGGCTTTCCATCTGATTCTGGCTGAAAACTGAATTTTATTCCTTCTTCTGAAATATGAATTATTTCTGCTTTTCCCGCCATGCCTTTTATAATTCCGCACGAAAAAGTGTCGCCTTCTTTTTTGTGAAGAATTTTTAAAATATGCTGGGCGCGTTCGTCATTCAGTTTTAACGGACACGAAATTTCATTTTTTTCAAAAAGTACGATATTCATTAATCTTTTCTTCTTACTTCAAACTGGTTTTTTGGTAATTTTACCGAATTTTCGAAAAGATTTTTATACTTTTTTTGAAGAATTTCCTGAGCGCGCTTGATTTCATCTTTTTTGTTCGGAATAACAGGATTCCAGATTCCGTCTTCTGTAAGATAGTGCGCATTTGAATTGTCATCAAAATAAGTGTTCAAAATTGACTTTATTTCTGAAAAAACTTTGTGGTCGAGAATCGGGAACATGAGTTCAATTCTGCGGTCGAGATTTCGTGGCATCCAGTCGGCACTTGAAAGATAAAGTTCCGGCGAATTTCCGTTTTGAAAATAAAAAATTCTTGCGTGTTCAAGATATCTGTCGACGATTGAAATGACTTTTATATTTTCGCTTAAACCTTTTACACCGGGAACAAGCATACAAATTCCGCGGACATTTAAGTAAATCTTTACACCGTGCTGGCTTGCATTGTAGAGCGCGTTTATAACTTCTTCGTGCGTAAGACTGTTCATTTTTGCGATGATAATTCCTTGACCGCCCGAAGACTGAATGTCTATTTCCCTCTGAATCATCATAAGAATTTTCTGTTTTAAACTTACAGGCGCCATTCCTAGATTTTTCATCGTTTGAAGATTTGAATAACCAGTTACAAGATTGAAGAATTGAGTTGCATCGTTTGTAATTTCTGAATTTGCCGTAAAAAGCGACAAATCTGAATAAAGTTTTGCGGTTTTTGGATTATAATTTCCGGTTGAAAGATGCGCGTAACGCCTGATTGAATCTTCTTCACGGCGAATAATCATAAGTATTTTTGCGTGAACTTTTAAATTTACAAGACCATAAATTACAGTTACTCCGGCATTTTCAAGTTCGTTTGCCCATGCGATATTTCTTTCTTCATCAAAACGCGCTTTTAATTCAACAAGAACTACAACTTGTTTTCCGTTTCTTGCAGCGCGTTCAAGAGCTTCGATAATTGGAGAATCTTTTCCCGTTCTGTAAAGCGTCATTTTTATTGTGAGAACATTTGGGTCGTCTGCTGCATCGGAAATAAATTTGATTACAGGATCGTAAGATTCGTACGGAACATTTAGAAGAACATCGTGCTGCTTTAAAACATCCCAATACGGCTTGTCTTCTGGCAAATCTGTAGGATAATAATGATTCCACGACGGAAACGAAAGTTTTTTTGCTTCTTCATTTTCGCGAAGTTCCATAAAAACAGACGGATTTAACGCACCTGAAACTTTGTAAATATCTTCGTCGGTGAGTTCAAGTTTTTCCTGAAGGAATTTTAAAAGTTTTTCGCTTGTAGGATTGCATGTCATCTGAACAGCAAACGATGACTGACGCTGAACAAGAACTTTTTCCATTTCGTGAATAAAATTTGTTCTTGAATCTTCGTCAACGGCAAAATCAGCGTCCCTGGAAATTTTAAAAGTCATGTATTCAGTTACATTTAAGCCCGGGAAAAGTTTTCGTCCGTAATTTAAAATTATATCTTCCAAAAGACAGAACTGTTTTTTTTCTGAATTTGACGGAAGATAAATTATCTGCTTTTGATTTTCAGGAATTTCCACGAGAGCAATTCTTGTTTCATCATCGCTGCCTTTTAATTCTTCGTTTTGAGATTTGATTCCGGCGATTGGTTCAAGTAAGAATGCTGCATAACGGCGAAGATTTGCAATATGAGGAAAAATTTCTGTATCAGTTCGAAGCGGCGTTAAAATCGGAAAAATTTCTTTTTGGAAATAATCCTGAATAAATTCAACTTGAACTTCTGAAAAATTTTCTGGCTTTATGTATTCCAGATTTTTTTCTGCCAGTTTTGGAAGAATATCAGAATTAAGGCATTCGTACTGGTCTCTAAAAATTTTATGAGCACGCGCAGAAATCTGATGTAAAACCATTTCTGGTAAAAGCCCTGAAATATCTTTTTTTTCCGGTTCAGAAAAAAGCTGTCGTTTTACAGAAGCAACTCGAACCTGAAAAAATTCGTCAAAATTGCTTGTAACAATTGAAATAAATTGAAGCCGCTCTAGAAGAGGAATATCCTGTCGTAATCCGTGAAACAAAATTCTTGCATTAAATTCTATCCATGAAAGTTCGCGATTGAAAAAAACTGATTCCATATTTACCTCCAAATTATTTTAGTTCTCGCTGATTCTAGATTAAAATAATTTTCAACCCGAAAACCGATTCAAAAAAATCACCTTTCTGCAAAATTGCAAGCCGTTCAAGTGAAATGTTCTGGTGATTTTTTGTTTTTATTGTTAATGCATCGTTTGAGAGATTAAACGAGATGTCTGAAAGTTTTTGTCCGTGCCCTCTGTCTAAAGCATCTGCAACGCGGAGAATTGCCGTAAGTTTTAAAATAATCATTCGTTCTGTTCGCGGAAGATTTTGAAATTGTTCTGAATCTTGAGGCGATTTTTTGCCGCGATGATATTTTGCAATGAGTGAAATAATTGTATTTTCAGTTTTTGAGAGCCCGAAAATTTCTGAATTTTTGATTATGTATTCGCCATGAAGATTGTGCTGGTCGAGGCGTATAAAAATTCCGATGTCGTGGAGAATTGCCGCAACCTGAAGCAGAAGCCGTGAGCGTTCATCAAGAAAAACAACAGATTCCATCGCGTCAAAAAGTTTTAAACTCATTGAACGGACATATTCTGCGTGTTCCTGGTCGCCGTAATATTTTCTTAAAAGATTTGACGCCGAAGCTAAAACCTGATCGTTAAATTCGTTTTTTAATTCTGAATTAGAATCTGAAGCCCTGTCGATTATAAGCCCTTCGCGTATATTTGTTTCCGGAACGATGATAAATTTTACTTTTGTAAGGCTAACAAACATTTTATACATTAAAAGACTGACTTGCATTGACTGAGCATCTGAAAAAGAAATTTTAAAACTCGCCATAAGTTCGTCGATTGAATATTTTTGAATTTCATCTGTGAATTTTTCAAAATCTTTTCTGCTGATTTGCCACAAAAATGTAGAAATTGGTTTTCCAATGCGAAGGGCTGCAACGCTCAAAACAGAACCGACTGCAATGAAGTGTTTTACATCCGAAAGATTAAGTTCGCTTTCTAAAGAGCCTTTTGTATTTTGTATAAATTCTGAAACATAACGGTTCATGTCTTCAAAAGAACGCGATGAAATATGCATTTTTTCAAAACGCGCAGAACCAAGTTTTAAACTGTGAGCGCCTGCCATCTTTCCTTTTTTGATGAGCATCATTTCTGTTGAACCGCCACTTATTTCAAGAATTACAGTATCTTCTTTTTTTTCAAGCGGAGCGTCTTTTAAACATTCATTTACAGCAATGTAAGTTAGTCGGTTTTCTTCGATTCCGTCGATGACATTTACCCTGAAACCTGTTGATGTAAAAATTCTGTCTAAAACAGGATCGCGGTTTTTTGCTTCACGGAAAGAACTTGTTGCGATTACAGTTGTATGTTCAGCTGTTATTCCCCAGCCTTTAAGCTGTTCTGTAAAGCGGTTTAAAATTTTTAAAAGTTGAATTAAAGTTTCTCGGGAAATTACTCCGTCGTTGAAAACATCTTTTCCGATTGAAACAGGAAGTTCTGAGCGATCAAGTGTATTTCTTTTTCTGTCTGAGGTAATTTCTGCTACTAAAAGGCGAACTCCTGTGGCGCCGATTTCAATAACTGCTTCTGGTGTAGACATATTTCTCCCATTAGAAATTATAATAATGAAAAAAAATGAATTTTAAGTTATAGGAATGTAAAATCTATTTAAAGTCCACGACTTAAAATTTTAAAATTGAAACGCCTGGTTAAACTGCCAAAACTGGAAAAGCTTTTTATAGTAATTTAAAAAATGCCTTATAATTTATCAATTAACATCGAACACTTTCCGCTTGGAATTGGAAGCGTTTTCTTTTTTTGGTCAAGAATGTTGATTGTAAAATAGTAAAGTTTTTCGCTTTCCATTTGAATTTCCCAGCCCCTTGAACTTTTGTTGCTTAAAATTGTAATCAAGTTGCGTTTTAGGGAAAGGTTTTCGATTCCCATAATTTCAAGATTAGGAATAATCCAATCTACAGTTTTTCTAGGAAGACTTATAGAAAGACCAATAACATTTTCTATCATCAATGCGATTGTCGAAAGCCCGGCAGAAATTAAAAAATGTCCGCGCGGAAAATCTGGAAGAGAATCCATTGTTGCTTTGCCTTCTTTATTTGGGCAATATGCTTCGTATAAATCGCCGTTTTGTTTTTGTTCGTTTGGCATAAGTCCTTCAAGGATGAAATAAAGATGCCTGATGGAACATTCACGCGCTAATTCGTAATACTGATATTTTTCAAGACCTTTGATAACCATAAAATTCATAATCGGGAAAACGCTTCCGCAGAAACCTTCTCCATTTTCTGAAAAATGCGTGTCATCGGCAGAAAGCGTCGGGAAAGGATGCTCAGTTCCGAAAGTTTTTGGATTTGAAAGGTGCTCAATGAGGCTTGCTGCTTTGTCTGCATTTGGAATTTCTGCAAGGAGTGGCCAGAAACCTGCAATCGTTTTTACAGGAAGTTTGTTCTGGTCTTTATCTAAATCTTGATAAAAATTTTCTTCGTTATTCCACATCAAGGAATTGATTCTTGTTTTTATGGAGAAATAAAGTCTTTTATATTTAAAACTTAAATCTTTGTCGTTTAAAATATCACCGAGTGCAGACATATACGAAGCGTTTATTGCCATTGCAGAATTAAAATCTATCGGATAAAAAACATTTTCGCGTGGAGAATTGAACATTGTACTTGAAGCGCATGGTGCTGAATAAAGTCCGTTTTCTTGTTTAAAATTTTCTTCAAGCCAATTCATGTATTTTTCAAGAATTGGAATGACTTCTTTTACGCGTTTTTTATTTGCTGATTTGTGATAAAGATTGAATTCTGCCCATGCAAATAGAGGAAGCCCGATTCCCTGCGGATTTGATTCTGTGAAAATTGGAGAACCTGTTTTTACATCGTATTGCCAGCGAATTGCGCCGTTTTCTTCCTGTTTTGAATAAAAATAATCTATATTTTTATTTGCTTCGTAATTTCTGTTTGAATAAACAAGAAAAAAAGAAGAAAGAGTTGATTCTAACTGATCTATGACACATTTATTATTTACAGGATAAAGAAAAAAACCGTCTGAATCCTGCTCGGTTGTTTGAGGATTTATCCAGTTTGTTGAAAGCCAAGTCCAGGTTTTATTATAAATATCTACAAAATCCTGATCATAAAAATGAATCTTTGGGAAATTGTGCTTGTTCACAGGAACTCCTAACTTAAAAAAAGAAAATTTGATTTCTTTTATTATAGCACAAATTTACAAAAAATGACGAAAAAATTATAAAAAAATGTAATTTTTTTATAATTTTTTTATTCTATAGTATTTTCTGTAGAATTCTCAGCTTGTACAGGAACAGGATTTTCGTCAACGATAATTTTTTCTTTGTTTAAATCAAGTCTGATAGTTTCAAGTTCAGTTTTGTGGCGAGATTTTAGCAAAAGAGTTTCAGTTGCTTTTTTGTAAACATAACCCGACGAGTTGTAAGTTTCAAAGCGTTCGTCTGTTCGAAATTTAAGATTGTAAATATAAATTGATTCAAATTGCGGAATTCCGTCGAAAATTATGTAATGGCTGCACGAAACAGGAAAATCAACCGTAATGTTTATAATTCCGTCGTTTGTGTTTTCGTAACCGATGTTGTTTGCGCAGGTAAACGCCCAAATTGCCCTTCCGTTTGCAAAAGTTAGAATTTCAAAATGAGGATAATATCTGTTAGTTTTTACGACAATCGGATAAAGTTCTGCAAGAGTTTTTAAATCGAAAGACGAACAGTTTTTAAGATAAGAATTTACGATGAGTCGACCTGCACGCTGAACTTCTGGAAGTTTTGCAATTTTTCCATAGCGGATTAAAGCGCTTCCGATTTTTACGCCGTCAATAACAGAAAGAAATTTGCCGTTTTCTGAAACAGTGATTATGTCGTCGTCGAGAGTACACATTTTTTCGATTTTATCTACGATTGGTTCTGTTACAGGAAGAAGTTTTTCTGCGAGCGTTTTATTTTTTTCTATTAATTCTGAATAAACTGAAAGAATTCCTGCCGCATGAAGAACCGGAATTTTTTCTGCATCTAATAAAGCGGTATTTTCAAGAAGTGTATTTATATTTTTTGAACCGGGATGCATGCACATATAATCTGCAATATACAATGCCGTGAAAACATCTGTTTTTGAATTTGCTGCAGCATAAGAAACGAGCGTTTCACAGCGTTCCAGATAAGATTTAAGGTTTTCATTCATTTTTTGGAGCGTGTTAAAATACGGAGCCGAAAGGAAAGTTCGTGAAGAATTCTTTTTAAATGATGAAGGAACTTTTTCTATTGCTTCTGTAAATTTTCCAGTTTCTGACATTGCGGCAACATAAGAAACTGCTTCCTGCTCAGAAATTACGGTTTCAGAATTCAGTGATTCAAAAGAACTGATTAAATTTTGTTTGAGCTGAATAAGCGAATTCAAAAGTTGAGTATCTGAAGCGCCGTCAAAAGAAGCAACCTGTTCAAATGAGAATGCTTTTGTATAATCGAAATAAGAATAATGTGCTGTTTTTTCACGCTGAGTGAATGCAATTTTATCTTCTCCGATGTCGTTCGCAGAAAGTTCCCAGGAATTCTTTTTTGAACCGATTTGAATTTTTGTATCAGATTGCTGAAGAATTGTTGCTCCCGAAGAAAGTGAATAAGGAAGGTAAAGCGAACTTGCATTTGAAGGCATTTCTGCGGAAATTGTTAAATGCGCTGTAGAAGAATCGTTACTCAAATTAAATATAATTGCAATATTGTCTTTAAAATTAAAACGGCACGAAAGTGGTTCTATTTTTTGCCAGCTTTGTAACACTAATGGCTTTTTTTTGTTATTGATTGTAATGAATCCAGATTTTTCATCGCTATTAGAAAATGTAATTCCGTTAAAACTGACAGTCATTTTGTTTTTTAAAGAAGAAACACCTTCGTCATTTACCGATTCAAGTAAAGTGATGTGAAGACTTCCGATTTTTTCTGATATAATTAAATCGTTCTTAAACTGAAGGACAAAAATGCCGATAATTAAAAAAGCATAAATTAATATAAAAATAACAGATTTTTTTAGACTATTAGAATACATTGTATTTATTAGTTTATAAAAAGACGGTAGATTTTTCAACTGTCAAATTATTTTACAAAGGATTTTATAATGAGAAAAATTCTGGCTTTTGTATGCGCTTTAATGTGTTTTTCTGCAAGTTTGTTTTCCGAAACGACCGACGGAATTATTTTCGCTGAAAAACTTCAAAAAATTCTTTCTGAAGGGACATTAGAACAGGCAATCAATTTGTTCTCAGAAATTCCAGATTCTTTAAAAGATGACAAAGATTTAACAATTTTAAAAGCGAGTTTAATTTTTTCTGCAAAACGCTACGACGAAGCGCAGGAAATCGCCGACAATCTTCTTCTGCATTATCCGGATGACATAGGTGTTCTTGAACTTAAAGCAGAAATAGCATTTGCAAAAAAAGATTCAAAGATGTTGAAGACTGTTTCTGAAAAAATTCTTTCTATAAATCCGTACAATGCAATTGCAAATATCATTAAAGCAAATCAGTTTGCGCTCAAAAAGAATTACAAACAGGCTGATGTTTACTATAAAAAAGCGCTAGTTTCTGAACCTGAAAACCTGGAAGCAATGTTCGGGCACGGAAAAATGAATTATTACATTGGTGATTTTAAAGAATCTGAAAAAACATTTTTAAAGCTTCTTGAAATCGATTCTTTAAATTCAGATTCTTACCAATATCTTGGCAAACTTTACGCTGAATCAGAAAATTATCTTGCTGCATCAAAAAATATTGAAAAAGCCATTTTAATCGACCCACAAAATTATGATTACTATATAGATTACGGACAATACAATCGTTATCAGGGCAAATTTGCAGAAGCTGAAAAAGCGTGGACAAAAGCGATTGAACTTGAACCTGATTATTTTCTTGCGTACACTTACCGCGCAGGACTTTACGACGAGCAGAATAAAATTGAAGAAGCATTGAGAGATTATAAAAAAATCGTTGAAACAAATCCAAAGTATTATTTTGCTTATGAAGAAATGGGAATTCTTGAATTTCATTTAAAAAACTGGTCTGAAGCCAGAAAATATTTTACGCTTGCAAATCAATACAGAAAAGACTGGGCGTATCAGCTGATGATTGTTGCAACTTATTTAAAAGAAAAAAATACATTCAAAGCAAAAGAATCTGCTCAAACTTTTATGAAAACGATGGACAAAACTTCAAGCGAATATCAGATGATGCGTTTATATCACGATCAGGGCCCTGTAAATGCCGAAAACGCACTCAGTAATTCAATCCAAAAAGAAGACAACAAAACAAAGCGCGGAAAACTTCTATATTACATGGGATTATATTACGATTTAAAAAATCTTCCACAAGCAGCCGTAACTTACTATAATAAAATTCTTGAAATGCAGACTCCGTTATTCTTCGAGTATAGACTTGCAGAATGGGGTCTTCAATAGACTGGAGATTTCGATGTCAGAACAGACTCAAAAAATTTTAACTTTCGGAGAAAGAAAAATTACGCTAATTGGAACAGCCCATGTTTCCTCCGAAAGTGTAAATGAAGTTTCAGAAACTATAAAATCTATAAATCCTGATTGCGTTGCTGTTGAACTCGATCAAAAACGATGCGATTCAGTTCAAAATACAAAATCCTGGAGCGAACTTGACATTATAAAAGTTTTAAAATCTGGTCAAGGATTTTTGCTTCTTACAAATTTAATTCTTTCATCGTATCAAAAAAGAATCGGTCAAAATGTCGGGGTAAAACCTGGTGATGAACTTCTTGCGGCAATAAAAACCGCTTCAGAATTAAATATTCCGATTGAACTTGTAGATAGACCGATTCAGATTACATTAAAACGGGCGTGGGCAAAAAATTCTTTTATCGGAAAAATGAAACTTCTTGCCGCTTTATTGTCAAGTGCATTTTCAAAAGAAGAAATTTCCAGTGAACAAATCGAAGAATTAAAAAATAATTCGGAAATGGATTCAATGATGAAAGAACTTTCCGATTATATGCCGCAAATTCAAAAAGTTTTAATCGATGAACGCGACAGATACCTTGCAAGCCGAATTTGGGAATCAAACGGAAATAATATCGTTGCAGTTCTCGGCGCAGGACATTTAAACGGTGTCAGAAATTATCTTGAACAGATTGCTGAAGGAAAACTTTCTACAGACACTTCTGAAATCGCTTCAATTCCGCCTAAAAAACTTTCTTCAAAAATTCTTTCATGGGTAATACCGATTCTCATAATTCTTTTAATTGCGCTCGGATTTTATTTTGGCGGAAAAGAAAAAGGTTCTCAGATGGCATTGAGCTGGATTCTCTGGAATGGTCTTTGTGCTGCCGTCGGCTCTCTTATCGGTGGTGCACATATTATTACAATTCTAGTTTCATTTCTTGCAGCGCCTTTAACATCTCTTTGTCCATTTATCGGAGTCGGAATCGTTGCAGGAATTGTTCAGGCGTTAATTGTAAGACCAAAAGTTGTCGATATGGAAAACCTTTCTGACGATGTTTCAAGATTAAAAGGGTTTTACAAAAACCGAATTTTACGCGTTCTGTTGATTTTTCTTCTTTCATCAATCGGAAGTTCTGCCGGGACATTTATAAGCGGTGCTGACATTATTTCAAAAATCATCGAAATATTTCAAAAAGGTGCTTGACAATCTACAGATTTATTTGATATTATGTTATTGCATTTTGGAGCGATACCAAAGCGGTCGTACTGGGGCGGTCTTGAAAACCGTTGATCTTCACGGGTCCGGGGGTTCGAATCCCTCTCGCTCCGATTACTGCTGGAGGTGTGGTAGAGCGGTAATACAACGGATTGCTAATCCGTCAGTTCCGAAAGGGCTGGGCAGGTTCAACTCCTGTCGCCTCCGATACCCAACAGCTTTAGCTGAATTTTCTATGAGATTGTAGCTCAGCTGGATTAGAGCGCCACCCTGCGGAGGTGGAGGTCGCACGTTCGAATCGTGTCAGTCTCAATCTTGCTGAAAAAAATAGTTCATCTTTTGGTGAGCTTTTTTTTTGTAATTTTTTATTTAGAGCTCTTTAGTGAGTCCAGATGCCTTTCAAAGTATGCTTCAAAACCCCGCCAGAGGAGGAATCCAGCAACGGTATGAAGATTTTACTTGTGCTTAGGATTATCTGGGCTCTCTAAAGGGCTTTTATTTTTGATTCTTGGATGTTGAATATATTTTGAGCGATGAGAAAACTTAAGATTATCATTGTAAAATTTAAAATTAATTGAAATTATAAAAAGTTTTGCGTGAAGAGATGTTTTGACGAAATCGGATTTGTGAACGGTATAAGATGTAACTTATAGAAATGATGACCATTCTAATAGTTTGTGTTATATTATTTATATGAACAAACCGCGATACCTGCCAATCGGCATTCAGACATTTGAAGAACTCCG
>JAEDFA010000080.1 GCA_016293005.1 Treponema sp.
TATAAACTGCACATTCTCATTGCATTGCGAATGTGCGTAAAAAATTAAATCGGAAGTTGAAACTTCCTCATTAATTTTTTGGAGGTGGAATGTCTACTAGTGAAATTGCTATACTTATGCAAGGAAGTATTACTCAGATTTTGAATTTAATTTTTCCTGTTTTAGGTTCTGCGCTTATTGTCGGGCTTATAATTGCGATTTTTCAGGCAACGACATCGATTCAGGAGCAGACTTTAACTTTTCTTCCAAAATTTCTTGTGATTCTTTTGATTCTTGCAATAGCAGGTGGAGCGATGTTTGGAAATCTTTCAGAGTACACTGTGCGGCTTTTCTCAAGAATTCCTGACCTTGCAAATTAATATATGATAAATTCTATAATAAATCAGGCTCCATTATTTCTTCTCATTTTTGCGCGCACTTCTGGTCTGATTTTTACACTTCCTCTTTTGTCTACAAGAACTGTTTCAAGAATTGCAAAAATTGCACTTGCAGGTTATATGTCGTTTATTTTGATTCCTAGTGCAGATTTTTCTTCTTATGGCTTTTATGTAACAGGCGATGGAGTTTTTTCTATTTATTATATTTTCCTGCTTATTGGTGAAGCAATGATTGGTGTGATTATCGGATTTTTTGTTTCGATGATTTTCGCAGCGTTCAGTACGGCAGGTCAGTTTTTTGCTTTTCAGATGGGCTTTAGTGCGGCAAGTGCTTTTGATTCTCTTTCGCAGGTTGAAAATCCTCTTATGGGGCAATATTTTAATTTCATCGGAATTTTAGTTTTTCTTCAGAATCAATGGTTTCAAAAAATATTTATACGGGGACTTTCAAAAAGCCTTAATTCGCTGAACGCCATTTCTCTTGTTGAAAATCGTGAAGGAATTGTAAAGTTTCTTTTAAAAGGCCTTACAAATCTTTTTTCTGATGCGCTTGTAATTTCTTTGCCTATAATCGGAACTCTTTTGCTCATTACAGTCTGTACCGGTCTTCTTTCAAAGGCGGCTCCGCAGATGAATTTATTGTCAGAAGGCTTTCCGATTATGCTTATCGTGTCGTTTATAATTCTGTTTTTCCTGATTCCTTTCCTCTGTTCATTTTTTGTACGCGCTTTTAACACAGGTTTTTCAGATTTGATAAATTTTATACAATCTTTTTCTAAAGGCGGTAAAGGGTAAATGAATTTTGAACAGATAAATTTACAATGGTTTGCCGCAGAAGATGAGGGAAGAACAGAGGACCCGTCAGAGTTAAGGCTTAGAAAGGCTAGGGAAGAAGGCCGTGTTGCAAAAAGTCAGGAATTGAATTCTGCTGTTGTTTTTTTTCTTGCGGTTTTAGTTCTTCTTTTTCTTGCAAACGGAATTTTTAAAAGCCTTGTAATAATGCTGTCGTATTTTTTAAGTCATGTTGCAGATGAAGCGTTTTCGTTTCAGAAAATGTCATCCCTTTTTTTTGAAGCGATTTTGAAAAATGTCGTCCCTTTTGCTTCAGTTGGTCTGATTGCAGGCGTAATCTCAAACATTGCTCAAAACAAAGGTTTTATTTTTACATTAAAACCTCTTACTCCTGATTTTAAAAAAATTATTCCGAATTTTTCGCAATATTTTAAAAATACTCTTTTTTCTTTTAAAGGAATTTTTAATGTTTTTAAATCAATTTTAAAAGTAATTGTAATTGTTGTAATCGGATATTATTTTGTGAAAAAAAACATTCCTGTTTTCTTGATGGAAATTCAAAACCATCAGATTCTTGTGTGCGTTCAAAAAATTGCAGAGATGGTTTTTCAATTTCTTATAATCATTGCTGTTTTTTTTCTTGGAGTTTCTGTTATCGATTACTTTATTCAGAAAAAGTCGTTCATGGAAGAAATGAAAATGACAAAATACGAAGTAAAGCAGGAACTAAAGGAAATGGAAGGTGATCCTGAAGTAAAAAGTCGTTTAAAAGCCGCACAAAGACAGCTTTTAAATCAGAATATTCCGAAGGCTGTAAAAGAATCTGATGTTGTAATTACAAACCCGACTCATTATGCAGTTTCTTTAAAATATGATTCTCTTGTAGATGTTTTTCCTCGTGTAAGCGCAAAAGGCGTTGACGAACTTGCCCTTCAGATAAAATCAATTGCCCGCGAAAACGATGTTCCGACTGTAGAAAACAGGGCTCTTGCCCGCGATTTGTATAATTCAACAGACATTGATCAGATGATTCCTGAATCGTATTGTAAAATCATTGCGGTAATTTACGCTGAACTTAAAAAATTTAATATCAACGCGTAAAAATTTGATTTTAAGTTTTTAATCTGTTTTTTGCTGCATGAATTTTTTGTAATCTTCCTCTTTTCTTACTTCTTTTATGACAGGATTGTATTTTTCAAGTTCCCAGATTAAAGACCAGTGCCAGTCGACTTCGTGTTTTTCGAAAGGACTTTTTGGTAGTGGATGACGTTTTTTATTCGCTTCTTTTACAATTTGAATTAATTCGTCTATATTTGCAGGATTTTCTTCTTTTTCGTAGACAGGTTTTCCGATTGGAATTATTCCTTTTTGAGAATTGACAGCGAAGTCATTCGGAATTTGTGTAAATTTTTCTACATTCCTGATTCTTGCGCGTTTTCCTGTTGCGCATGTATAAGTTTTGCCACAGGATTGTATGTGTTTTTTGATTTTAAAAATCTCTTTTGAATCGTTGAAAGTTGCAAGAGCATCTTTTTGGTATTCCATGTCAGTTTGCCAGAATCTGATGCTGTATATTGAAGAAGGCGTTATAAAATAGCAGAAAATGTTTTCTTTTTCGTTCTGTTTTGAAAGCCTTATCTGTTCTTTTGCACTTACTCCCTGAAAAAATCCAAAAAAAGATTCTTCTTCATTTTGGGAAAAATCCTTTATAAGAAAATCAAGATAAATTTTATTCTGAATAACGCAGAGAGGAATTATTGATTCTTCGTTTTTTTCGTGCAGAACAGAAAGTTCCCATGCAGGAATATCTTTTTTGAGTCTGCGCAAAACGATTTTCTGGTCTTTTGTATCATGAAATGAAGCGTTGTTTTTATCTTTTACAAAATCATCTGGAAGTGTAGTAGAGGATGAAACATCGTAATACCACCCGTAGTACATTTTGAGAATTACGGAAAAGTCCATGTTTTTCCCGAAGAAAATATATCTGTCTGGGCTTTTCCATATTCCGATAAGTTCTTCCGGCATTTCCTCTTCAATATACGAATCCTGAAACTGAAAATCAGAATCAGATTGCGCGAAAATGTTTAACGATGAAAGTAAAATCAAAAGAAAAATCAGTTTACGCATGAAAAACCTGTCGTTACTTTTCCTGTTTTTTCCATTAAATATCCGCCCCAATAGTTAAAATTGCCTCTTATGTACATTTCTTCTGGGATAAAAACATTGTCTGGAATTTTATCGCTTGATGTGTAGTTATAATCTTCGTCGGTAAAAATATTTTTTTCTTCTATGCCTTTTGTACTGTAGACTCTCACGGAATATGGAGCAATTTTATCGATTTTTATTTTGCCTTCGCCGGCTGTTATTGTAGAAGAACTGTCTCCGATTAGGCATGAAAAAGTAGGCTGATCGTTTTGATAATTTGAAAGTTCAATGTTTTCAGTTGTTGTGCTTGACATGTTAAAAACGCATAAAATTTCTTTATTTTCTGTTGAAATTGTGTACGAAGCGATTTTAGGAGAATTTGAAGAAAGAAGTTTTAGTTTTCCACTTGAAAAAAGGTCTGTATTCTGGTTTCTGAAATTTAAAAGTGCTTTATTTAGGGCTAAAGGAGAAGTTATTTCTTTTTGCTGTGTATCTTTTAAATTCCAGTTAAATTTTCCTCTCAAACGCAAGTCCCCTTGAACTAAAAGATTTTTCTGTCCAAGTTCCTGACCGTAGTAAATAAAAGGAACGCAAGGTCTTAAAAGGCTTATGGCGGAGGCAAGGTTTATTTTTTTATAATCCCCTGAATATAAACTGCCAAGTCTATTCTGGTATTCGTCGTGGTTTCCAAGAAAAATTCCAAAAGATGAAGAAGAAGGCCTTTCAGTTTCGATTTTTGAAGTAAATGATGTTGATTGATTTGTTACGGATTCATTAATTTTTTTGCCCTGATTGAAATCAAAAATCATGTTAAATTCGTCCTGATTTCCCCAGTATTTTTTTAAATCTTTCTGATTGTTTTCAATCCATGCTTCACAGACCATAAATTTTGGAGAGGAATATTTATTGATTTCTGCTCTTAATTCCTTGAAAAAATCATGCGTTTCTTGTGTGTCGTATGCTTTTGATGAGTTTTCTATTAAATAGCGTACTGCATCAACTCTTAAACCGTCAAAGCCTTTGTTCAGCCAGTAGCGGACAACATTTTTCATTTCTTCGCGAACTTCATAATTTCTAAAATTTAAATCAGGCATCCCGCTTGAAAAAGCAGCATAGTAATATGAACTTCCATTGGAATAAAAATTGTTCTTGTTCATGGAATTGTCCCAGGAAAGTTTTTTATCTGACCAGATGTACCATGAGCGCTTGTTGTTTTTATCTGATGCTGAATCTAAAAACCATTGATTTTTAGAAGATGTGTGGTTTGGCACAAAGTCAAAAATGATTTTTATTTCTTTTTTATGGCAGGCGTTTATAAGTGAAATGAGCGCTTTTTCTGCGTTTTCAGAAGTTTCTTCTGTTCCGTTTTGACCTGAAAAAAAACTGTTTACTTTGTAAAAATCTGTTGTGTCATAACCGTGCATGTTATCTGTTTCTTTTTTAGATTTATAAGAACATTCAAAAATTGGAGAAAGCCAGATTCCTGTAAAGCCTGTATCTTTTATATAGTCGAGTTCTGCTTCTATTCCTGGAAAATCACCGCAGCCGTCATCGTTTGAGTCTTTGAAACTTTTTACCCAGATGTGATAGAAATTTGTTTTTTCCCACCATAAATCTTCAATGTCTTTTATATCTTTATACTGATTTTGTGCATTTTCTTGATTTACATCGCACGGACTTTTGTAAGAAGCATCTCCTGTGTATTCAAAAAGTTCGTAACCTTGAATTTTTTTTGGAGAGCCGCATGAAGGTAATAAAATGCCTAAGATAAGAATAAAAATAAAATGATGCTTTTTCATATAAGACCTTGAAGTTTGAAAAATATTTTTTTTAAAAAGTCTAAAAAGTTACGCCTTTTGCTGTCGCTTTTTTTGTAACTTATAAAATTCTTCTATTTTCTTGAAGAAAAAAAAAATTATTTTCAAGGGTTAAAATCTTAAAT
>JAEDFA010000081.1 GCA_016293005.1 Treponema sp.
ATTATCATTTTACCATCTTCGCGGCGATATACTACACCGCATCCGCCATCAAACAAAGACCAAACAAGCCATCCCGCAGGCGTAACCGCTTTTTTATTTTTCCAATCATAAAAAGCATAGTGAGGTTTTACACCGTCTTTTTCTTGTTCAAGTGCATTTTCTATAATCTCCTTATCCGATAATATCAACTGCGAACCGTCTTTTTTATAACCGCAAAATCTTTTCTCTAACATAGTAGCACCTCCATATTTTAAAATTTACCCCAAAAGGGAAATCCGCCGCAGGGCTTCGAACCCTGCCGACCGCCTTAACGGATGACGGAAATAATTAAAATGTTTCTTTTTGATATATAACATTTTTTAAGTATTCAATTTTTCTTTCAATGCCTCCGCCAAGATTAGAAACATACAAGAATATATTAAGCGGTACCATATCAACAAGCTTTTCGTATTGCATTGATTTTGGCATAGATTCAAGCCATTTTTCAAAATTTGCGCGCATTGCGTCCGCATCGTGTTCAATTCTCAAAAGCGAATCTCCTGGAATTTTTGAAGGCTCAACATACCATTTTATTTTTCCACAATTTGCAATATGTGCAATGTGTTTATAGTCTCCATTTTCAATAACTGCTTTATTGCATACCGTCAAGCCATTCCCAAGGCTGCAAATAAATAATTCAAATTTTTTCATAAAAATACCACCTTTCATTTTTTTGATGTCCTCTTATGAGGTAAAGCAAGCCGGGGAATCGAACCCCGGTAAAAGCCTTTCTTTCTTGCTGTTATGCTGATAAAATGCTTATTAGTTCCTCTCTTTTTGTCCGAATCATCTTTTTGGCTGTAATAAAATCAATGTTGCCATTTGTCATATACTCAATATATTTAGCAGCTTCTATATATGCATTAAATTCATTTTGATAAGCTAAATCAAAAGTTGCTTCATATTCTGCATTTTCAGGCTCTCTGTCGTAGTCGGCTTCTGCATGATTTGCGATTTCTTCCATTCTTTCCAATTTCTGCAATTTTTCAAGTAAAATTTTCATAATATCAACCATCCTTTCTTTGTTCCGGCTTGTCTCATCAGTGGCAAGGTTGCCAGCCTACACCAGACCGCCCGCGCTGGGCGGTTTCGACTTTATGCGGTTATCTTATTAAAAATATCAATTGTCTTTTTTGCCTGTTCTCTTTTCTTGTCGCTCCAATATCCTCGGCGTTTGCTTTTCAACGCTTTTTCTGCTGTTTTCTTGCTAACAATTCCAATGTGTGCGGCTTCTCTTAATGTTTCCACATCTTCACGGCTTAACTTTATCGCTTTCAGCGTGCTTGTGTTTATATCGTAGTTGTCTTTGTCCTCCGGGTGTAAATCTTCACATATTGGAATATATTCATCCGTTCCCATGTTTTCGCCAATGTTCCAAACGAAATAATTTCTTGGTATTTTTTCAACGATTTCAAAAATATCATTTCTGTTGTTCAAGGTGCTTTCTGTGTAAATTTTTCCTTTTTCAATCTTTGTTATTGTTTGCATAATATTGTACCTTTTCGGGAAATGTGTTATAATTCCCTTACCTTTCTTTTTTGATTGGTGCCGCTCGGTCTGTATTGGTAGTATGCCGGGCGGCTTTTTTTGTTTAGCCTATCTCATCAGCGCCGGGAGGCTATCCCGCGGCGGACGCTCCGGAGAGCGTTTCGAAATTATTTCCAGTCAATAAAAATGGCTTGATCTCTTTCTTCGATTTCAACTTCGTTTTTTGGAAATATTATTGTTCTTTCGCTACACCCTGGAAAATTCCCGGATGCAAAAATGACTAAATCATCGCCATCCTCGCGCATGGAGTGCGCTCCTTGTATTTCATCACCCATGAAAAAAAATTTAATATTCATAATAAATTACCTCCTATTTTTTAACCGGAATAACGACGATTCCGGATTTATTCATTTCTTTGACTTCTGAAGCTGTCAGTTCCTCGGTTCCAATCTGGAAGCCGCCAACAAATATTATATATGTTTTCATTTTCTTTTATCTCCTTTCCTTTTATCTATAACCATTGTACACTATTTTTCGTGAATTGTCAATATAAAAACACTATTTTTCGTGAAAAATATTGACTTTTTTTTCTCGATGATTTATAATAAGAAAAAAATAAAAGGAGGCGTGAAAATGCTGAAATATAAAATTGATGTAATTAAGGAGCTAGCCAATATTGGAATCAATTCCAACGTTGCGCGCACGTCCGGAATATTTGGACAATCTACAATGGCTAAATTTAAAAATGGAGATACTTCTATAACGCTTGATAATTTAAACAGGCTTTGCTGCGTTTTGGAAATGCAGCCGCGCGACGTTTTGAAGTTTGTCGAAACAGATAAAGACAGAGAAGAAATCATTGCAAAGATACCAAATAAAAAAGTTTGATTTTTTTAATTTAGGTATTTACAAATAACTAAAATTAGTGTATGAAGAACTAGAAAGAGACTTCGAGGAAATGTAAGAAGAATTTGACGCGTTCGAAGAGGAAGAGGAAGAGGAAGACGGAACAGAATTATAATAATTTTGGGATTCCAAAATAGAAAAAAAGGACCGTTTCGGCGGTCTTTTTTTATTGCCTAAAATTGGAAAAAATAAATGGGGAGAATTCAGAAACTTCACAAACAGAATTACAATCATTTAACGAACAGAATTACAAACAGAAAAGCACCACCAAAGTACCGAATTTTCGCAGTTTCCAAACAAGTAAAAAATGCAATTTAACGAACAGAAATACAAACAAATCACAAGCAGAAATGCAAACAGATTACAAACAGAACGAAAGAAAAAGAGAAAAAGAAAAGAAAGAAGCAAAGAAAAGAAATAAGAGTAAAAGAAAGATATTAAAAGAAGTAAAGAATATATATATATTATAATAATACTCTTGAAAACCAGAGCATTATTATAATATCTGTCGGGCAGACCCGACCGCGGCAGACCGCCCCAAATAAATTTTTTTAAAAAAAATAAAATTTTTCATTGACAAATTGGAAAAAAAATCGTCCAATAAAATTAGAGGACAAAACAAGCCGACCAGTTCAGACCAAACCGTACGAGGTCGGATGAGATAGAGAAAGTCAGACAGACCAGAAAAGAATCAACCGGGCTGTGCTGGAATCATTCAGGAGGTGGCTAATATGGCAGAAAATGGAAATGCAGAAAAAATTGAATTAGAACAGATTGAATCTGAGCAGATGCCGGAAGTCTATGACAGCCAGATAGCAGCCTGCATTGATGAATACTGCAGAATGAAAAAGCCACCAATCAAAGACATGACAAAAGAACCACAAAACATCTGGAACGGTGCCCTAATGTATGCAAATAGGTGTTTGTTTAAGGATAGAGACATTTTGAGAGACAAGCGAAACATTGAAATCCCTGGAGCAGTTCAGAAGTCCAACTGCAACAGATACGATATAGAAAAACTTGAAAAGGTGCTGGAATCTTACGCGTATCTATGTGTCATGAACGACAAGGAGATATCAAGGGCAGGCTTTTCATTTCTGACTGGCATATCAAGCGATGTTATTAACGCATGGGCAAACAATAAACCGGGGAAATTAAGCGATGCCCCTTATCGCCTTACGCAAAAAATAGATGCTTTACGCGAAGAATCATTAAGCGCCAAACTGTCAACAGCTGGGAATAAGGCCATGGGGATTTTGGCAATCCTAAACCATCAATTCCGATGGAATCTTCCAGGAGTATCAAGGGAGAATAACCAACGCGCCGCCCTTGGTGCATCTGATTTGCCAAAATTGGGAGAATCTGCACCGGTTCAAGCGCTGGAATCGAAAGAAAAACAAGATATAGTTGCAGAGGAAGAAAGGACTACTATATATTGACTTGCTCTATGTGACAAACTGTAGTTTGTCCAAGAGAGTGAAAGAAAGCAAGCCAAACCAGAACGGATGGGCGGAAGCGATAGATGGTTGAACGAATCCGCACCGGATGGACTGGAAGAGGGGCAGGGGGTCTATATACGAACGTATGTACGCCCTATTAAGTCCCAAAAATATCCCCAAAAACAAAAAACGGAGGTTGAGCCGGATGAGAATAGTTTCACAAATCCAAGATATATCTATCCCGTTAGACAGAGCCGTGTTGAGGCGAGATGGAATGACAATAAATGCCGAGTTAGAAAACGGTAGAAATTATTTGCTAGGCGCGTATGAATCAGAAAAAGCCGCTCAGGAAGAATTTGAACGAGTAAATGCACTTATAGGTGCTGGACACTTAAACATAACACTAGGTAGTTAGAATTTTTTGACATAAACTTGTCCTTTTTCTTTACACCGTGCAGGTCGGTCAAATGTCTGTACGGTTTACGGGGCTTAGCCGAGTTCCAAACTGTGGAAATCAAACACCGAGAGCAGCGGTGCCGTGATAGTCGGTATTTTGGTGTAATACCTTTTTCAAAATACCTCATTTATTTGATTTCTGCTGTGGCGGTCAAATGTCATGGCAGAATTTAGGCAGGTTTATTTGTTCCTCCCTATTGATGATGTGAAAATCAAGTTTTGCTTTCAAAAGCAGAGCCGTTATAGCCGGTGGTTTTTAGAGTTTCTCGTGACATGAGGAACACTCCTTTCAAAGATGTGTGTGCGTGCTTTTTGTCATTTTCATCACGCACACAAAACGGATTGCCGCATACTTGACTGATACATTTGGGAAGAGATGTATCTGATCTCGTGGGGTAAAAGGTTCGAATCCTTACAATCCGATTATCGCCTAAGCGGAGTAACCGACATGGCGATACTTTGGTAGTTGTGACAAGGTGTCAGCCTACTAAAAAAATCAAATAAGGACAAGCCAAGGAACTATTCAGACTAAACAATCTCATCATCGTTCACAACTTGGCTTGTATTGGATGATGCAATGGGCAGGCATCATATTTTTATTCTTTGCCGAGATGCCAAGGCGCCTGGTATGATAAGCTAGAATGAATTTATGTGACCGTTGCTAGCAAAAGGTCAGCAGTGCGGTTCAAGTCCGCACTCATCCAATTTAACAGAATACTTAATCAATTATAGGTGCATGGTCGTTGCTGGAATTTGGCAAGGTAAGAAATCGGCAGATTCGCCATGCAGATTTTCCAAATTAAAGGAGTGAAGAAAAATGGCAAAGGGAGTACATAAGATTGACAAGGAAAAATTTTATTATGCGTACAATCAATGGGCGCAATG
>JAEDFA010000082.1 GCA_016293005.1 Treponema sp.
CGGGTCTTTTGTAAGCCATTTTATGATTTCTTTTTTCTCGCCTTTTTCATAAGAGATTTTATAAATCTGCTTGAACAATTCTGGCACAATCCAGTCATACAAAATTGAATTCGAGTAATTCACCTTTTCAAGAATTGTTTCAATTCCATCCGTACAATGCTCCAGAAGTTCACGGATTTTAACAGGCGACCATCGGCAGATTTTTTCTTTTCCTTCTGAATCCATTTCATGCTGAGTAAGATAGAGCGAAAGTTCTGCAACAAGCGAATACTCTGTGAATGTGCGTTCATCAGACGAATCAACTTCTTTTCGGATTGAGGCGGAGTCAATATTTGAAAGTGAATGAGTACTTTTTGTGCGGCGGTATTTTTCAAAATCAAAACCAGTTGAGGCATCAAACAAAGAATACTCGCCTGGCTTTAGTTCTGTAATTCTGTATTCATAAGTCTGTTCAATCATTTTTATAGGCACTTTTTCGCGCACGTAAATATGACGGACTTTTTTGCTTGAATAATCTTTACCTTTTAGGTCATCCACGCTGACTTTAAAGTTCTTGTTCAGTTCGTCCTGCAAAATGCTTAGGTTTTCCGTGCTTAAAAATATCTGGCCTGTCTGCTGTGTTTCTGTAATCGAACGCAAGCAGCGCATTGTTGCCTGCAAAACAAAAATCGTACTTTTAGGTTTTCTGAACAACGCGACGCTGAAAAGACTCCGGCAGTTCCAACCTTCCTTCCCTTTTCCGACAAGAAGAATAAACTGCTTTTTGCTTTCTTGTGTATCGAGCTTTAAGAACTCGCGCAGGTCGTCCTGTTTGGTGAGTTTGTCATCGCCGACATTTACAAGAATTGAATCCTGAGAAATATCCAGCTTGGAAAGCGCTTTTTCCAGTGCGGGCTTTAACTCATTGTTTAATTCGTCAATCGTTGTGGCAAAAAGTGCCATCTTAGGTAACATTCCTTCGTAGCGGTTCCAGACTCCGTTTTTTGAGCGGTGCTGATTTACAAACGCTTCTACCGCACTTGTGATAAAACTCTGACACTGAACGTTTTCATAATCTTCTACAAAAGTTTTTTTAAGATAGCCTGAATCAATGGCATCTTTTAAGCCGTATTCATAAACAACTTCCGGCATAAGACGGTTTTCAATGTACGGAGTTCCTGTAAAATTGTAGCAGGCGACAACTTTTGTTCCGGCAGAATCAAGTTCTTTTACAAGGCCGTCAATCGTAAGGCGAAGACTTGTTTCTTTGGAGCGGTCGAGCATATCGCTTTTAAGAGATTTACCGAATGCGTGATGTGCTTCATCGACATAGATTCCAAGCTGACGAAGGCGGGTAAGTTTCTGATAGCGTTGATTTGCCATAAGACTTGAATCATCATCGAGCATGTAAAGGTCTGCGTTTGGATTTCCTGCCAGTATGGAAGCCCAGTCATCTTTAAAAAGAAGTTCCCCGGCAGATTCATCCTTGTGTTTTTTCTTGAGGATGATTTTCTGGCTCGTTGAAATAATCAGGTTGAAATCTGAGCCGTCCATTGTGCTTAAGGCAACGCCGCCTTCGTCAAGAAAATGGAACTTGATAATAGAATTCAATTCGTTCGCATATTTTTCTGTAAACACTTTTGTTTTGTCAAAAGTTTGAATTTCTTTTAATGACTGCAAAACCGTAGTATCTGGAGCAAGCACAAGTGCGTTGTGGCAAAAGCGTTCATCGTGAGGATATTTATGTGCAAGCAGGAATTCATAGAAAATGCAGAGCGCCATAAGAATCGTTTTTCCAGTTCCCATCGTGAGCGCAAAAATATAGTTTGCATAGTCCTGCCGCAAATCTTTTAGCTGTTCAAAAAATGAATAGAGAGTGTCTCGGTTCGTAAAATCCAATTCATTGAAAAGACCATCACCATAAATGCGAGTGTTTTCAAAAGTGAATGGTATGCTTCGACTACGCTCAGCAACCATTGGAGTTCGTTCTGCAACCATTGGAGTACGCGCTTCAGCAACTTGAATTTCTACATCAACATTTCTTCTCCAGCAATCAAATAAATCCGCGAGCTTTGGGTTTCCAAGATATTCTTTTAAGAACACATACATTTCAAATGCTTCGTACTGCGTTTGACGCAAAAAACTGTTCGGATTGTCTTTGTTTGGTTCTGCGTTTGATAAAATATTTCGCGTAAGTTTAGTATATGCTTTTTTGATTTCCTTTTTATTTTCAGAATAGAACTGCCACATAATGCGGTAAAACGGAAAATCAAGTTCAGTTCCTTTTGTTTTTGCCATTACTCTGCCTCCACATTTCCTTCCCAACTTTCGCTGATAAGGTCGGTGATTTTTATGTGGATTGTACCGGCTGATTTTGGGATGGCGTATTCGCCTTTTACAAGTTCGTTTTTTTCCGGGATGTCTGTAAGTTCAGGGCTGAATGTAACTCCGTCATAGTTCCAGTCGATGAAGACGCTTTCGGCAAGTTCCTTCCAGTTAGAAACGTCTGTCTTTTCTATGCTAAGTTTTTGCAGCAGGTTCATCGGGAAAAAGTTTTCTATTATGAGTTTATTATTCTTGATTACAATTTTTGCATCGCTATCCCGCTTGAAACGCAAATCTTTTTTATCGCGGAGAAGGTCGATAATTTCTACATCAACCTTGAATCCCATTTTACTGACTTCTTCTTCAAACTGTGCCTTTAAGTTGGGGTCGTGTCCCATACACACAAAGGTGATTTCTTCAACGGGCTTTGTTGGGTTTTCTTTTTGTCTTGACTGCCATTCTGAAATGTTCACGTTGTTTAAGAGCTTGGCAAATTCGCTTGCAGTAGCTATCCGGTTAATGCCGAGTATGCACACTTTGCGTCCGTCTAAAAGTGCGTCGTACACAGTGCTGTCCGGCAGCTGTTCCATGCCCATTGCCTCGCAGATAAGGCGTTTTGCTTCAAGTTCGTTGCGGAAAAAGTCGTAGTCGTTTACGTTGTAGACTTCAAAGCCAGTGTAGAACGGATGCTCTGTTTCTAACTGACCATTCAATTCTTCTGAAACTTTTAAGAGTCTTTTTGTTGTTGTCTGGATTGCGCCAAGATTGATGTCTGCGCCCAAAAAGCGGCGGCCGAGCTTCATTGCAACAGCCTGAGTTGTTCCGCTTCCCATAAAACAGTCGAATACGATGTCGCCGGGGTTGGAAGAGGCTTTGATGATGCGTTCGAGAAGAGCTTCGGGTTTTTGGGTAGGGTAATTCATTATTTCTGGTGAGTTTACAACAGTTTGGAAACTTGCAATATCCGACCAAACATCAGATACAGGAATACCTTTACTTTCATCAAGATAAATGACTCTATCTTTCGTAATTGGCTTATATCGTCTTCCATCCTTATCAACACCTGTAAATCGTTTTAATTGTTTTTCATCATAAGGTAAATATTCTTTATTAAAAGTTTTATTATTTCCTTTCCTGAAAAATAAAATTGTATCATGACCACGGACAAAACTATTAACTAAACTTTTATAGCCCGATACACCTTGTAATTGCCATATTATTTCACTTTCCATATTTGAAGGACCAAAAACTTCATCCATTAATGCCCGTAGATAACTATTTCTATGCCAATCGCAATGCAAATAAATGCTTCCGTTATCAGCCAGAAGTTCACGGCACAAAATCAGGCGTTCGTACATAAACTGCAAATATTCGTCATTCGTCCAGATGTCGCCGTACTGCTTTTCTTCAAAAGTTGAGCTGTCTGTTGTGGTGCTTTTTCCGCGCAGTTCAATTTTCTTTTTGTAGTCTGCCTTGCTGTCAAATGGCGGATCGATATAAATCAGGTTCACTTTTCCACGATAGTCTTTTAACAAATGGCTCATCACTTGCAGATTGTCGCCCCAGTAAATCTTGTTTCGCCAGCCGCCTGTCTTGCCGTCAGGCAGGTCAGTGTCGTCGCCGTAGCTTTCTTTTAATTGTGCAGGATAATAAGGAGTGCCGGTAAAAGGGCGTTTTCCTGTCCAGCGCAGTTCAGGGTAGCCCCGGATTGGCTCGTAGTTAAATTCAAATTGTTCTTTCTGTTCACTCATATTGTTCCTCTTTTTTTTAGTATCATGTGGAGCGCAAACGAAACATCTAAGATACGAATAACCGAGATTCTTCGTTACGCTCAGAATGACGTTGTTTCTATATGTTTTTGTCACAAAGGCTGTTCGGTTGTTTCTATGCCCCTGTGTTAATGTGGAGTTGGAATCCTTGAAAAGTGCATACAAAAATCACTTTTTATTATTAAAGTCTATCAAATCGCCCAAAACAGTTTCAAAGTCTATTATTTAGACCTATATAATAAATCGGTCGAAATTTTAGAATTATTTAATTAAAAAGTCGAATATCTTATAAATGTGGATAAATTAAAATCTGAATTTGTTGAAAACTTGATTTTTTACAGGACGCAGAAAAATTTGTCGCAACTAGAACTTTCCGGTATTTGCGAATGCGGCAAAAGTACAATCAGCGGAATTGAATCTGGAAAAACATTTCCATCTTATGATTTAATTTTTCGGTTGGCCTATGCTCTCGAAATCCATCCGGCCGACTTATTTTTACGCAACGCAAGCCTCCAAAGAAAAGAAGTGCGGGATTTTTTTGAAAAAGACATTATGAAAATGGTTGAAAAGAAGTTCCCTGCGGTGTCAGAGAATGAAGAATAATTTGTTTTTATAGGAAAAACATTTAAAATATGCTACACTTAAATCATGCCATCAGATAAAATGATTTTTGTTGCAGAAATCCCAATTACACTACTATCATTTTTGGGAATTCAAAAGCAACAAATTAAAATATACCGTTCAAAAGGTCTTTTGTCACATCTATTAAAACGAAAGCATTACAAAGCGGCAAAATATCTGGACTTTATTCCTGAAATTATAAATTGCCCAGATTACGCTGGATTTTATGATGGCCAAATTGAGCTAATAAAAATCTTCAAAGACAACATTTTTTTAAGCATAAAACTGGATGAATCAAAAGGTCTGTACTATGTTGCTACGCTATTTGATGCAAGTATGGCAAAGATTGAAGCTTATTGCAAATTAGGTCGTTTAATGAAACTTGACAAAACAGCCCTTTCTCTGCAATAATAAGGTGAAATTTGACGAGCAGGAAAGGCACCCTGCGCTCCCGAAAGGGAACCTGATAT
>JAEDFA010000021.1 GCA_016293005.1 Treponema sp.
AAGCCTGCAGAATCTTCATCTTGTGCTTTGCAACTTTCAAGTCATAAATCGTGCGCCGGGTAATTACTTCATCCCGGTGGTTTACAAACTGCTCAATAAGCTGCTTTAAAGTAAGAACCTGCGGTTTAAGATAAACATTTGGAAGCTGAAGTTGTGGTTCATTGTAACGCAAACCATCCTTTGGCTGAGGAACAAGAGCAAGATTAATTATTCCAAAATTTGACTGCAAATCTGTCTTTGCAAAAAGCTGATTTAAAACAATTTTTGTGATTGCATTCTTTTTAAGCTCAACTACAAGCCTCATTCCAACCCGGTCAGAAGTTTCATCGTTGGCATCAGCAATACCTTCAATCACCTTGTTTTCTGCAAGTTCATTTATGCGCTTGATGATATTTGTAGTATTTACTCCATAAGGAACTTCTGTAAAAACAATTCGTTCTTTTCCTTTTTTGTCTGTTTCAACTGTAAATTTTGAACGAATTGTTATTTTTCCTCGCCCGGTTCTGTAGGCCTTTTTAATTCCTTCCCGACCGTAAATAATTCCGCCTGTAGGAAAATCCGGACCTTTAATATAAGTCATCAATTCATCGATGGAAATTTCAGGATTATCTATATAAGCACCAATGGCAGCAGCAACTTCCCGAAGATTGTGAGTCGGCATATTAGAAGCCATACCGACAGCAATACCAGTAGTTCCGTTACAAAGCAAAAACGGAAATTTTGCCGGAAGAACAGAAGGTTCCACAGTAGTATCGTCAAAGTTTGGAACCATATCAACTGTTTCTTTGTTGATGTCCGAAGTCATTTCCTCGGTAATCTTAGACATCTTTGCTTCGGTATAACGGTAAGCCGCAGGAGGGTCACCGGCAATAGTACCAAAGTTACCCTGAGGAGTTACAGTTGTATACCGCTGAGCAAAATCCTGACCAAGGCGCACAAGGGCATCGTAAACAGAGGCATCACCATGAGGATGATAATGACCCAAAACTTCACCGACAATAGTAGCACATTTTTTTGTCTTGCCACCGCTAGAAAGATTAAGTTTGTCCATAGCGTACATAATTCGCCGGTGAACAGGTTTAAGCCCATCCCGAACATCCGGCAAAGCACGCTGAACAATTACAGACATAGAATAATCGATGTAAGCCTGCTTAACTTCATCTTCAATTGGAATCTTTATAACAGTTCCACCTTCAGGTGTTTTTTCTTCATCTAACATTTAAATATCCTAAAACCAATAATTTTTTTCTATATCAAGGGCGTTTTAAATATCCAAATTCGCATAACTTGAATTTGATTCAATAAATTCACGGCGAGGTTCAACTTCTTCACCCATGCAAACTGTAAAAATTCTGTCGGCTGCTTCTGCATCTGGAATTGTTACAAGCCTCATTTTTCTTGTGGCCGGGTTCATAGTTGTTTCCCAAAGCTGGTTTCCGTCCATTTCACCAAGACCTTTATAACGCTGAACATCAGCCTTTTCCCTTTGTTCTCCAAGAGCATTAAGAGCTACATCTCGTTCTGCATCTGAATAACAGAAAACCGGTTCTTTCTTTCCAAGCTGAACTTTAAAAAGCGGCGGCATTGCAAGATAAACATGCTTCTGCTCAATAAGTTCCGGCATATATCTGAAAAAGAAGGTTAAAAGCAAAGTTCGAATATGAGAACCATCAACATCGGCATCGGCCATAATTATGATTTTTCCGTAACGAAGTTTTTCAATGTTAAATTCTTTTCCAAAACCTGCCCCAAGTGTATCGATAATAGGTTTAAGTTTATCGTTATCTATAACTTTTGAAGGATCAACTTTTTCAACATTAAGCATTTTTCCCCAAAGAGGAAGAATAGCCTGAATTTTGGAATCTCGTCCTTTTTTTGCAGAACCGCCGGCAGAATCTCCTTCGACGATGTAAACTTCACAGATTTCAGGATTGTCTTTTATTGAACAGTCAGAAAGTTTTTCAGGTTTTTTAAAACCAGTTAATCCGGATTTTTTACGGGAAGCATCTTTTGCTTTTCGGGCAGCAATTCTGGCTGTTGCTTCACCGATTGCCTTTTCAAGAATTTTTTCTAAAACCTGAGGATTCTGCTCAAAGAAAATAGTAAGTTTTTCTTTAACGAGAGACTCTACTATTCCTTTGATTTCTGGATTACCAAGTTTATCTTTTGTTTGTCCTACGAATTCTGGTTCTGGAACTTTCATTGAAAGAACTGCAACTAAACCTGCACGAACATCATCGCTATTAATTTTTTCATACGGATCTTCTTTTGGGTCTAGTTTTCCGTCTTTTTTAGGCATTTTCTTTTTTAATTTTTCGTTTGCATCTAAAGCTTTAGAAAGAACAGAAATAAGCGCAGAACGGAAACCATCGAGATGAGTTCCTCCATCACCAGTTCGAATATCATTTACATAAGTATTAATATTTTCAGAATAACTTTCATTATATTGAAAAGAAAGTTCTGTAATTACTCCTTCTTTTTCACCAGTAATGTAAACTGGTTCTTCAGGATATCTTATTTTTGATTTTAAATTTAATTCTTTTACATAATGAACAATTCCACCTTCGTATTTTAGAATTTGTTCTTTTGGATTTTCAAGGCGCTCATCACGGAAAATAATTACGATTCCGTTATTTAAAAATGCAAGTTCCTTTAAACGCTGAATTAAAATATCCCAATCATAATTAGTTGTTACAGTAAAAATAGATTTATCGGCTTTCCATCGGATTGTTGTTCCGTGTTCATCTGTATCACCAATAATTTCTACTTTTGTTTTTGGAATTCCTTTTTCATAATACTGACGATAAATATGTCCGTTTAATTTTACAGTTGCTTCCATCCATTCTGAAAGAGCGTTTACACAAGAAACACCAACACCATGAAGACCACCGGAAACCTTATACGCACTTTTTTCAAATTTACCGCCGGCATGAAGACGAGTAAGAACAAGTTCCAAAGCACTTATTTTTTCTGTAGGATGTATGTCAACAGGAATTCCACGACCATTATCTTCAACTCTTACAACATCATCTTTTTCGAGAACGACAACAATTTTATCACAATAACCTGCCATTGCTTCGTCAATTGAATTATCTACTGTTTCATAAACAAGATGATGAAGACCTTTTTGACCAGTTGAACCTATGTACATACCAGGTCTTTTGCGAACTGCTTCAAGTCCTTTTAAAACCTGAATACTACTTGCACCATATTCTGATTCTGTTGACATTTTATTTTTCCTTGAAATTTATTTATAAAAAGACTTTATGGAAAGTTTTTATTAAATTCTTTATATGATATGAACTTAAAATTTTTAGAATGTTTTTTGATTATAACAATATTGAAAAAAAAAGTAAATAAACATTATAATTACACTATGAGCGAATTCCTTTATAAAGAAATATGGCAAGAAACATTAAAAGAAATTCACAATGATTTTAAAAACAATAATCAAGAAAATCAGTTTTTGCTATGGTATAATCTCGAATATATTGAAGACACAATTGACTCAATTACAGTAGGCGTTTCTTCAGATTTTATGTGGAAAAAAACCGTCGACAAAGGAATTCCAGAACAAATCTGCAATAAAATAAAAAATCTCACAGGTCAGCCTGAATTAAAATTAATTCCAAAAATTCAAAATATTCAGATTTCTCAGGAAAATAATCAACCAACAGAAATAAATACAAATTCTGAAAAACAAAAAGATATTCAAAATATTCAAATCAAAAAAAACAATCAAAATCTAGAAAAAATAAAATCAGATAACCGCAAAAATTCTTCATTAAATCCGGAATTCACTTTTGAAAATTTTATTACAAACGAAGGAAGTGCAAATCATTTTGCGTATTCAATGGCAAAAAGCGTTGCAGAAAATCCCGGAATAAAAAATCCTATTTTATTTTACGGCGGAGTCGGTCTTGGAAAAACTCATTTAATGCAGGCAATCGGGAATAAAATTATTGAGTTATCAAATAATTCAAAAAAAATCTGTTACACTCAAACAGAATTTTTCCTAAATGAATTTACAATGAGCATAATGAACAAAACTCAGAATTCATTTAAAAATAAATACAGAAATGTCGATGTTCTTTTGCTTGATGATATTCAATTTTTATCAAACAAAGACGGTGTTCAGGAAGAACTTTTCTATACTTTTGAAGCATTATATGGAAATAAAAAACAAATGGTTTTCACCTGCGACCGCCCTTTAATAGAAATAAAAAATATTGCAGAACGACTTGTAAGCAGACTTGGTTCAGGAATGTGTTTAAATTTAAACATGCCTGATTACGAAACAAGAAAAGCAATCATCTACAAAAAACTTGAAAAATTCAATATTCCTGTAAGTGAAGAAATTATAGATTTTGTTTCAAAAGTTGTCGAAACAAATATTCGTGATATTGAAGGTGCAATAACAAATATCGTAGGTTACCAGGAATTTCTTGGAAATACGCCTATAACTGTTGAACAGGCAAAAGAATTAATAAAAGATTATTACAAAGCGCCTTCTTCAGGAAATATTTCAATAGAAAATATTAAAAAAGTTATTGCCGAAGATTTTAATATTTCTGTAAAAGATTTAATTGGTTCAAAAAGAACAAATCTTATTTCTTACGCGCGACATATTGCATTTTATATCACAAGAAATTTAACTGAATTAAGTCTTTCAGATATTGGAAACGAATTTGGAGGTCGCGATCATTCTTCTGTTATAAACGGAATAAAAAAAATCGAGGACAAAATAAAAATCGATTCTCTTTTAAATCAAAAAATTCAGCAAATTATAAAAGAAATTAAAGAATACAAAAATTAAAAAATATATAAAATTTTTATGGAATTTTGTGGATAATATGATAAAATTGTGTGGATAACATCTGTAAAACTTTGTATTTTACAAAAATTTGTTAATATGTTATAAAAATGTTAATAAAATTTATTATTTTTCAACAATTTATTTTCATATATTATAATAAATTAACTTAGTTATACACTTTAAACACATACTTATTACTATTATTACTAAAATTCTAAATTTATTAAATTTAGGATTTAATAAAACTAATAAAAATTTATAGGAGAAAATATGAGATTTACTTTTGATAGAGATGCAATGATAAAAGAAGTTGCAATAGCACAAGAAATTATTACAAATAAAAGTCCTATTTCAATTCTTTCAAATATTTTGTTAATTGCACAAAATAATATCCTGACTATAAAAGCTTCAGATACTTCTGTAAATTTTATTTCAACAATTCCGGTTGAAATTCAAGAAGAAGGAACAACTACAATTTATTGTGATAAATTTATGGCAATTCTTTCAAGTTCCCCGTCAGGAGAAATAGAATTTATTCAGGAAGATATAAAAGTTACTATAAAACCTTTAACAAAAAGACGAAATTTCCAGCTTAAAAGCATCGCAAGTGAAAAATTCCCTGATTTTTCTTCTTCTAACGATTTACCATTTTTTGAAGTTCCTGCAAAAGAACTTAAACAAATGATAAAACAGACAATTTTTTCAGTTTCTCAAGATCCTAATCGTTATTTTATGACAGGTGTTTATTTTCACAAAAAAGAAGAAGAACTTGTAATGGTTTCAACAGATGCAAAGCGTCTTTCTTACATTCAAAAATCTATGGAACTTCCAGATTTCAGCGGTTCAATTGTTCCTGTAAAAATTTTAAACTGTATTTTAAAAAATGCTTCCGAAGAAGGAAATATTTCTCTTGCAATAATTGATAAAATGATTTTTGCAAAATTTTCAAATTACGAATTTTCTTCAAAACTTCTTGATGGTCAATTTCCTAACTATCAAAAAGTAATTCCAGAACACCAGAATTTCAGTTTTACAGTAAATAAAAACGATTTGGATTCAGCATTAAAAAGTGTAGGAATCATGCTTGAGAAAAAAGTAAACAGAATAATTTTTAAAATCGACAGTGAAAATCTTACAATTTATTCTCCAGAATCAGAAATCGGTACTGCTGATGAAATTATTCCGTGTCGTTATGATGGTGAAGAAGTTCAAATTGCATTAAATTATAATTATCTCATCGATCCTATAAAATCTATTTCAAGCGATGAATTAACTTTCGAATTTACTGAACCTTTAAAAGCGATTACTTTAAGACCTGAACCTGCAGAAGATTATTTCCATATCATTATGCCGATGAGTATTACAAATTAATTTTGAATGCCGTTTTTGTCTTTATCACTTTATAATTTTAGAAACCTCAAAAATGACAATATAAATTTAAATTTTAAAGAAGTTTTTTTTGTCGGCGAAAATGGTCAGGGAAAAAGCAATCTTCTGGAGGCTCTTTATTATTCAGCGTATGGTTCTTCTTTTAGAACTCATTCTGATTCGCAGATTATAAAAAATTTGCAGCAGAATTTTAGTCTTATTTCTATGTATTCAAACGAAAAGGAAAGTCTTCAGCGGATAAAAATAATTTACGATAAAAAAAAATCAATCGAAAAAAATGGAAAAAAAATTCATGACAGAAAAGAACTCGTTAATACAATTCCATGCGTTGTTTTTTGTCACGGAGATATGGAATTTGCAACCGGTGAACCTGAATGTCGAAGATTTTTCATAGATCAGACTTTGACGATGTATGATTCAGTTTATCTTGATGATTTGCGGAATTATAAAAAAATTTTGAAAACGCGGAATTTAATTCTAAAAGAAAATAAATATGAACTTCTTGATGTTTATGATTTGCAGCTTGTTCAACGAGGTCTTGAAATTCAGAAAAAACGAAAAAAAACTGTTTTTCAAATTAATGAGATTTTTGGAAAATTATATGAAGAAATTTCTGGAATTGAAGGAGTTTCTGTAAAATATATTCCTTCATGGAAAGAAATTGACTATGATTATGGAAAAAGACTTCCATCTCAGGAAGAACTTTTAGAATTCTTAAAAGAAAAACAAGATCAGGATAAAATTCTTGGGACAACTTTTTACGGTCCTCATAAAGATAAAATTATTTTTGTAAAAGATAATAAAAATTTTATTCAGACTGCTTCAACCGGTCAGTGCAGATTAATTTCTCTTCTACTCCGCGTAACTCAATCTGTTTATTATAAAAGAGTAACAAATATTAAACCTGTTCTTTTGATGGATGATGTGATGCTTGAACTTGATCCAAAAAAACGGGAAAAATTTACTTCGATGATTCCAGAATACGAACAACTTTTTTGTACTTTTTTGCCGGGTGAACCTTATGAAAATTATAAAAAATCGACTACAAAAGTTTATAAAATAGAAAACGGCGAATGGTCTGATGAAGAAAGGTAAAATATGCAGAATGTAATTGATTGTAACGAAATGCTTTTAAATACTTTTAATACATTAGAACGCGAAAATTTTGAAAAAAATAATCAGATTTTTCAAGTTTGGAAAAAAATAGTAACTTCTATTAAAAACGACGGTCAGAAAATTTATGAACATTCAAATATTGTAGATTTAAAAAATAATGTTCTTCTAATCGAAGCAGATCATTCCGGGTGGATTCAAATGCTTCAGTTAAATTCTCATTATATTTTGAATGGTTTTAAAATGTATGCAAAAGATTTAAAAATCCAGAGTATTGCTTTCAGATTAAAAGGAAGTGGTGCAAAACTTTATAATTTAAATTACGATTCGGTTTATCAAAAAGAACAAAAGAAAAATAGTGAAAAAATCGCTGAAACAGAAAGAATTCTTTCAAAATATGATAAAAAACAGGAAATTTCTCCTGAAAAAAATGAAATTCCAGAGAATTTGCTCAAAAAATTTGAAAGTCTTAAAAAAAGCGTGTTGACCAAAAACAAAAATTAATGATATATTTTTATACTATATTTTGAAATTTTAAATCTGCCGTGAGGTAGAAAATATAAGGAGCTTGTTCTATGTTACGAACATATCAACCTAGTAAAGTAAAACGCAACAGAAAATTTGGATTTAGAGCTCGTATGGCAACTAAAGGCGGAAGAAAAGTTCTTGCAAGAAGACGCGCAAAAGGTCGTGCAAAACTTTCTATTTCAGACGAAAAGAAACCATATTGATAATCTATTAAGGGATGGGAGCAGACTTTATTAAAACAGGATTTTTTAAACGAAAAGAACGAATAAAAAATCCTGTGGATTTTAAGGAACTGTTTAAAAACGGAAAAAAGATAAGTATTCCGGGAGCAAAAATGTTTTTTTATGAAAACAATCTTGGAATGAACAGAGTTGGTTTTCCTTTACCACGCGGATACGGTAACGCGGTTCAAAGGAACTTATCTAAACGGTACAGCCGGGAAGTCTATCGATTATTAAAAACACATCTGAACACTGGATATGATATTCTTTTATTAATTTATCCTGGAAATGATTCGTTCAGCACGCGGTGTGTTCAATTTCGTACATTGTTTCAAAAAGCAGGAATTTATGTAGAATGAAAAATTTTCTAAAAGTATTAGAAAATTTTTTCTGTGCGTTGATTCGGTTTTATCAAAAATATATTTCTCCTTTGTTTCCGGGTTGTTGTAGATTTACGCCAACTTGTTCTCAATATGCATTGGAAGCAATTCAAAAATATGGCCTGAGAAAAGGTTCTTTTTTAGCAATAAAACGAATTTTTCGATGTAATCCGTACTGTAAAGGCGGTTATGATCCCGTTCCTTAAAAATTTAAGGAATTTATATGAATAAAAATACAATTTTAGCTGTTATACTTTCAACATTAGTTGTAATCGGTGCTTTTGTTTTTCAATCTTTAACTTCTTCAAAAAAATCAAATCAACTTTCGTCAATATCTATAGAAAAAACTGAAAATTCAGAAATTTCAACGGAAAATAAAAATTCAGAAGAATTAAAAGAAAAAACTTTAGATGAAGAAAAATTTTCAATTCAGGTTATTGATGAAAATCAGGCAGAACTTGAGCCTTTTACAATCGAAACTGAAAAAGCGTTCATAACTTTAACAAATAAAGGCGGCGACATTATAAGTTATGAATTAAAAGGTCACCTGGAAAATAAAAAAAATAAAAAAGGCATTCAGATGGCTGACAATGTTACTTCTTCAAACAGAGCATTTTCTGTTTCTTTTGACGGAGTAAAATCTTCTGTTTTGGATAATTTTTTCAGTGTAGAAAAATCTTCCGATGAAGAAAAAAATATTCAGCAAGTCAGTTTTAAAACAAAACTTAATACCGAAAAAGGACCTGTAATCTTTGAGAAAAAATATACTTTCAACAACAAAGATTATATGTTTAAACTTGATGTTTCGTTTTTTAGCGAAAATGAAGGAATTTTAATAAACAATAACGAAATTGGATATGTTTTAAAATCTTCTCCACAGATTGGCCCAAAATTTGATTCTTCAAATAGATACGAATATAGACAATTTATTACTTACAACGAAAAACTTAAAAAGAAAAATATTGCTTCCGGTGATTTTAAGGAATATAATTCGGAATATTTATGGAACGGAATTCAGGGAAAATATTTTGCAGAATTCATTTATCCGGATTCGAATACTAAATCAAACATGAAAAATTCTTATTATTCAGGAATGCAGAATTCTTTAATAAAAGAAAATATTGATGCTCAGGTTGTAATGGTAAGAAAACCGATTTCTACTTTAGAAAATCAAGTTACGGATTCTTATTATATTTATCTTGGACCTAGAACTGAAAAAGATTTAAAAATTTACAATGTTGAAGATTCAAATCCATGGGGATTGAGCAAAGTAAGATTTAATTCAGTAATTTCAAGTGGCTGGCTCGGTTGGTTAGAAGTGATTTTAAAATGGATAATGGAAATGATTCATTTTATAATTCCAAACTGGGGTGTTTCAATTATTTTGCTTACGATTCTTTTAAAATTGTGTCTGTTTCCTATTTCAAAAAATCAAATGATGGCATCACTTAAAATGCAGGAAATCCAGCCAAAAATGCAGGAAATTCAGCAGAAATATCAGAATAATCCTCAGAAACAGCAGGAAATGCTTGCAAAACTTTACAAAGAAAATGGTTACAATCCTATGAGCGGTTGTCTTCCGATGATTTTCCAGTTTTTGATTCTTTTTGCGATGTATAATCTTTTCAATAATTATTTTGAATTCCGTGGGGCAGAATTTATTCCGGGCTGGATTGATGATCTTTCAGTTGGTGATAGTATTTTGAGTTTCGGTTTTAAAATTCCGTTTATCGGAAGTGATTTACGAATTCTTCCTATAATTTATCTTGTTTCGCAATTGTTTTATGGAAAAATTACAAATAACGGTGGTGTTGCTGGAAATTCTAATACACAGATGAAAATTATGATGTATGGAATGCCTATAATTTTCTTCTTCTTGTTTTATAACGCACCGAGCGGACTTCTTCTTTACTGGACTGTAAGTAATATTTTCCAGATGGGTCAGCAGATTATCATCAACAATATGAAACAAAAACACACGGGAAAAGTTGTTAATAAAGTAACAAAAGCAAATTCTTTTAGAAAATAATTGATTTTAAGAGGTAAATAAATGACATACACATTTGAAGGTAAAAATGAAAAAGAAGCGATTGAAAATGCAGCAAATCAACTTGGTTTACAAAGAGATCAGTTTGATGTTGAAATTCTTGAATCGCAGAAAAATTCTTTATTTAAAAAAGGTTATGTAAAAATTTGTGTACATACTCTTGATGATAAAGAAGAAAAAGTTTATGGAAATTTTGAAGAATCAACAAAATTTTCTGGTACAACAAATCATATTCCAAGCAACGAATTTGAACAGAAAATTGTTGATTTTATTAAAAATGTAATTGAAAGAATGGGTTATGAAGTTAAAGTTGATGTTGTTTTCCGCGAAGAAAAGAAAATCGGAATTAAACTTGATTCTCCAAGTTCTTCAATTTTGATTGGTAGAAAAGGAAAAAATCTTGATGCACTTCAGCTTCTTGCAAATATTTATGCTGGAAGACTTGGCAGCGAAGATATGAGAATTGTTCTTGATGTTGAAAATTATAGAATTCGTCGTGAAGAATCAATTGTTCGGCTTGCATATACAACAGCAGATAAAGTTCATCAGTCGCACAAATCTATTCTTCTTGAACCAATGAATCCTTTTGAAAGAAGACTTATTCATACAACTTTAAATGATATTCCAGATATTGAAACAAAATCAGAAGGTGAAGGACTTTATAAACAGGTTCGCGTAATATACAAAGGTCTTTTTTAATAATTAGATTTTTAATGGAAGTGGAACAAAAACCTTGACTAAAATAGCGTCAAAGTTTTTGTTTATAAGTTTGCGTTGCAAACTTTTTATTTATTGCACATTTTCATTACATTGCGAATGTGCGTAAAAAATCAAATCGGAAATTGATATTTCCTCATTGATTTTTTATGGAAGGTGAATATGAAAAAAGGTTTAAGCATTTTTTTATTCAGTTTTTTAATGTTCAGTGTTAATGCTCAAATTTACAAATTGGAACAGTTAACATCAAAAGAAAATATTGAAAAACTTAAAAAAGATGGAATGATTCATTATATTCATCCAGAAGAAAGCAGGTCTTTAATTTATGCGCCGGATACAGAATTTAATTTGATGCTTTCTGAAACAATGGTTGAAAAAAATGCTATTCCATACATAACAGAATATATTTATTTCATTCCAAAAAGCAAACTTTTAAAAGATTCGTCAAAAACGGAGTTGACAATTAAAGATATTGAAACTGTCGTTCGTTCTGTAAGCAAAATGCAGGGAATGCGTTATCATTTTTCTGAAAAATATCCAGACGGAAAAGATGTGCTTTATAAAAAATGTTATAACATTGCAAATCCTGCTTCTGATGTTCCGATTCCGGATATTCTTGAAGGTGAAACTGACGGTCTTGAATCGTATTGTCTTCAGTATGATAACACTTACGGTGATACGCGCTACAAATTAAATTATTACAAAAGAAACGGAATTCTTTACTGCACATTTTTAAATCAAAAATCTATGGGACTTTTGGGAATAGATGCTGTAAAACCTGAATCAATGCGTATAAATATAATTTCGGCAGATTGCGGTGAGTATATTTTCTTGTATATGTCTTGTGATGTAAACTCGCAGAAAATTCCGTTGTTTAATGTAAGAAAAAAAATTGCTGAATCAATGCAGGACAGAATGGATGCAATTTATCGATGGTTTTTACTTCAGTTTAAATAACAAGAGGAATCAATATGAAAATAAAAAAAATAATTTTTACATTTTTATTTGTCGCTTTAATGGTGATGAATGGATCTTGTAATTCAAAAGGAAAAAATATGGAATCAATTAAAGGAAAAAACGGATTATTTGCAGTAATGAATACTTCAAAAGGAGATATTGTTCTTGAACTTTATTATAAAGACGCTCCTTTGACAGTTTGCAATTTTGTTGGACTCGCAGAAGGAACTTTAGATGCATCAAAAGGCAAAAAATTTTATGATGGATTAAAATTTCACCGCGTAATTCAGGATTTTATGATTCAGGGTGGTGACCCAAAAGGAAACGGAACTGGCGGTCCTGGCTACAAATTTGCAGATGAAGAAGTTCCTTATAAATTTGATAAACCGGGTTATCTTGCAATGGCAAATGCTGGCGCAAATACAAACGGTTCTCAGTTTTTTATTACTCATGTTGAAACTCCGTGGTTAAATGGAAAACATACAATTTTTGGGCATGTAGTTTCAGATGAAGATCAGAAAGTTGTAAATTCAGTTCAGCAGAATGATTTAATTAATTCAGTAACGATTATTCGACAGGGAAAAGAAGCAGAAGAATTCTCATGTACACAGGATGATTGGAATAAATACAATTCAAGTGCAGCCGAAAAAGCGTTAAAAGCAAAAGAAGCAAAATATAAAGCAAAAATAGAAGAAGTTGAAAAAAACTTTCCAGGTTTTGAAAAAGATTCAAACGGAATTTATTTTAAAATTACAAAAGAAGGTTCTGGAAATACCTGCGGTAAGGGAAAACATGTTTATGTTGCTTACAAAGGTTATTTAGTTGATGGAAAAGTTTTTGATTCTTCTGAAGGTCGTGGTGATTTGGATTTTACGACTGGTGCTGGACAGATGATTCCGGGATTTGACATTATGGTTCAAAATATGAAACGCGGTGAATCACGCACAATCGTTCTTCCGCCAGATTTGGCTTACGGTGAACAGGGTTATCCTGGAGTAATTCCGCCGGCATCGTATATCGCTTTTGATGTTACTCTGAACAAATTTTAATAAAATTTTGAAGAATTAATTTTAAGTTTTATATTAATTTAGAGAAAGTCGAAAAACTTTGGAATTTCTTTTGGGATTCCAGAGTTTTTTTCGTTTTAAAGGAATTGAATCGATTGTATCTGAAGTAAAACCGAGTGACTCAAACCAGTCAGAAGTTTTTGTTGTAAGGATGAAAATCGTTTTAATCTTTTTAGATTTTGCCTGCTGAATTAAAAATTCGATGATTTTTGGACCGATTCCAAGATTGCTGAAAGAAGAATCTACGGCAATTCCAAGAATTTCTGCCTGTCCGTCGCCGTAATCGTGAAGTGCACCGCAAGCGCGAATACCTCCATCAATTTCGTAGACGATGTAATCTGACAGATTTTCCAGAAGATTTTCGTAATTGCGTGGCAGAAGAATTTCTTTTTCGATGAAAGGCTGCATAACTGAAAGAACTGCCGGAATATCCTGTTGATTCATAAATCGGATTTTTCCATAGTTTGTTGAATAAATCATTGTGCCCGAGCCTAAGTCGCTGAAAATTTCACAAGGCATTGCTCCGTCTAAAGAACCGTTTATGATGTGAGTGCGCGATACTCCGTTTTTGCAGGCATTTGAAGCGATTTTTAAAATTGAAAGAATTTTTTTATTTTCTGAATTTGAGTTTTGTTCAAGGAAAGTATCTAATTCTTCTAAATTCATTGCAGGAATTTCTGATTCGTCGGAAAGGCCAATATTTTGCGGAATGTTGAAATTTTGAGAATTTATTTCAGCGTTCATCATTACGAAGAAAAGTTTGTCGGCATTTAGTGAAATTGCAATTTGTTCAGCGAGCGAAACTGAAGAAATATTATATGGTTTTCCTACACTACTCCAGCCGATACACGGAAAAATTGGAATAAAACCATCGTCGAGAATTGAATTTATTGCATTTGTGTTGAGTTTTTCGATTTCGCCGGCTGTAGAAAAATCAGTTCCGTCTATAACACCGATTGCCCGTGCTTTCACCCAGTTGCCGATTGTTGCGCTTATGTGGTGTTCGGCAAGGCTTGTCATAATTATGTTTGAAATGTCGAAGGCTGCCATTTTTATTAAAGGCATTGCATTTTCTGATGTTATGCGAATATTGTTTTTATAATTCCATGATAAATTAAAATCAGTGAGAACCTGGTCGATTCGTTTTTTGCTTCCAGGAACGAGAACTACTTTTATTCCGGCCTGATGAATTATTGCGATGTCTCGGATATGGCTTGAAAAAAGAGGAGAATTTATTACTTCATCGTCTAAATAAATTACAAGAACGGCGTTTTTAAATTTATTTATGTAGCGGATAACACTTCTAATGTTCTGTGCTTTCTGATTTCGTGAAATTTTCTGCATAAAAATATTATAGAGAATTAATTTTAATTTGAGAATAGATTTTTTTTATTGAATTCAGAGTTAATTTTTTTTAAAAATGACTTTTAGTCGTGATTTGTTTATTGAATAATTAAGTATACGAAAAATTAAAAATAGAATATACTTTAAAAAATCTAAAAAATGAAAAATCAGGAATTTTAAAATGAGAAATAAATTAAATAATGAACTTGCGGTTTGCGGATTTGCTGCCGTGAAAAAACTTGAAAAAAAAGACAGTTCGCGGATTAAACGCCTTTATTTTAATCAGGAAAATGCTCCCCTTTTTGGCGGATTGTGCAAAAAAATTGCAGAACGAAAAGGAATTTATAATCTTGTAAAAAATCCTGAAGAACTTGAAAAATTGAGCGGAACAGTTCATCATCAGGGCGTTGTTGCGATGATTTCGATGCCTGAAATTATTCCACTTGATTCTGATATTACGGATTTATGGATAAAAAATAAAGAAAATGCAATTCTTCTTGACCACATTGGAAATGCTAATAATTTTGGTGCAATTGTAAGAAGTGCAGCCTTTTTTGGAATAAAAAATATAATCATTCCGCAGGATGAAACTAAAAGTGCAATTACAACAAGTTCATACAGAATTGCTGAAGGCGGAATGGAATATGTTACGATTTATTCTGTAAAATCGATGTCGAAACTTCTTCAGGCGTTAAAAGGCAAAATGAAAATAATCGGAACTGATTTGACTGCAAAAAAATCAAGCCGTGAAATAAAAAAAATCTGTGATGGAATGCCAGCATTAATGATTCTTGGAAACGAAGAACACGGAATTTCAGATGAAGTCAGAAAAAATTGTGATGAACTGATTATAATTCCGTTTTTTGGAATGAAAGACGGAGAAGTTTCTCAGGTCGACAGTCTGAATGTTGCTCAGGCTTCTTCAATTCTTTTTTATGAACTTTCCTGCTGAAAATCAAAAATTATATTTTAATGCGTTAATTTTATAAACAGAATAGTTCAAATTTATTTTAGGAATTCATAGATTTTGATTTTTCAAATGCTTTTGTAACGGCTTTGATTACTGCGCTTCTGAAACCTGATTCTTCGAGGGCACTTATTCCTTCGATAGTTGTTCCGGCTGGAGAAGTTACTGAATCTTTTAAAACTGCCGGATGTTTTTGTGTTTTAAGAACGAGTTCAGCAGAACCTTTTACGGTTTGAGAAGCATAAATGTACGCCTGATTTCTAGGCATTCCGCATTTTACCGCTGCATCTGCCATTGCTTCGATGAACATGAAAACAAACGCAGGACCTGAACCACTGACAGCCGTAACGCAATCCATAAGATTTTCTGGAACAATTTCGACTTTTCCAGTTGATTCAAGGATTTTTTTAATTTCGTCTGATTCTTCTTGAGAAATATTTTTTCCGAATGAAAGCGCGGTCATTCCCTGTTTGATTTGACACGGAACATTCGGCATAATTCTTGCAAATTTTGCGTTTGCCATTGATTCAAGTTTTTGAATTGTAATTCCAGCCGCCATCGAAATTACTACAGCATTTTCTGGAATTTTTTGAGCGATTTCTGTGAAAACATTTTGTAAAAATGCAGGTTTTACAGCGATGAAAATATATTTTGCGTCTTTTATTGCTTCTGAATTTGTTTTTGAAAAGTTACATCCGATTTCTTCTGCGAATTCTTTTGCTTTTTCGGGTGTTCTGTTTGAAACTGAAATTTCTTTTGGTGGAATTACATTTGACACGGCGCGAATTATCGCTTTTCCCATTGAACCTGTTCCAATACATGCAATTTTCATATTTGCTCCATTAAAAATTAAAATGTTTCAGCAAGAAATAAAGTTCCTTTTGCCTGGTCTGTGGTGAGTTTTTCAAGAATATTTTCAGAATTTCCGTTAGTGAGAAGAAGCGGAATTCCGTAGCCGGTAGTTTTTTCTGCTGCCTGAATTTTTGTTTCGATTCCGCCAGTTCCGAATGAATTTGTTCCGCCGATTTTGATTGTTTTTCTGAGTGCGTCGATGTCTGAAACGAATTCTATTAATTTTGCGTTCGGGTTTGTTTTTGGATTGTCTGTAAAAATTCCGTCTATGTCGCTGAAAAGAATTAACAAATCGGCTGACCAGATTATTGCTGTAAGTGCGCTTAAATTGTCGTTGTCGCCGATTGAAAATTCATCTGTGCTTACTGAATCGTTTTCGTTTATAATCGGAATCACGCCTTCATCTACGAGAGTAAAAATCGTGTTCCTAAGATTTAAAGAACGGTGGTTGTTTTCAAAATCATCTTTTGTAAAGAGAAGCTGCCCGATATGAATATTTTGAGATGCAAACGCTTTTCTCCATTGAGACATAAGTTCAACCTGCCCGATTGCACAAAGCGCCTGCCTGAAATGAATATCTTTTTTTCGTGCCCATTCTTTTAAAGTTGAAACACCAGAAACTTGCGCCCCCGAAGAAACTAGAACAATTTGCTTTCCCATATCGATGAGTTTTTTGCATTGTCGGGCAAAATTTTCCATAAATTCGATGTTTTGAGTTCCGTCTGATTTTGCAAGAGTGTTGCTTCCGATTTTTATTACGATTTTTCTGGAATTTTTTAATGCTTCTGAAATTGACTTTTCCATTTAACGAACCTGCCCTTCTCCGTCGATTAAATATTTTGTGGTTGTAAGCGCTTTGATTCCCATTGGACCGCGTGCGTGAAGTTTTTGCGTGCTGATTCCGAGTTCTGCACCAAAACCGAATTCACCGCCATCTGTGAAACGCGTTGAGGCATTGACATAAACGCAGCTTGCATCGATTTTTGACTGAAAAAGTCTGGCATTCTGCAAATTTTGCGTTATGATGCTTTCGCTGTGCTTTGTGTTGTGGCTATTTATGTAGGAAATTGCTTCTTGAACTGAACTGACGGTTTTTATGCAACATTCGTAGTCGAGATATTCGTTTCCAAAGTCGCTTTCCTGCGCTTTAAAAAATTTTGTTTTTGAATCTTGAATTTGATTTAAAATCTGGAAAGATTCTTCGTCAGCGTGGAAAATTACTCTTCCGTCGAATTTTTGAACTAAAATCGGAATAAATTCGTGAGCAATTTTTTTATTAACGACAATACATTCAATTGCATTGCAAACGCTTGGACGCTGAATTTTTGCGTTTTCTGCAATTTTTGCTGCCATTTGTAAATCTGCAAATTCATCAATATAAAGATGACAGACGCCGCTTCCTGTTTCAATTACGGGAATTTTTGCATTTTGAACAACATTTTGAATTAAATTTTTTCCGCCGCGAGGAAGAACTACATCGATTTTTCCTGTTGCATTTAAAATTTGTTCAACATCGTCGTGATTGTGTTCCTGAACATCTACAAGTTCTATCGACTGTGGAATTCCGAATTGAGAAGAAGAAAGCGCTTCTTTTATAATCTGAACGATTTTTTTGTTTGAATTGTACGCCGAAGCAGAACCACGCAGGAGAATTGAATTTCCGCTTTTGTATGCGAGGCAGAACGCGTCGACTGTAACATTTGGGCGACTTTCATAAATTATTGCGACAACTCCGAGCGGAACGCGAACCTGTCTGATTGTAAGTCCGTTTGGAGTTTTCCAGCCGCTGATTTCTTCGCCAATCGGGTCAGTCTGTGAAATTAAAAGTTGTATGCTTTGTAAAATTCCGTCGATTCTGGAATCTGTGAGAGTGAGCCGGTCGATTAATGAAGGTTTTGTGTTTTTTGATTGAGCATTTTGAATGTCGATTTTATTTGCCGCAAGAATTTCTTTTCGGTTTTTGTTGATTGCAGAATAAACAGCATTTAAGGCAGAATTTTTTTGTTCTGCTGTTTGTAATGAAAGTTTCTCTGAGCCTTCTTTTAAGGATAAACTAATTTCTTCCAGATTCATATCCGGCTCCTGTAAAAGTCAAAAAAATTTAATTTGTCTAGTAATTTGCAAGAAAATACATTCCGAGAAGAACGGCGTTTTTATATTTTTCCTGAGACCATTCAGCGTTTTTTGGAAGATTTTGAACATAGCACCAAAAAATTCCGAATTCAGGGTCGATTCTTAGAGAATATTCGCAGAAATCCCACGCTTTTGCCTGCTGACCGAACATAAGGTAAACGACAGCATCTAGAATTTCGAGGAAAGTTTCGTAAGATTCCTGCCAGTTGACTGGAGAAGAAAAAAGATTTTCTAATTGATAAAGAATTTGCTGCTTTACGGCAATGTCAGATTTTTCTACCCAAGTTTTTTCGATTAAGAGTTTGAGGTTTTTTGTAAAACTTTCTGTTAATTTATCGTAGAATTCTTGATTTTGAAGAAAAAATTCGCCGGTAAAACCGAACATTTTTGCAATTAAATCGACGGATTTTTGGTCGTTTTCTGAAGTTTCTGTAAAATTTTGGATTGCTTGAATTGTTTCTAAATTAATAAAATCGCTTAGTATACTTTTAAGATTGTCTGAAAATGCCATACTGAATATTAAAATTAAAATGCTTTTTTTTCAAGTACCAGTTTTTTTTCAATTTTGCAGGTTCGCAGGAATTAAAATTGATGAAGTTAGTTCTGATTCGGTGTATTTTACGGCGGAAGTTGAATAATTTAAAATCTGTACTGGATTTTCGGCGGTGAAATTATTTGAAACGATATTTTCAAGATTTTTTATGATTATTTCGAGGAGTTTTCTGTCGTGGAGAGATTTTGAGTGGCTGCTGATGATGTAATCAAAATCTAGAGAAAGTGCTTTTCTGTATGTTTCGAGAGTTTCTGCGGGCGTTGAAGATTCTTCCATAAAAAGCCAGAGTTCTTCGCTGATTGCATCCCCGGAAATCAAAATTTTTTCTTCGTTTACGAGAAATCCTGTGCTTCCAGTTGTGTGTCCAGAAAGATTTACAGACTGAATTGTAATTCCGCCTAAATCGAAAAAAGCGTTTTCCGGGAGTTTTGATGGAATTTTTTCTGTAAATGAGCCGAATTTAATTCTGTCTTCGTCATTGAAAAATTTTTCTTCGCGTTCATAGTTGTAAATTGTTTTTTCGTGGAAAACTTTAAAATCTTTTTCGTTCATGAAAACTTCGTCAAACTGAAAATTTCCGAAACTGTGGTCAGGATGCCCGTGCGTATTCACGATTTTGTACGGAATCTGAATAATTTTTTTCAGAAGTCCTTTGTAATCTGTTGTTCCCCAGAGAGTATCAACGACGAGCGCGGATTTTTTCCCAAGTACAACTGTGCTGAATGTTGAAGTTCCATCCGTGATATGAAGAATGTTTTTTCTAAGCGGAATTATCGTAAACTGATTTTTTACCGCGTGTTTTACAAAAAATTTTTGAAAATTCGGGAGGCGCGCAGATTGAAGCGAAAATCCATTTTGTGAAAATTCCCGGGAAAATTTTTGAAAATTTTTATTTTTAATCGCAATTGCCGCTGAAAGAAATTCTCTGTAAAAATTTTCTGAAACGAATTTTAGAATTTCGTCAAAAATTTTTGCGTTTATTTCCGAAGATAAATTTAATTCCGCGATGCAGAAATGACAGAAATTTCCACGCGAATTTCTGTGAAATCCTGAAATTGTCCCGATTTGTTCTTTTCCGTTAAAAATATTCCAGGATTTTTTTAATTTTTCTGAATCGTTTTCTGAAATTGAAAAAAATAATTCTTCCATAAAAATCCTTCAAAATCCTTCATAAATTTCAATTTTTTTTGGAAAGTGATTCGCACCATTTTTGCATCAGAATTCCGAATGCAACTCCGACATTGAGCGAGGCTTTGAGACCAATCATTGGAATCGTTACGCGACCGTAAGTTGCTCTTTTGAGTGCCTGAGGACTTATTCCGAGTTCTTCTGAACCGATTATGCAGATTCCTTTTTGCGGAAATTGAAATTCTTCGATTGGAGTTCCGCCTGTTTCAAGCGCGAAAATCGGAATATCATCGGGAAGTTCTTCAAGTGAAAGTCTTTTGTAGCCGATTGTTTCAATGCATCCCATCGAACTTCTTACTGCGCGAGGTTGTTCCGGGTCAACGCACAAAGGTGAAATGTAAACATTTTCTGCGCCCATTCCTTCTGCAGTTCTGAATATCGAACCTAAATTGAAAGGCGAACGAATGTCTTCTGCATAAACGGAAACTCCCGGATAAAATTTTCGTTCTTTTACGCTGCCGTCGTCTTTGAGTGGATTTTCGTGAGGAGCGATGACTAAATCCCATTCTGCCGGAAAAGTTCCAATTACGGAAAGAAGAGTGTTTCGGGCACAGTTGCAAAGGCGTCGTTCATCAAACGGTTCGGATTTTAAAAGAAGTTCAAGTTCGTTTTTATTTTCGTCCGGGAGTTTTGGGTCGGTTAAAAGAATTTGCGTAATTTTTTTTGTGTATTCTGCGCGGGAAATGTTTTTGAAATTGAATTCCATTCCTTTTTCGGCAATTCCTGCGATGTCGCGTTCAAGTGCTCCAAAAGTCAGGGCAAGTTTTCTGCGTTTTTGTCCGCCTTCGAGTCTGGAAAGTTTTTCTGGTTCAATCATAATGATGCCTTTAAAATTTCGAATAAAGTGTCGCTCGTCATGCTTTTTGGAAGAGAAGCCATCAATTCTGTTTGAGATGCGTCTTCTGCGACGAGGGCGAGTTTTTCTGTTGAAAGATTTAAATTTGAAAGAGAATCAGGAAATTCGTTCTGTTTTATAAATGAATTTATGAAATTTGAAAACTCTTTTAAAATTAACGAATTTTTTGATTTTTCTTTGGAAATTTTCATAATTTTTGCAATTTTACAGATTTTTTCCTCCGCAAACTGAAAAGAATCATTCATGATTTTTGGAAAAATGACTGCTGCGCTTTCTGAAGAAGGAATTCGGTAGCGTGAATGAATTGCAAGTGAAAGAAGATTTGTGATTCCCAGAGAACTCATAGATGTTCCGGTTGAAATCATAATTCCGGCTTGAGTTAAAAGTTCTTCGCGCAAAACTGAAAGTGTTGAGTCGGAAAAGGCTGTTGGATTTAAAATGCGTGCTAAAAGTTCGAAAGCCTTTTCCGCAAACATATCGCTGAAAAAACTTGATTTTGGTGAAATGTAAGTTTCGAAGCATTGTGAAAAAAGTTCAAAAATCATCAGATTTTTTTTGCGTTCATCAAGTGTTTTTGAAAATTCTGAATCCCAGATGACGAGTTTTGTAATTTTTGGCGAAGCGTTGATGATTTTTATTCGGCTTGAGCGGGAATCAGTAATTGGAATTAAATTTGAAAAAATATACGGTTCGCGGAATGTCGTTGGAATTGCAGTCAGCGGAAGAGGTTTTGATTTTAAAGGAGAACCGTCGATACAGTCGTAAATTGAAAAATTTTCGTTTATGAGTGAGCAGACGGCTTTTGCAAAATTTATTGCGCGGGAACTTCCGATGGAGATTACGCCCTGAATGTATGCTTCTTTTGCAATGGAAATAGCTTCTGCAATTTGTTTTGAGGCTGCACCTTCGTCAAATTTGTCGAAAAGAATGTATTTGATTTGGTCGTCGTCGAGGGTTTGAATGATTTTTTCGTAAAAATTTAATTTTTTGAGATTGGGGTCAATGATAAGAAGAAAACGCTCCCCTGTTTCTTTTAAAAATGTGCTTAGCCGTGAATATGTGTGAGAGCCGCAAATAATATCCGGTGAAATTCTAAAAATTAAATCTGCCATAATTACCTGTTAACAAAAAAAGGTCGCCTTCTCTAATTACAATTCATCTGAATAAAGCGAATCTGTAAACTGAAAGACAACCCTTTTTATGAAAAAAAATTTGTACTTAATTTAAATGCCGAAACTTTCCATTATGTGTTCAGCAGCAGAAGCAATTACTGCGTTATTCAGATAAGACGGATCTTTGAGTTTTTCACGGATTTCTGCGATTTTGTCTTCTCTTACATCAGGAGTTTCTGCAGCAACCTGATTCATGTAGTACATTTCTGCCATTTCTTTTGCTTTACTTGAAACAGAAATAGAATCTGTCAGTGAACTTGTTTTAGTTGGTTCCTGCGTTCGGCGTGTACCTTGTACATTGTTGATGGGATTAATTCCACTAATTTTATCTATCATCATATCGTCCTACCCCTCTACACTTTAATTATCGGTAGATTTTTCAGAAAGTTGAGTTTTTTTTACACCAGAAACAAAAATTGCAAATTCACCTTTTATTGATGAACGAGAAGCAAAATCTTGTTTTAATTCTGCAGCTGAACCTTCAATTATTTCTTCATGCAATTTAGTAAGTTCACGGCCAATCACAATATTGCGACTAGATTCAATATCGGCAATATCTGAAAGAAGTTTAATGATTCTGAACGGAGATTCATACAAAACGAAAGCATCGCCTGTTTGCAGAAGTTCAGAAAGGCGTTTTCTTCTTTTGCCAGGTTTTGGCGAAAGAAATCCTTCAAAAATCAAAGTTTTTCCACCAGTACCGGCAACGCTTACAAGAGAAGCAAAGGCGCTTGGGCCTGGAATTGGAACAACCTGATGACCAGATTTTCTTACAAGACTTGCAAGAACTGCTCCCGGATCGCTTATTCCTGGAGTTCCTGCATCACTTGCGTAAGCGACATTTTTGCCTTCGTTAAGAAGTTGAATAATTTTTTCACTTGCAAGAGATTCATTCTGCGAACGACAACTTATAAGCGGCTTACGGATTTCAAAATGTGTTAAAAGCTGAAGTGTATGTCGTGTGTCTTCACAGGCGATTGCATCAACATTTTTAAATGTTTCAATTGCCCGAAAAGTTATGTCTCCCAGATTGCCGATAGGAGTTCCTACAACATACAAAATAGCCATATTCATTATATCCTTATTTTTTTTGTTTTGCAATTTTTTAAAAATTCTTTTTAAAGGAATTTCATTTTTAGCGCTAAATAAAATGCCTTATGCTGTGATGCTCAATGTATTTTGTTTTTACTGCAACGATATAACTTCCAAACATTGAAGTGAGAACATCAAACGCCGCTGCAAAAGAACAAAGAATCGGAGCAGCCGGTTTTAAAAGAAGATAATAACCTGTTTCAAAATTTCTTCCGTAGAGAACGCACAGAACTGTAAGGCTTATAAAAGTTCCGCCGGCAGGAAATCCTCCTAAAAGGAACGAAAGTGCAAAAGAAGTTAAAGAAATCCATAAAATATCTGTAAATGGAATTGAAAGTGAAGAATAACTTCTATAAATTACGATAAAACTGATTGTTGTAACTAATGCTGAACCGCCACGCGCAAAAATTGAAAAAAGTGGATGAGTTACAGCGTTGATTCGTCTGCGGACACCTAAACTTTCTTTTGCGTGTCTTATGTTTAATGGGAGAACAAAATTTGAATCTCCGGTGAAAAATGCTGCCATAATTGAACAGACTGAAGCGTACAGAACTTTATACGGATGCGGGTCATGGCATAAATATTTTAGAATCAGTGGATAAACAACGCCTGCAACAATTAAAAAATCGATTGAGAGCATTAAAATGAGCGGATTGTAAAAACCTGTTGAAAGAATTCCGCGGAAAGTGATTGTCCAGTAACAGAGAATTGCGACCATTCCGATTTCAAGAAATTCCGTGAAAATTACCATAATGTTGTACATTAATTTTGAAAACGAATCGAAGAAAGTTGTTACCGGGCGGAATAAAATTTCGTCGGCAGTTGAGGCAGTTCCTATGAGAAATGCAAAGAAAAATGCTGCAAGAATAAAAGTTCCGTTTCTTAGGGAATCAAACGCTGAAAATGGAAGAAGCGCGCGCAGAAGATTTTGAATGTTTAATTCTGAACCGTTGAGATTTTCTGGAATTCCGGTTGAAAAGTCGGAAAGAATTTTGTAAAGCTGATTTTCCTGAATGACAGCGGTGTTTGCATTTTCTGTTGTCATTGTTACAGGAATTCGGGGGAGTTTTACGATTAAAATTGAAAGCAGTCCGATTATTGTTAGCAAAAGTGAAGAAATTACGATTATTGAAAAAGTCCAGACAGCCGTTTTTGTTAGCGCTTTTGAATCACGCAGACGGTTGAACGCCGTAATTGCAGAACAGAACACGACAGGAATTATCATGTATCTTCCAAAACGAATTACGATTTCGGTTATGAAGCCGATTAAATATTTTACGGTTTCGTTTTCTACAGGAATTATAAAAGCGCAGAATGCACCTAAAATTGCACCAATTAAGAATTTTATCCAAAGTTTCATAGATTTTTATTTTACCACACAAATTAAATTTTTTCTATTCCAATAAAAGCCGTAACAGATTTTTCAGGAGCCATAATCAGCGTTTCCATTAGCGTAAGTCCGATTTTTGCACACGGTAAAAGCCTGAAAAATTCTTTCTGGAATGAAAGAGGAACATCGCCGTAACCTGGACTGTATCGCGGATGAGTTTTAAATCCGTTTTGTTCTGCCTGTTTTGAAATAACATTGTTCAGCGTTTCTATTGTATGTTCTGCGAACGCCGCTCCTACTGCCTGCATTATAGAAGATTTTGCGGAATCCTGAATTTGGGCTTTTCTGATTAAAAAATCTGCCTGTGAACCGACTGTAACCGCAGCGAGAACGATTTTTGAACAGTTTTTGAGATTTTTCGACAAATCTTTTGAAGTAAATTTTAAATCTGCAAACTGAATTAATTCGCCTTCGACTTTTAAATCAAAAAATTCTGCACAGGCTTTAGGTTTTACGACATTTTTCATTTGAACAATAGAAGAATTTATCATTGAAAGAATTGGTTCTTCAGGTTTGTGAAGTTTTCCGTAGCCTAAAAAATATGCCGCTTCGTCAACTGAAATTGAGATGTCTTTTATCTCTGGAAAATCGATTTTCATAGTGAGATTTTAACATTTTTTTTTAATTTGAACATCTTTAAAAGGTATTTTTATAGTAGTTCATTTGTGATATAATTTTTTTTAAGAGACGAGATTAAATTTCCGGGGGAAATATGTACGAATCAGGTGAAGATTATCTTGAAGCAATTTTAATTTTGAAAAATAAAAATGGTTTTGTTCGTTCTGTTGATATTGCAAATCATCTGGGATTTTCTAAGCCAAGTGTTAGCCGTGCAATGGGAATTCTTGAAAAAGACGGTTATATTAATTTTGGGCTTGGAAATATGATAAATCTCACGGAAAAAGGCCTTGAAAAAGCAACCGATATTTATTCTCGTCATCAGCTCCTCACAAAATTTCTTGTAAAACTTGCAGATATTCCTGAAGACCAGGCAGAAAAAAACGCTTGTAGAATTGAACATGTAATTGATTCGGATGTTGTAAACGGAATTAAAAAATGGCTTGAGAATAATCCGTAATTTATTGTTATGTGGACGCCCACACTGGGGCGCTAAAAAATATGTACCCGAAAGTGTACTACTATAAATTTCTTCAAATAAATACTATATTACTAGTATGAGATCATTTTCTGATAATAATAATAAAATTATTTGTGCAGATGTATTTGAA
>JAEDFA010000083.1 GCA_016293005.1 Treponema sp.
ACGAGCGTCTGGTTTACACCCAGAATGTCGGGAGTTCGATCCTCTCACTGCCCAAAACCTTCAGTAAAATCTGAAGGTTTTTTTATTTTAAATCGACTTTTATTCGTCATTTTTTTTACTCTGATTGAAATTTTATATATATTACGGTATTTTAATTCTATGGACTTATTAAAAAAACTTGAAGACTGTCAAAACCGATACAAAGAAGTACAAAATCTTATTTTGGATCCAAACCTTGTAAAAGACCCTAAAAAATACAAAGACACAATGCGCGAAAACGGCTATCTAAGCGAACTCTGCGCGCTCTACGACGAATACAAAAAAATTCTTCAGGGCATTAAAGATGCAAAAGAGATGATAACTTGCGAAGACGATGTCGAAATGAAAGAAATGGCTCGTGAAGAATTAAAAGAATTAGAAGAACGCCAGCCAAAAATCGAAGAACAAATAAAATTAAAACTAGTTCCGCCAGATCCGCTCGATGAAAAAAACATCATTCTCGAACTTCGTTCAGCAGCCGGTGGGGACGAAGCAACTCTTTTTGTGCGCGATTTATGGGAAATGTACTGCCATCTTGCAGACAAAAAAGGCTGGAAGACCGAAGTAATGGAAGCGCAGGAAACAGAAGTTGGAGGTTTCAACAAAATCGTAACTTCAATAAGCGGAAAATTCGTTTACGGGACACTCCGCTGGGAATCAGGCGTTCACAGAGTTCAAAGAGTTCCTGCAACAGAATCTCAAGGTCGGCTTCAGACATCAACAGTAACCGTAGCAGTTCTCCCGGAAGCCGAAGAAACAGAAATTCAAATCAAAGACGGCGATGTACGAATAGATGTAATGCGTGCAGGTGGTCCTGGTGGTCAGTGCGTAAACACAACAGATTCAGCAGTTCGTCTCACACATATTCCAACAGGAATCGTCGTAATTCAGCAGGACGAAAAATCTCAGATTAAAAACAAAGAAAAAGCGTTCCGTGTTTTGCGTGCACGACTTTTCGATTTAGAAGAAAGCAAAAAACAGGCAGAACGAGCGGCTGCAAGGTCAAGCATGGTCGGTTCTGGAGCAAGATCAGAAAAAATCAGAACTTACAATTATCCGCAAGACAGAGTTACTGACCACAGAATCAACTACAGCCAGCACAATCTTCCGGGCTTCATGATGGGAGATATGGACGATATGCTCGACGCTTTAAATGTTTACGCAAAAGAAGAACAACTTAAAGCAGATGTCACGGGGCTTTCAAATTAAAACTAAATGACTGTAAAAGAATTTAAAACTCTTGGCGCAAAGCACCTGAAAGAATCTCCTTCAGCAATGCTTGATATTCAGGTTTTTCTTTCGCACTTTTTAAAAAAAGACAGAACTTTCATTCTTATGAACCAGGATTTTGAAATTCCCGGTGAAGCGCTTGAAAAACTTTTAGATGCCGTAAAAAAACGCAAAACAGGACTTCCGGTTTCGTACATAACAAATTCAAAAGAATTTTTCGGATACGATTTTTTTGTTACAGAAGATGTTTTGATTCCAAAACCAGACACAGAAATTCTTGTAATGCGCGCAATAGATTTAATAAAATCGGCAGTTAAATCTGGTGAAAAAAAAATTGAAATTCTTGATATCTGTTCTGGAAGCGGCTGCATCGGCATTTCAGTTTTAAAAACTTTGCAGAATGAATTTAAAAATCAGGCGGAATTCATAATTTATTTTTCAGATATAAGCGAAAAAGCGATTGAAATTTCAAAAACGAACGCAAAACGCCTTCTTGATTCAGAACAAAATATTTTCTTTATAAAATCAAATCTTTTTCAGAATATCAGTAAAGAATTCAATTTTATTCTGACAAATCCGCCGTACATTCCAAAAAAAATGGCTTTGGACCTTTTAAAAGACGGACGAAACGAACCTCTTATTGCGCTGAACGGAGATGTTACGCTTTCTGGAAATGATTCAGATTCTTCTGACGGGCTTGAAATCATACGAAATCTTGTTCCCGAAGCAAAAAATCACCTTAAACAAAACGGCTGCCTTTTAATTGAAACGGGAGAATACAACAGCCTTGAAACGCAAAAAATTTTAAAAGATTCAGGATTTTGCGATTTAAAAATTCACAAAGACTTTGAAGGTCAAAATCGGGTAAACGAAGGAATAAAAAAATGAGTTACAGATGCCCAAAATGTTTCAGAACAGAACAATGCTGCCTTTGCAGTTACACAAAACAATTCGACCCTGAAGTAAAATTCGTTCTTTTAATGCACCCGAAAGAATCGAAAAAACAACGCACAGGAACCGGACGGCTCTGCAAAATTTCGATGAAAGACTGCGAGATAATAGAAGGAATTGATTTTTCACAGAACGCTCGCCTTCAAAATCTTTTAAACGACAGCCGGTATTTTCCAATTTTAATGTACCCCGGTCCAGATGCGATGAATGCAAAATCTGAAAAATTAAAATTGCAAATGAAATCAAATCCAAAAAAGAAAATTCTTGCAATTTTAATCGACGGAACATGGTTCTGCGCAAGACAGATTATAAACAAAAACAAATATCTTTTAAATTTGAACAAAATGTCTTTTTCAAAAAATTACACGTCGATTTTTACATTCAAAAAAGAACCTCACCCGGAATGCCTTTCAACACTCGAAACCTGCTATTATTTCATTCAGGAATTAAAAGAAAACGATTTTATAAATAAGAATATAAACCCGGAACCGCTTATGAATGTTTTTAAACAGATGATAAAATTTCAACTTCAGGCGGAAAACGAACGAGTTTCTGGATTAAGACCGAATGTTCATGCAGGAAATTTCAGGTACACAAAACTAAAAGAAATCCCTGACTTTAAAATAGAAAAATATTAAAACTTTAATTTAGATTTTTGAGATTAAAAAAATTATTCTGTAAAAGGAAGCACGCCCTGAATTTTGTATTCACCGTTTAAAGCGGCAAAAAGCGCTGTAAAAGTGTACCCCGACCAGCTGTATCCTAAAATTATTTCATCTGCAAAATCAAGGTCAAAAGAATAAACGGGCGACATAATGCTGAACACGACTATTCTTTTACCAGAATCTTTCAATGCGCGCGCGATTTTTGCACTTCTTTCATTTGCAACACAAATAACGACAGTATCATAGCCTGACACCTGCTTTACGATATTATTGCACATCCATTCTGTTTCGTTCGGGCCAAGGTCAAAATTAAAACGGAATTCTCCGCTGTTTGGGTAGCGTTTTTTGCCTTCTGAAAAAAATCTTGGAAACGAACCGCAAAGAAGAACTCTTCCAGCTTTTTCACGCGTAACCGGAAATTCTGTTTTTTTGTATAAAGTTATGCTTCTAAGAGCCTGTTCAAGAAAAAATTTTGCTCCGTCTTTATCTGGAATGAAATTTGAAATCATATCAGGATTAGGATACAAGGGAGCGGCATTTCCGCCTTTAAAATAATCAAGTTTTGCCTTAATCACCCTATACGCTGAATCTTTTACTTTTTCTTTAAAAGAAGAATCTCTTTTCATAAGGTCAAGATTATTCGTCCAAAGCGCTTCATTCAGTTTTGCCGTTGTACTTGAAATTATAATATTGTTTCCGGCTTCTACCGCCATTCTGAAAGCGTTTGAAAGAGAACCGGCATAAGTAGTTGCACCATTCATAACCATATCGTCCGTAATGATAAGACCTTCAAAACCAAGTTCACCGCGCAAAAGGTCAATCAAAAAGAATTTTGAAAGGCTTGCAGGCTCACCTGATTCATCAATTTGCGGAAAAGAAAGATGACCGCTCATAATTGCAGGAACTTTCTGTTTTATAAGATATTTAAACGGAACTAATTCCCTGTTCTGAAAAGTTTTTAAATCAATATCGATTCTTGGAAGAAAAATATGAGAATCGTTGGCAGTATCTCCGTGACCTGGAAAATGTTTTGCAGTTGCAATAACACCTGCAGCCTCACTTCCTGCACTGAACGCCGAACCTAAAATTCCAGTCTTATCTGCATCGTCCCCGAAAGAACGAGTTCCGATTATGGTAGAATCATGATCTGTGTACAAATCTACGGCGGGAGCAAAATTCATATTAATTCCCAGAGCCTTTATTTCACGGCTGATATAATAACCGCTGTACCACGCATCTAACGGATAACCGGAAGAACCAATTGCCATATTTCCAGGAGTGATTGCAGTATCTCCTTTTACATGCCGTATTGAACCGCCTTCCTGATCAGTTGCAACAAAAAGCGGAATTTTAAAACGACCGCCTTGAGAACGCCTCTGAAGCGCTGAAATTGATTTTGCAACAAGATGAATATCGTCCGTATTCCACCCGAAAACCTTTACACTTCCAAGCCCGCGATTTACCCACTGAAACAAAAGATTTTCTGGCTCTGCACCTGCCCAACCGAACATAAGAATTTGAGAATAAAGTTCTTCGTCTGTCATTCTGTCTGTAATTTCTAAAGCAAGAACATCGTTTGGAACATCAGACCAGAAATTTAAATCTTTGGGAAGATTTTGTGGATGAATTGCATGAGGAATAAAAATAAAACAGAGCGAAATAAAAATCCGAACAGATTTTAAAAACTTTTTCAAATCAATAACCTGAACAATAATTTTAAATTCAAAAAATTAACGATAACTTTTAAAGTTTTCAAGTAAAAAAAAACCGGCTCAAAAAGAACCGGCGAAGGAGTCTAACAGAATCGAACTGTTGATAATGGTTTTGCAGACCATGGCCTTACCACTTGGCGAAGACTCCAAAAGATAATTTAATATAATACATTTTACTTTTTTTGTCTATAGGAAATTTGGAAAATTAGCGACAGAAAATAAATTAGCTAAAGGCTTTTCTGATTTTTTACCGCCACGATTTTATAAAAAAATTGCCTGATTTTTTTACCTGCCTAAACATCCATATTTACTTTTTGCCATAATTTCTCCAAAATAAATCCAGAGGTTTTTATGAATATTAAGGAGTGGTATTAAAATGTTAGAAACAGGAACAAAGGCACCGGATTTTG
>JAEDFA010000084.1 GCA_016293005.1 Treponema sp.
TTGTAATTGAACGGACAAAGGATGATGTGATGGTTTAATCATTGCCGAATAGTTCGGTTTTCAGTTTAAATATTAGAATTCTATAAGGAAACAGGAGTTGCTGTAGTAACAATAAACAACTGGCTGGCCAAGCTAAAAGAAGGAACTTGAAAAGCAGCTTAAAGAAACTCAGAAAGCCTATATTATAAGACCGCCATATTTATATGGACCGCAAAATAATGTATACAGGGAAGCTTTTGTATTTGACTGCGCTGAAAATAATCGTTCTTTTTATATTCCTTCAAACGGTGAAATGAAATTACAGTTTTTCTATATAGACGATTTATGTAAAGTTATCGAGATAATAATAAAAAATCATCCTGAAGAAAAAATATATAATGTTGGAAATGAAGAGCCTGTTTCTATAAAAGAATGTGTAAAACTTTGTTATGAAGTTGTTGGGAAAGATGTGATTTTTTAAAATGTAAATGCAGATATCGAGCAAAGAAATTATTTTAGTTTTTATAATTATGAATATAAATTAGATATCACCAGACAAAGAAATCTACTAAAAGAAACCACAAATTTAAGGAAAGGATTAAGAGAATCATATTGCTGGTATAAAAATAATAAAGACAAAGTAAATCGAAAGGCTTACCTTGATTTTATAAATAAAAATTTTGAATAAAAAATCAGCTGTTATTTTGATTGAAGCGAAAATTGATCATCTAGGCTAAGGTTAGAAAAGTTCTGTTTTATTCTTTATTTTGAATGAAAATTGTGTTTTCTGGAATTGATGATGTTATCCATGTGTTTCCGCCGATTGTGCTTCCGCGACCAATGACTGTGGTTCCGCCTAAAATGGTTGCGCCGGCGTAAATTGTAACATTATCTTCTATTGTAGGGTGTCGTTTTTTGTTTTTGAATTCTTTTTTTACGCTTAATGCACCGAGTGTTACGCCTTGATAAATTTTTACATTGTTCCCGATGATGCATGTTTCACCGATTACGATTCCTGTTCCGTGGTCGATAAAGAATGATTCCCCGATTTTTGCGCCAGGATTGATATCGATTCCTGTTCTTGAATGAATGTATTCACTCATTATTCGTGGAATTATAGGCACTCCGTTTTCGCATAAAAAGTGTGCAATTCTGTAAACTAAAATTGCCTGCAGTCCCGGATATGAAAGAATTACATCTTCGTTGCTTTTTGCAGCGGGGTCTCCGTTGAAAGTAGCCTGAACATCGAGCATAAGTTTTCTGCGGATTTCTGGAATTTCTTCTATTAATGCAAGGGATGTCTGTTCTGCGAGTTTAAAACAGTGGGAATTTTCTATATTGCCTGAATAATCTTCTTTTGTTGAAACGGCATATACAAGCGCTTTTTGAATTTCTTGTGTGAGAACTGCAATGATATTGTTGACTTTTGTTCCTGTTATATACCTGATATTTTGCGGACGAATTTCTTCTGCGTTTTTAAATCCTGGAAAGATAAGGCTTTGTACATCCTGAAGAACTTCAAGAACATTCTGTCTATTTGGAAAATTTTCTCCTTCGCTTCGGTTTATTCCGCCGTACCTGTCATAAGAGTCTAAAATTCCATCGATAAGCATGTCAATGTTCATGTTTTCTCCAGTGATTAAAATATAGAATATTTTTGTCTATTTTAACAGAAAAATAAATAAAAAACTACAAAAAATCGTCAGGAATTTATTTTTTTACTCTTGACTTAAAATTATTGAACAGTTATATTGTTAGAACATATTGTTGTCTATTAAAGGGATAGCACGCCCTTGTAGCTCAGTCGGTAGAGCGCAGCCATGGTAAGGCTGAGGTCTGCGGTTCAAACCCGCACGGGGGCTTCAGGACGAATCAAAATTATTTTTTTTGACCGTTAAAGGATTTTAGGAGTATAGATATGGGTAGCAAGAAAAAAGGTGCAGTAGAGATTATTGCTTTACAGTGTACAGAATGTAAAAGAAAAAATTACACTACTTACAAAAATCGTAAAAACATTACTGGAAAACTTGAACTTAAAAAGTATTGTCCTTTTGAACGCAAGCATACAATGCACAAAGAAGCAAAGGCAAAATAAAATTTAATATTTCTGCTGGTAAAATCTGGCAGTTAATATATAGGGCTGTAGTTCAGTTGGTAGAGCAACGGTCTCCAAAACCGTCTGTCGCGGGTTCAAATCCTGCCGGCCCTGATACTAAAAATATACTGGAGAAAATTATGACAAAAATTGGTAAATTCTTTCGTGAAAGCAAAGCTGAACTTAAAAAAGTAGTGTGGCCTACAAAAGAAGATGTATTGTCATCAATTAAAGTAGTAATTATTTCTACAGTAATCGTTGCAGTTATTCTTGGTTTGCTTGACTGGGGCTTTACAGAAGCATTCAGAGCAATAATGAAATAATTGTATTCATTTCTTTTTGAAAATAATCAAAATTTAAAACGAGCAGGAAAATCATGGCTAAGAGTTGGTATTTTCTTATGACAACTACAGGTTGGGAAAATAAAGTTGAAAGGACAATCCGCCTTCTTCTTGAAAAAAATGAATTAGATCCTGCAGTTGTAACAGAAGTAAAAGTTCCGGTAGAAGAAATCGCAGAAACAAAAGACGGCAAAACAAAAATTCGAAAAGATAAATTTATGCCCGGCTATGTAATGATAGAACTCGATTTGCCTGAACTTGAATGGAAAAAAACTTGCAATACGCTGCGTCATATTTCTGGTGTTGCAGGATTTGTTGGAACAAAACCGAATGAAAGACCGCGTCCAATTACAAGTGATGAAGCTAAAAATATTTTACTTCGTTGTGGCGATATTAAAGGCGAAAAAGTTATACGCGTGAAGCAGGCCTATACTGTCGGTGATCAGGTTAAAATTATTGACGGTCCTTTTGCAACTTTCACAGGAACTGTTGAAGAAGTTAGCGCAGAAAAAGATAAGCTTCGCGTAAATGTACAGATTTTTGGTCGTGCAACACCTGTAGAAGTAAGTTTGCTTCAGGTTGAAAAAGTTTAAATTGAACTGATTTCAGGAGCTCACATGCCAGTGTGAGCCTTGCCTGTTTTTGGGAGAAATGAATGTCCGTTGGAATAGTTCATTTCGCTAGAAGTTATTTTTATAACTCACACCAATTTTAGGAGAATTAAAATGGCAACAAAAAAGGTAACAGCCGTAATTAAATTGCAGTGCCCGGCAGGAGCTGCGACACCGGCTCCACCGATTGGTCCTGCTCTTGGACCTCATGGTGTTTCTGCACCAAAGTTTGTCCAGGAATTCAACGACAGAACAAAGAACATGGAAAAAGGTCTTATTATTCCTGTTGTTCTTACTGTTTATGCGGACAAATCTTACACATTCATCCTTAAAACTCCTCCAGCAGCTGTTCTTATTAAAAAGGCTGTAAAAATTGAAAAGGGGTCAGGAAATCCACTGCGCGACAAGGTTGCAACTCTTTCTAAGAAAGACCTTGAAGAAATCGCAAAAACAAAAATGCCAGATGTTAATGCAAATGACATTGAAGCAGCAAAAAAAATTATCGCTGGTACTGCACGCAGTATGGGCGTAGAGGTGGAGCAGTAATATGAAACATGGAAAAAAATATCGTGCATCCGCTGCAAAATACGATTTAACAAAAAAATACAATGTAGCAAATGCCTGCCAGATGGTTCAGGACATGAAACTTGCTAAATTTGACGAAACAGTAGAAGCGCATATTTCTCTTCGTCTTGATAAATCTACTTCGGTTCGTGATACACTCGTTTTCCCAAATCAGTTTAGAGGCGAAAAAAAGGTTTTAGTATTCTGTCAGGAAGGTCGTGTACAGGAAGCTTTAGATGCTGGTGCTGCTTATGCAGGTTCAGATGAATACATCGAAAAAGTAAAAGGTGGCTGGCTCGACTTTGATGTTGCAGTTGCTACTCCAGATATGATGAAAGATGTAGGTCGTCTTGGTATGGTTCTTGGTCGAAAAGGTCTTATGCCTAACCCAAAAACAGGAACAGTAACAACAGACATCGTAAGCGCAATTAACGAACTTAAAAAAGGTCGTACAGAATTCCGTGCTGATAAAACAGGTGTAATTCATATTGCTGTAGGTAAAGTTTCAATGGAACCTGCTAAAGTTGCAGAAAACATTAATACTTTGATTTCTGAAGTTGAAAAGAAAGCTCCTAACGGTAATTCCGTAGGATTCATTCAGTCAATTTCTGTTAGTTCAACAATGGGCCCAGGTGTATGGGTAGATGTTAAGGAAGGTGAATAATTATGGCAATTAAAGCAAAAAAAGTTCAGCCTGCTAAGACAGCTGCCATTGAAGAAGCAAAAAAAGTTCTTTCAGAATACAATGATTTTATTTTTGCTGATTTCCGTGGATTGACTGTTGAACAGATTACAACTCTTCGTGGAAAACTTCGCGAACATAATGCAGTTCTTAAAGTTATTAAAAATAATTTTGCCAGAATCGCTTTTGAAGAAATGGAAATCGATAATGTTGCAGAATACCTTAAAGGTCCAACAGTTATCGCAATGACAAAAGAAGATTCAAATGTTGTTGCAAAAGTGCTTTTTGACTTCGCAAAAGATGCGCCTGTTATTACGGTAAAAGGTGCTTGCGTTGAAAAAGAAGTTATGGATGCAGCAAAAATTGAAGCATACTCAAAAGTTCCTGGAAAGAAAGAACTCATCGCTATGCTTATGTCTGCAATCAATGGCCCGGCAAGAAAACTTGCTGCAACTATTAAGGCTTACGCAGAAAAAAAAGAAGCTGAAGGTGATGCTCCAAGCGCACCAAAAGCAGAAGCCGCTCCAAGTGCAGAAGAAAAACCTGCAGAAGAAGCTAAGGCTGAATAAGTTTTTTATACACGGTCAGGCTTCATTAGCTGTCGACTGTCCGTGTTCTATCTGCAGAAAGTTCGTATGAATTTTTTACTGCAGCACTTCAATAGAAGTGAAATAAAAATATTTACATATTTGTGAGGAAGACAATATGGCAGCATTAACAACAGATCAGATTCT